>CAZFVP010000068.1:0-10903 GCA_964522345.1 uncultured Gammaproteobacteria bacterium | reverse complement strand
CACCCAGCTTTGTAAATATGTAACACGTTCCATAAATATGACTCCCCATAGTTTGCGTCTACTAAAGATTGGGAAATTATTGCGCCGGTATCGATTGTGCTGTCTTCAATGAAATGGAGCGTTGTGCCTATTCTTTGCTCTTTGTTTAACAGTGCCCAGAACGTTGCCATTACGCCTTGATAAGCGGGTAGTAAGCCAGAATGCAGGTTAATTACGCCTAATTGGTACGTGAATAACATCTGGTTTAAGTATCGACATATGCCGAATGCTAATAACAATATCTGGTTCTCCTCTCCTGAAACGTTGAAAGTCTAGGGTGTTAATGTGGTTAAGAGGTTGAGCCCCAAATTGTTCGAAACCGCTCAATGGTGAAGGTGAGGATAGACTGTTTAAGTCAAATGTTGTCAGCTCAGTAAGGGGGAACCGGTTTGGCTTAGATTCTTTTTAGAATAGAATACACTAAGGTCGTGTTGAGCGAGATTAGGAATCAGGTAGTTAAGTGCCAAAAGAGAGGGCAGATCATAGTTCACTAAGAATGTGATATTCATTCGAGAGAATGACCAGTAATTTAGTCTTTTTCTGCTGGCCTAAGTTGTCGTGTTAACCCTTTGATAAAATTTCTTAGTACTTGATTACCGCACGCGCGATAATGTTTGTGACTAGAGCTTCTGAATAAGGCGCCTAGCTCACTTTTTGACATTGTTGTGCCACCTTGTTCTAAGGTAGCAAGCATTTCTTGTTCGCGGAATGACATTGCAATGCGTAGCTTTTTTAGTATGTCATTTTTACTCATACGAAAGTCAGCTGGCTTTGTTTCTGGCTTAGGCGCTGGGTCGCGCAGGCCCCGTTTCGAAACAATGAGTCCATCCAAAAAAGCAGCTAGTTCTGCATCATTACATTCGACAAAGTCGTTGTCATCGTCTTTTGCTAGCCGTTTTAAAAAAGAAGGTTGAGTCATGTCACTAGTTGAACTAGGGTCTAGTGAGAAAAGAGCCACGGCATCTTTATTGGAAAAATCAAACGCAAAACGTAGGCGGCGAAGAATGTCGTTGTTATTCATAATGTGTTTTCAGTTTGTTGTCTAGCGTTTGCTAAAGCGGCATAGGGCGATTTCGCCAAATAAATTGGGCATTGTCTTGAGCCCGAGAGTTTGTTTGCCGTCGGTTCGCACCGCAATTGATGATTCAATTTGAAAGCCTAGTTGCTCACAAAGTAGATGAAAATCATTCAAAGTACAAAGGTGGATATTTGGCGTGTTATACCATTTGTACGGCAATTCATCACTCACGGGCATGTGACCGCCAAAAGCGATCTGCCAACGATTACGCCAGTGCGCGAAATTTGGAAAGGTGACAATGCCTTGGCGGCCGACGCGCATCATTTCTTCGAGCAGTCTTCGGGGGCTTCTCATTGATTGCAGTGTTAACGATAAAATTACAGTATCGAACGAATCGGAGTCAAAATGACCTAAGCCTTTATCTAAGTTGAATTGAATGACGTTGATATCATTTTCAATGCATTGATCGATCATGTCAGGGTTTAATTCGACGCCATAGCCAGTGACTTTTTTGCTTGCCTGTAAGTGCTTAAGTAGTGAGCCATTACCGCAGCCTAAATCGATTATCCGGCTGCCCGAATCGACCCACTGAGTAATCACTTGATGATCGTAGCGCGATAGAGTTGATGTATTTAGAAGTTTAGACATGCTCCTCTCCTAAACTATTCATTGATTCAGACTCGCGCGCAATTCTATTTAAGTAGGCGTGCATGACTTTAGTGTAGTCGTCTATTGCCAATAAAAATGAGTCATGCCCTTGTGACGATTCGATCTCTGCGTAACTCACGTTTAATTTGTTGCTTTGTAATGCTCGTACGATTTCGCGAGATCGCTCAGGCGAAAAGCGCCAGTCGCTGGTGAACGAAACGACTAAAAAATTAGCCTTAGCGGGCTTAAGTGCTTTAGTAAGGTCGTCATTTGTTTCGGCGGCGGGGTCAAAATAGTCCAGCGCCTTGGTCATTAACAAATAGGTGTTTGCATCGAATTTATTGATGAATGCATCACCTTGATAACGAAGATAGCTTTCTACTTCGAATTCAGGGGTAAACTCGTAGTCAAATTTTGCTTTCTTACGCAGATTACGACCAAACTTTTGTGCCATGATGTCTTCAGATAAATACGTTATATGACCGATCATACGGGCAACTCGCATACCTCTTGCGGGCGAGCTTTCATGTTGGTAGTAATTGCCGTTGTGAAAATCAGGGTCGGTGCGTATCGCTTGACGGGCAACATCATTAAAACCAATATTTTGCGCATTTAATTTCGGGGCGCTAGCGATTAACAAGCAATGTCGAAGGCGGTCAGGGTAACTAATGCTCCATTGCATTGCCTGCATTCCGCCTAAGCTTCCACCGATAACGGCCGCCCATTGGGATATGCCAAGGTGGTCACTCAATTTGGTTTGCGTATATACCCAGTCTTTCACTGTAACGATGGGGAACTCGGTACCGTACGGTTTTTTTGTAGTGGGGTTGATCGAACTTGGGCCAGTGCTGCCATCGCATCCGCCAATATTGTTACTACAGACAACAAAAAACTTATCGGTGTCGATAGGCTTGCCTGGCCCAACTAGTAGGTGCCACCAACCGTTGGTTCGCCCCGAATCATCGTAGCGCCCAGCAACATGATGATTGCCACTCAGGGCATGGCAAATTAATAAGGCGTTGTCTCGTTTCTGATTAAGAGTTCCATATGTTTCGTAAGCCAATGTATAGCCATCGAGGCGACCTTTACTCTCTAATTCAAGTGTCTCTTCGAACGTAACGGTTTGAGGCTCGACTAATTCATTGCTTTGTAAACCCATTTTCAATGTTAATTATCTACAGAGGTAAACGATACAATGGCGCGATTAGCAACATTTGACTCACTCGCAAGAATAAGATTACCAACATCGGCGAAAAATCGATGCCACCCATTGACGGTAATAACCTTCTAGCAGGCGAGAGTAAAGGTTCGCTGATTGAACGAGCGATATTCAATATCGGGTGATAGCTATGTGGGTTAAGCCAGCTGGCGATGATACCGATGAAAATAGCGGCCAGAAAAAGATAAATGCTTGAGTCTAAAACTGATGCAATCGCAATGGAGAGTATTTTTAGAACTGAGTATGAGGTGAACCCGCCTCCTGCAATAAAAATCAATGCATAGAATTTTAATGCGGCGATAATAATCGCAAACAACACGGTTGCCGTATCAACAACTCCGATGCTCGGGACTACGCGGCGAATTGGGATAATTATTGGGTTGGTTACTGAAATAATAAATTGTCCGAAGTCGTTACGAAAATCAGCTCGAACCCACTGCATCCAAAATCGTAGTAAGACAATATAAAGCGCAAGGTTAAACAGAGTTTCAATTATAAATGTGCTGGCGTTCTGAATGTATGGCATAAAATTAACCTAGTTCTTTTGCAAGTTCTTCAGAACGCTTTCGTGCCGCTTCGAATGCGTTAGCAATAACTGATTTTAAATTTGCTTGGTCGAACGACTGCAGGGCTTTTTCAGTAGTGCCGTTCGGTGATGTGACATTATCGATAAGAGTTTGTAGAGGCGCGTCGCTAGTGGCGACTAAATGCGCAGCTCCGGCGGCTGTCTGAGTCGCTAAAGATTTTGCAGACTCCCGGCTCAAACCTGCTGCTTGAGCCGCTTCAATTAAGCTTTGGATAAACAACATAAAATAAGCCGGGCCACTGCCAGAAAGCGCGGTAACGCTGTCTATGTCGGCTTCAGAGTCGACCCACGCAGTGATGCCAACCGCATTGCAGAGCGCCTCAATGGCCTCTCGTTGTTCTTGGCTGACGCCTCGATTTGCGTATAAGCCACTTGCGCCCATTCCGACTAAGGCTGGCGTGTTTGGCATGACTCTAATGATTGAAAAGCTATCACCTAACCATTTCTCAATAGAGGTCGCGGTTATTCCAGCGACGACCGATACTATCAGTGGCTTAGCTTGCCGAAAATTTTCGGCGACTGGGGAAATTACCTTTTGCATGACTTGCGGTTTTACAGCGATAACAACGATATCTGATTTGGCTATTAGTTCAACGTTGTCTTGCGCAGTGTTGATACCGTATTTGGTCGCCAGGGCTTGCGCTTTGTCTAAGTCGGGTTCGAACACCCAAATACGGTCGGCTGGAATGTCACCTTGAGAGACCGCGCCCCCTATTAAACTAGTGGCCATATTGCCGCCACCGATAAAGCCAATCTTAATAGTCACTGTTTTGATTCAAAGGTTAATAGAACTTGATAAACTAAATTGTACCGTTTTAACGAGCGTTAGGCTAAGAGAATTAAAGCACTAATACACCAACTTAATTTAGCGGTTGGTGTATCAGACGTTAGTCCCGAGTTCCAAACAAGTCTGTACCGACTCTAACCATCGTGCTGCCTTCGGCGATGGCGGCTTCGAGGTCGCCCGACATACCCATCGAAAGCTGGTCTAATTTTAGCCCGTACTGTTGATTACAGCGCTCAAGAAGCTCTCTCGCTTGCGCAAAAACGGCGCGTTGTTGGTCGTGGTCGCTGCGAGCTTGTGGAATCATCATAAAGCCATGCAGTCGTGAGCCTTCGATTTCAGCGATTTGTTGACACAGTTCTGGTGCCTCACGCATTGACACCCCACCTTTAGTTTCTTCGAGGTCAGGGTTTAACTGTATCAATATGTTTATTGGTGTCCGACGATCATGTTGAGTCGCTAGGCGCTTTGCGATTTTTAATCGGTCTACACCATGTACCCAATTAAAGTGTTTTGCGATAGCTTTAGTCTTATTCGACTGTATGTGCCCGATAAAATGCCAATTAACCATCAAATTGGGCAACTGATGTTGCTTGTCAATTGCCTCTTGGAGGTAGTTTTCACCTAAATCGAGGAGATTCGAATTAACAAATTGACTAATTAATTCAGGGGTCTGTTTTTTGCTAGCACCGATTAACCTTACGCTTTTAGGAGCGCGGCCGACCGATGAACATGCTATGGCGATACGTTCTTTTACAGTTGCCATTTTTTGGCATACATATTCACTATGACTCATTAATACGTTTGTGGTTATACTTGTCTACGTTAATTCTAACTAAAATGTACACCAATTAAGCCCGGAGAAGGTATGGATATTGCTGAGTTACTCGCCTTTAGCCAAAAAAATAAAGCATCAGATTTACACATTTCAGCGGGGATGCCGCCGTTAATTCGTGTAGATGGTGATATGAAACGAATCAATTTACCTACGCTTGACGGCGAAACGGTAACGAAGATGATTTTCGATATCATGAATGACCAACAGCGTAAGTCATACGAAGAAGACTTGGAGGTGGATTTCTCATTCGAGATTCCCAATGTTGCTCGTTTTCGTGTAAATGCGTTTAATCAAGATCGAGGCCCAGCGGCGGTTTTTCGTACTATTCCGTCGGTCGTTTTAAGTTTGGACGACCTTAACGCCCCGGATATTTTTCGAGAGCTAGTTATGAAGCCTCGAGGCTTAGTGTTGGTTACCGGACCGACGGGTTCGGGAAAATCAACAACGCTAGCGGCGATGGTTGACCACGTTAATGAAAAGCAACGCTCGCACATCTTGACTGTAGAAGATCCAATCGAATTTGTTCACGTCAGTAAAAAATGTTTGATCAACCAGAGAGAACTGAACAAAAATACACACAGCTTTGATAATGCATTGAAGTCAGCCTTGCGTGAAGATCCCGACGTTATTTTGGTTGGTGAGTTACGTGATTTAGAAACCATTCGTCTTGCTATGACGGCTGCCGAGACTGGTCATTTGGTACTCGCTACTTTGCATACGAGTTCCGCGCCTAAGACGATTGACCGTATCGTGGATGTATTTCCGGCAGAGGAGAAATCGATGGTCCGTTCGATGCTTTCAGAGTCGATTCAAGCTGTCATTGCACAAACATTAATTAAACGAGTTGGCGGTGGACGAGTTGCAGCGCACGAAATAATGGTCGGTACCAACGCGATACGAAATTTAATTCGTGAAGATAAAATTGCTCAAATGTATTCTATGATTCAAACTGGCCAAGCGGACGGAATGCAAACCTTGGATCAATGTCTAGAGGGTTTGGTGAGAGATCGATTGATTACTCCTGGTGATGCACGCTCTCGCGCGGTTGATAAGAGCAAGTTCTTATAAGCCTTGTTGATTATTTGTAAACCTACTTTTTACCGGAGTTCCCCATATGTATAAAATGGCCGATTTGCTGCGTGCAATGATGGTAAAGAACGCGTCAGATATGTTCATTACCGCTAACGCTACGCCGAGTTTTAAAGTTGATGGGAAAATTTTCCCAATCGCTGGTAACCCTCTTGATCGAAAAGAGTCTCAAGAGCTGTGTTACAGCATTATGAACGAGGAACAGCGTCGTATATTTGAGAGTGAAAAAGAATGTAACTTTGCGATTCATCCGAAGCAAATTGGCCGTTTTCGTGTCAACGTGTTCATTCAGCAAGATAGTGTTGGCATGGTGCTGCGGGCAATCAAAACGAGCATTCCCACGGTCGACGAGCTGAAAATTCCTGAAGTCTTAAAGAAGATGATCATGAAGAAACGCGGCCTGCTAATTTTTGTAGGTGGAACCGGTACAGGTAAAAGTACCTCAATGGCGGCTTTAGTTGATTATCGTAATCGCAATTCTCAAGATCACATTATTACCGTTGAAGACCCGATCGAGTATTTGCATACTCATAAGAAGTCTATCGTGACTCAACGTGAAGTTGGGGTAGATACAGATTCTTTTGACATAGCGCTTATTAATGCGATGCGCCAAGCGCCTGACGTTATTCAAATTGGAGAGATTCGAACTCGAGAAACAATGGATTCAGCGATCGTATTCTCGGAAACAGGTCATTTATGCATTGCTACGTTGCATGCGAATAATGCCTATCAAGCCTTAGATCGAATCTTCAACTTTTTCCCCGCGGACCGTAGAGATCAGCTATCGATGGACTTATCGATGAATCTCTATGGGTTGGTATCTCAACGTTTACTCCCAGTTAAAGACCGAGAAGGGCGTGTTCCAGCGGTAGAAATTTTGATAAATAGCCCGATGATCTCAGACATGATCAAAGATCATCGTATCGACGAAATTCGTAGTGCAATGGAAAAATCAGTTGAATGGGGTATGCAGACATTTGACCAAGCATTATTCGATTTACACGAACGTGATTTAATTACTTACGAAGACGCTATTAAGAACGCGGAGTCGGAGAATGATTTGCGTTTAGCGATTAAACTTAAGGGTAAAGACGCTTCTAAGACCGAGTTTGGTGAAACCTTAGCCGGTGTGGAAATTGAGGAAGATGATTACTAGCGTAAGTTGATAAAAAGGTGTAAGGCGCGGCAAAGTTCATATTTTTGTATTTAGGCGTGCTCTGAAAAATAGTAAATTAAGCTTTACCCAATAACATTGCTAATAGCGCCATTCTCACTGGCACACCATAACTTGCTTGTTTGAAATAGACCGCGTTTGACAAGTCGTCAACCTCAGTGTCTATTTCATCGATGCGAGGTAGGGGGTTTAAAATCAGACATCCTGAATTTTCGACGCCGGCTTTAGTTAATCGGTATTTACGCCGGTTTTGGTCGAAAATAGCTCTATTTTTAAAACGTTCTTCTTGTAAACGATTCACGTATGCCACGTCATAACCATCGTGCAAACTGACTTCACTCGAGATTTTGCACTCCGTGCCTGTGGCGGATAGTTCGGAGAGTAGCTCTTTGCTAGGCTCCAACTCCTTAGGGCCGACGAAGGTGAATTGGTTATTTTTATATTGAGACAATAAACGCGATAAGGAATGAATGCTACGCGACTGTAGTGAATCAAACCCAAATACGATATTGAGTGAATCTAAGCGGCCTTTTTCTTTGTGAATAGTGTAAGCATCAATCAACGATTGAGTCGGATGCTCATTGCCACCGTCACCCGCATTTATAAACGGAACTTTGCTTGTATTTGCGGCAATATCGGCGCTGCCCTGTTGTGCGTGACGCATCACTATAATGTCAGAATAGGCTTCGACCATTCGAATCAAGTCTTCTAAGCTCTCACCTTTTTCAAATGATGTACTGCTGGCATTTTGGGCAAACACCATTCCCGCTTTTAGTCGTTGTGCCGCGCTTTGAAAGCTCATCATGGTGCGAGAGCTTGGTTCAAAAAAGAGTAAAGCGACAACTTTGTCGTCAAGCAAATCTATTCGGCCTTTAGTTTCAATGCTTAAGGCCATTTTATCGATTACATTGAATACCTGTTCGATAATTTCGGGGGTAAGCTGTTTTGACGAAGTAAGAGATTTGAATGGCAGCATTAGAACGTTCTCATCGGCGAATTGCGCCGAAGAATAGCACAGCTCTTCTGTTGTGTGCGAGAGTCGCGATTAACTCTCGAGTACTTAGACTTCGCTTAAGGAGTTGAAGTAAGTTTCAAGTATTAACGCGGCCGCCACTTGGTCTCGTAATTCGGTTTTGCGTTGTTGGCTTAGTTTATGTTGAGTAAGTGTTTCATTCGCGGCGGATGACGTAAGCCTCTCGTCAACATCAATGATTGGCAATTTGTGCCATCTATGAATATGACTTTTGAATCGATTGATTGCTTTGTTTAGGTGAGGGTCAGAACTTTGAGGGTCGCCAATGATAATGGCATCTGGTTCCCATTGTTCAATTAGAGTGTCTACGCCAGCCCAATCATGTCGGCCATTGTTTACGACTAAAGCGCCAGTTGGAGTGGCCGTCTTAGTAAATAAATTACCGCTTGCCACACCGGTGCGCTTTAAACCTATGTCAAAGGCGAGAAATGTCTCCGCGTTTTGAACTCGGCTCTTCAGATCCTTTTTAGCCACGTCGTCGCCGAGCAGAAGAACTTGTAACTCGATTGTCTTTTAAGAAATGAATCGATCTGGTAATAACCAGAATATCGGTTTTTCTAAAAAACTCCTCATCCGGGAATGCTTCGAAGGGTGAAGCGTCGCGAACGATGCGCAATGCTGAGTCGTTTAATATTTTATGTGGTGAAGGCTTTAGAATTTCAATGTCATTGATCGTACCATTACGGTTAATCTCGACCGAAACAATTAATGTGCCACTGAGTTTATTCGCTTTGACTTTCACCGGGTAGTTAGCATTGCCAATCTCTACTAGGCGCTTTCTCCATTTATCTAAATACTCAGCCGCACCGTGTTCCTTAGTTGTAGGAGATAGGAACTCTTTCCTTGGGCGCTTACCGTAATCCAATTGGTCTTGGTTGATCTTCGCGAGTAGACGTTCACGCTCTAGTTTACGAGCGTTAAGGCTGAATTTGTCAGGCCCTTTGGTTGTTTTCTTATTTTCCAGCTGAGTTTCATCTGGTGCTAAACGTTGAACACTAATATTGCCTTGGGTTGCTGTAATAAATTGGTCTGGAGTTAAACTCGTTTGGCGTTGCTGATTAGCTGATTTTTGAACAGACTCTATTTCTGATGGTGTAACAGGTTTCCATTCTTTAGGTGATTCAGATTCTCGATCAAACTCTCCACCTCCTGCATTATTTGAGCTGGATACAATTTCCGCATCTTCAAACTTCTCATTGTTAGACGAGTTTAGCAGCACCACATCTAAGGTGTTGTCGGTGCTTGGTCGCGAGGCAATTTCTGGCACCGTAAAGGTTACTAGTAAAATAAGACACATGTGTGCTATTGCCGAAAAAAAGGCGGTAACACTTAACAAGTCTTTTTGTGCGCTGTTGCTCGCTGATGTATTCATCATTTGCCGTAATGTGCCAATGGTTTAGAGTTAGCTTTTTAGCTTTTTCTCTATTGCTTGCATGAGGTCGAGTGCAATATTGGTGCCATAGGCCTCATTGATTTCTTTTATGCAAGTTGGGCTGGTGACATTGATCTCAGTTAAACGATCACCAATAACGTCTAAGCCGGCGAACATAATATTACGCTTTACCAACTCTGGGCCAACTATCGATGCGATGTGTCGGTCACTGTCGCTAATCTCTTGTGCCACGCCTCGGCCTCCAGCGGCGAGGTTGCCGCGTGTTTCGCCTTTTGCCGCTAAACGCGCCAATACATACGGAATTGGTTCACCATTTACCATTAGTATGCGCTTGTCCCCATCGACAATTTCGGGCATATAACGCTGCGCCATCGCGTAGGTGGTTTCGTGATTTGTGAGGGTTTCAATAATAACTCCAATATTTGGTGATCCCGCTTGTACTCTAAATATAGATGCGCCGCCCATGCCGTCGAGTGGCTTAACGATAATGTCATCATGTTTCGCTAAGAAAGACCGAAAGTCACTGCTTTTACGAGTGATAATGGTATCGGGGCAAACTTCAGGAAACCACGCGCAATATGCTTTTTCGTTACAATCTCGAAGTGCTTTGGGCGAATTTACCACCAGCGCGCCTTGTTGTTCGGCAAGTTCTAGGATGTAAGTTGAGTAAACAAACTCCATATCAAATGGCGGGTCTTTTCGCATGAGAATAGCATCAAGGTCTCCGAGTTTGATTCGACGAGGTTCTCCTAGATCATACCAATGGTCTACATTTTGATGTGCGCGAAGAGCTCGAACATCACCTAGCGCGACGCCATTATCGATAGATAAGTCGTTCATTTCTATATATTCGACTTCCCAGCCTAGTAGCTGTGCTTGCCAAATCATTTCAAAAGTACTGTCTTTTTTTATGTTAATGGAGCTAATTGGGTCCATTACTACGCCGATTTTCATACTAATTTGAGTTCCAAGTTTACCGTTGTCGATTAATCGCATCTGACCAATGGCTATGTTACCTCGAATACGCATGAAAGTAACTCTTGAAAGCCGCTCCATATATGAGTCATTTAACTCATATAGAG
>CAZFVP010000067.1:6958-11049 GCA_964522345.1 uncultured Gammaproteobacteria bacterium | reverse complement strand
AACGTTTAACGCCAGTGCCATTTGTTTAGTCTGTTCGCGCAGTTCAGCCTTAATTTCTTCAGATAAACTAAACGGCGGTAACGAGCACGCCGAGTCACCTGAGTGCACACCTGCTTCCTCAATGTGTTCCATGATTCCACCGATAACGACATCGCTACCGTCGCAAATAGCGTCAACATCGACCTCAATCGCGTCATTTAAAAAGCGATCTAGCAATACTGGCGACTCGTTTGAAACCTGAATCGCAGAGTGCATGTAGTTCGAAAGCGCCACCTCATCATGAACGATTTCCATTGCGCGACCACCCAAAACATACGATGGGCGAACCACCAATGGATAACCTACTTCAGCCGCTAATGCGAGCGCGGTATTTTCACTTGAAGCAATACGATTAGGTGGCTGCTTCAAGCTTAAGTTGTTCAAAAGTGCTTGGAACTCCTCTCGATCTTCAGCGTCGTGAATTGCCTTTGGCGAGGTGCCTATAACGCGAGTGCCTTGCGCTTCCAGCGGGCGTGCCAGTTTAAGCGGCGTTTGACCTCCGTATTGAACAATGACACCGGTCGGATTTTCTTTATGAACGATTTCCAGCACATCTTCTAGCGTCAATGGCTCAAAATACAAGCGATCAGAGGTGTCGTAATCCGTCGAAACTGTTTCAGGGTTACAGTTGACCATAATGGTTTGATAACCGTCTTCACGTAAGGCCATAGCGGCGTGGACACAACAATAATCAAATTCGATTCCTTGACCTATACGGTTTGGTCCACCGCCCAACACCATGATTTTGTCGGTTTTCTCGGGCTGGGCTTCACACTCGTGTTCATAACTTGAGTACATATACGCCGTTGCCGTCGAAAATTCCGCAGCACATGAATCTACCCGCTTATAGACTGGGCGAATGTTTAAATCATGACGCTTTGCGCGAAAATCATCTTCACTAACACCTAAAATTTCCGATAAACGAACATCAGAGAAACCTTTACGCTTCCATGCAAATACTTGATCCGCATTAAGCGCGCTAAGCTGATTGCCCGTCACTTGGGCTTCGGTCGCAATTAAATCTTCAATTTCAGCTAAAAACCAAGGCTCGATACCAGTTGCCTCATGTACATCTTTGACCGATAAACCTTCTCGAAAGGCGTCGCCGATATACCACAAACGATCCGCTTTAGGTACGCGCAGCGCGGCACTCAACCGGTCAGCACGTTCACTACCTTGCAAATCGCCTAGTTGTGGCTCAAAACCATGGCTGCCGATCTCTAAGCTACGCATCGCTTTTTGCAACGACTCTTGAAACGTACGACCAATCGCCATTGCCTCTCCAACCGACTTCATTTGGGTGGTTAAGGTGTCATCAGCTTGTGGGAATTTCACAAAGTCAAAGCGAGGAATCTTCGTAACAACGTAATCAATACTCGGCTCAAAGGACGCCGGAGTTAGGCCGCCTGTAATGTCATTGCGCAGCTCATCCAAGGTATAGCCCACGGCTAATTTAGCGGCAACTTTAGCAATGGGGAAACCAGTTGCTTTAGACGCTAAAGCTGACGAGCGAGATACTCGAGGATTCATCTCGATGATGATCATGCGTCCAGTTTTAGGGTCGATTGCAAACTGTACGTTTGAACCACCAGTATCAACACCAATTTCGCGCAATACGGCTAGCGATGCATCACGCATGATTTGATACTCTTTATCCGTTAACGTCTGCGCTGGTGCAACTGTAATTGAGTCGCCAGTATGTACACCCATAGCATCAAAATTCTCAATCGCACAAATAATGATGCAATTGTCTTCGCGATCGCGAACCACCTCCATCTCATACTCTTTCCAACCAAAGATACATTCTTCTATAAGCAACTCATCAGTTGGAGATGCATCTAAGCCTCGCTCACAAATTTGAACAAACTCTTCCTTATTATAGGCAATGCCGCCACCGGTGCCTCCCATCGTAAATGATGGCCTAATAATAACTGGCAAACCTAAACCTTCAAGAATATCGAAGGCTTCATCCATTGAGTGCGCAATGTCTCCCCGTGCGATTTCCAGGCCGATTTTGGTCATCGCGGTTTTAAATTGTTCACGATCTTCAGCTTTATCGATTGCTTCTTTAGTCGCGCCGATCATTTCGACATTGTATTTCTTTAGTACGCCTTCGCGCTCTAAGTCGAGTGCGCAATTCAACGCGGTCTGCCCACCCATCGTAGGAAGCAATACGTCTGGCCGTTCAATTTCTATAATCTTTTCTAATGCTCGCCAACTAATCGGCTCGATGTAAGTAGCATCAGCAAAACCAGGATCAGTCATAATAGTGGCTGGGTTCGAATTCACCAACACAACTCGGTAGCCCTCTTCTTTCAACGCTTTGCAGGCTTGAACACCTGAATAGTCGAATTCACACGCTTGACCAATAATTATTGGCCCAGCGCCGATGATTAAGACGGTTTGAATGTCATTACGTTTTGGCATTTCTAAATCCTCTTAAGCGTTTGCGCTGTGTTTTTTCATCATGTCGATAAACCGTTCGAATAACGGGGCTACGTCTCTTGGGCCGGGGCTCGCTTCGGGGTGACCTTGAAACGAAAAGGCGGCCGCATCAGTGCGCGAAATACCTTGAATTGTATTATCAAAAAGCGAACGGTGAGTCACTTCTAAATTGTTCGGCAAGTCAGTTTCTTGAACGGTAAAACCATGGTTTTGGCTAGTGATCATTACTCTCTTGGACTTGAGATCCTGAACAGGATGGTTTGCCCCATGATGGCCAAACTTCATTTTTTCGGTCTTTGCCCCTGATGCTAAAGCGAGGATTTGATGACCTAAACAAATGCCAAATAACGGTGTGCCGGACGCGATGATGTCTTGCGTCGCTTGTATCGCGTAATCACAAGGCTCTGGGTCGCCTGGGCCATTTGACAAAAACACACCATCCGGGTTTTGTGACAATACTTCACTAGCCGGCGTCTTCGCAGGCACTACCGTTACATCACAACCAAGTTCGACTAATATTCTTAGAATGTTATGTTTAACACCAAAATCATACGCAATAACCTTGAGCTCACCACCGCGTTTTTGTTGATAGCCTTTGGTCAACGACCACTCAGCTTGAGACCAGGTGTAGGGTTCTTGAGTGGTCACTTTTTTAGCAAGATCCACGCCCTTGAGGCCAGCGAATTCGTTTGCAGCAGCTACTGCGGCATCTGCATCAAGGTTATCGCCAGTAACAATACAACCGTTCTGCGCACCCTTCTCCCTAAGGATTCGGGTCAACTGACGAGTGTCAATATCTGCGATTGCAACCGTGTCATTGTCAATTAAATAACTATCTAGGTTTTGCGTGTTTCGCCAATTATTTGCCATTCGTGGCAAATCTCTAATAATCAAACCATTGGCATAAATAAACCCAGACTCAATGTCTTCTTCATTCGTACCAGTATTACCTATATGAGGGTAAGTCAAGGTAACCATTTGTTGTGAATATGACGGGTCCGTCAAAATTTCTTGGTAACCAGTCATCGAGGTATTGAACACAACCTCCCCAACTGATTGACCTTGAGCGCCGATTGATTGCCCCCAAAACAAGGTGCCGTCTGCGAGTGCTAATAGTGCCGTATATTTCACTTTTCAAGCCTTTTTTATGAGTTTGAGCGATGATGAGCGCACAAAATTTATCAAGGTTAATTTAGGTGAGATAAAATCCACTTAAAAAAAGGGAGAAGCCTATAATAAGGCTTCTCCCTTTTCGGAATTTTTTCTACAAAAGCCACTGACTCCACTGGTAACCCGATAGGGTGTAGAGAGCATTTCATATGGCCTTTCCATCGGGGCGTATTCTAGCCGAATGGGGCTTATATATGCAATGTGAAAGCGCCTTAAAAACACAATAAATAGAGATAAGTCTAAACCTAGTTCCCGACACCTAGTATGCAATTACCTCCCTGCGAATCGACTAACCTTAGAGTAAACGTGATTTATCACCGAAGATCATACTTTTCAACCAATTAGATTCTCTATGGCTTATCTCTAAGAGATAAAACATCTTCCATGTCATAGCAACTTGTCGGCTTTCCAGCCAACCACTTCGCTGCTCTTACCGC
>CAZFVP010000067.1:5554-6858 GCA_964522345.1 uncultured Gammaproteobacteria bacterium | reverse complement strand
TCTCGCTAAAACCAGTTGTACCAATGACCATCGACTTACCATGGGTTTTACAAAACTCCAAGTTGCTGAGCGTTGACTCGACAGTAGTAAAGTCGATCAACAAATCAAAATCTATCTCAGCTAAAGTTGCAACCACCGGTATGCCGATTCGCCCTATGCCCGATAACTCGCCTACATCAGCGCCAAGCAAGGTACTGCCAGGCCTTTGTACCGCCGCGCTTAAAATAATTTCTGAGGCACTCGTCTCGAGGTTTGCCTCAACGACGGCTTGAACCAATGTTCGCCCCATTCTGCCAGCAACGCCAGCAACTGCAATTTTTAGCACGTACGCCACACCTTTAAAAAAATAAATTAACTATTACAAGCCCTACAACCACCGGTAAAAAAACCTAAGTACGAAACACCTCTTTGATTTTGCCGAAAACACCTTCATCAGCATTCATTTCAGAAAATTTTTCTAAATCAAAATCATCAGAAACTCTCAAGATATCTAACTCATGACATGCGTTGACTAAACCATAAACTACTGTACGACTATAGCCTGATTTTTGCATCAAGCTATAAGGGCTCTCGGGTTGCACAAATAACATGGTACACAATTTAAGCAGCATATTGTCCAACTCCAGCAAATCAAAATGGGGCCAGCGCTCCAAAATATACTCAGTTTGAGAGTCAAGCCCTCGAGCTAAACTCCCGCTCCTTGTTGCTATAGTATTAGCCCAAGCCAAGCTACTTATAGGAAACGCACTCAACTCATCACTGGGTCGCCATTTTGTTTCTAAGTCAACTTTTGTCAACGTCTTTTTACGTAGCGCCGCGACCCATTTACCCGGTTCGCTATAGGAATAAACCAAATCTCGTTCAGGTTTAATATACAAAAGAGATTCGCGGCCCGAGTAAATTTCAACATCGGTGGCCCAAAACTCATCGCCTGGTTCAACAACAGAGCCTCCATCTAATCTTTTTGTCAATGCGGCTTCGAGTTGAAGGTCGATATAACTCGAGTCACTATCGATAGAGTCTTCGTCAAAATCAGCATCATCGTCAATTTCAGATTCGCTCATATCCCACGCATCTAGGCTATTTGTTTCAATAACTAAGACACTATTATTAGATGCACTTTCATCATCGGTAACCAAGACAACATTCCGTGGAACTTCCACTTCTTCGTCATCATCATGAAACCCTTGTACATCATCAACTACCTTCATGTACTCGCTGTTAGTAAAACTATGATAATCGATGCTTAAATTATCAAGTTCGTAGTCATATTCCTCAGCGTCGTCCGACTCATCAGTATCAGT
>CAZFVP010000067.1:0-5454 GCA_964522345.1 uncultured Gammaproteobacteria bacterium | reverse complement strand
TCGTTGCCAACCTTAATCGTCGGCAAACCATTCAACATTTGCTCTTCGGGTGAAAATTGATAACTCGAGTCAACAATAACAATGTCTGGGCTTTCTTGAGACTCGCTATTTTCTTTTAAAATAATGATTTGATATTCAAGTTCGTTTTTAGCCAAATTTAAGAATGACTTAAATAGAATTTGTTCTTTCTTCTCAATTCCTTTGAATGCTAGGTATTTAGTTTCAGTGGTCACAGGAATACTCTTTATTCGACGTTCTATATGTTGTAATTAGTTCAATTCGACTACAGTGGCTTGGCGCAGAAATCAATTATTAAAAACAATTTAATCATTACGTATCAGTTTAAAAAAATAAGGCCTAAGAGCTATTTTCATTACCACTAACGAAAACTTTCCCATTGCCCACAGTTTGGACAAAACCAATACATCGCTTTTGTATCGAAACCGCACCCGACACAAGTATACTCAATCTTTTTACTTTTTGCGCGATTCAGCATTTTTTTTAGTAAATCAGACCGCCGTGCACTATCAAGCTTATTATCACCTAAAGAATCGCATAAATACTCGGCAAGAGTTGCACTCATGCCCTCATCTTTCGATTTTTCGAGTATATGCTTAATGGCTCCGGCCTCTCCCATTATTTCGGTTAGGGATTCCTGCCACAACTTAAAGGCTGACGAACTCTTTGGCACAACCGCCACATTAAGTAAATAATCCTTCATGCCATCGACATCTTGGTTAGCATTAAAACTAGTGATCATTTTTTCCACGATTAATTCGGCAAAATTAGGATGGGTCACTGCTAGATTTAACCACAATTTACGCGCACCAACATGGTCACCTTCTACCGAACGCAGGTCTCCTCTAAGCAATAAGCTTCTGGCAATAGACGGGTGTTCACTACGAGCATTGCGCAGGTGCTGCCGCGCAATCTGATAGTCACCAATATTGATGGAAAGTTCTGCTAGTTCGCAATAATAATGAGCGATCTGCTTGTTGACGCTACTCCTATCACTCCGTTTGAGTAGGCGCAGCACGTCTATCGCTTTCTGCCACTCCTTTTCTTGCTGATAAATTCGAACAAGTCCCTCGATGGCTAATAGGCGATAAGCAGTTGAGTCTTTAAGTTCGCTAAATAGGTTTTCGGCTCTATCGAGCCAACCGGCCTTATAGTAGTCATTGGCCAATTCATGAATGGCTTGCATACGCTGGTCATCGGTCAAGGTAGGTCTTGCAATTAGGTTTTGATGTATTCGCGTGGCGCGGTCTACTTGCCCTTTACGCCGAAATAAGCCCCCTAATGCAAGGTGAAGCTCGACTGTTTCGGTATCCACTTCTAAGGCCTTAATAAATACCTCTATGGCTTTATCGGGCTCTTCATTTAATAGAAAATTTAGCCCTTTAAAATATTCCTTATTAACGGCTTGTTTTTGCCCGAAACCTAGTTTTAAAAATAGCCAACGACTGGCGACAGCTCCCAATAAAAAGGCCAGCGCTATCGCCGGCCATGTCCAATTCCATTGGGTCAAGAAACTCATTCTAAAAAGCTTAAAAAATAGCCATTAACAAATTTTAGGACTCGTCCTTCATAGGATCTGTAATTGGGGCAGCCCTGAGGTTTTGAACTTCTTCTTCGATTTTAATCAATTCACGCTTAGTTTTACCAACCTGCACTTTGTTTCTAACAACAGAAAAGCTCATAACTAAAACACCTAGCACCATCCCAACGACAAAAGGCACAAGCAGCACGACAAATAAATCAATTTCTTTCTGAAGCCCAAAATAATAATGTAACGTTACTTGATCTGGATTCTTAAGTTGTAGCGTTAATGCGAATAACGCGAATACTAAAAATAAGATAATCGATAATACTGTTTTCATAGACGGTGAGGCCCAATTCCTATTTTTTACATATGAACCAAGTACTTAATACTTGCGGTACATAATTTTGATTGATTAGCGGTGTTTTTATGCCAACTAAAATTTATTGTAATAGTTAATGCACGTTATAAGTTAATAGCATCAACTCGCTCTTTAAGCTCCTTACCCGGTTTAAAATGAGGTGAAAACTTATCTTCAACGGAAACCGATTCACCGGTTTTAGGGTTACGCCCGATTCTAGCCGAACGATAGTGTAGCGAGAAACTACCAAAACCACGTATTTCAATTCGATCACCGCCGACAAATGCCTCTCCCATGCGCTCTAAGACCGTTTTTACTGCTAGCTCGACATCGCGATGCGCTAAATGCGGTTGCTTGTCAACTAAAGACTCTATCAATTCTGACCGTGTAATTGTCGGTGTTTTAATCATTACCCGTATGCCCTTGATTAATTTTCAGGCGAACTAGTATAAATAGTGAATGCCTTAGGCGCAATAACTCGTGGCGTGAAAGTACATCTAAGTTACTGATATTGTTTCATTTATCGTATAAATATAGTCTTGAACGAGCAAATTCAAAAAAACCTTGGCAAACATAAGTCTACCAAGGCTTTCTTATTGAGGCACCTACATCAATATATGAGGCGCTTCAGAACACTATTTATTCAACTGTTGCTTTAGCTTTTCAGCTAACAAGCTACCGCCACCGGTATCACTAGATCCGCTGCCGTACTCTTGAATAGCTTCACTTTCGTGTTGTGCTTCTAAAGCTTTAATAGATAAAGAGATACGACGAGTTTTACGATCTATCGCAGTAACCTTCGATTCTACTTCAGCACCTACTGGGAACAATGCAGACGCGTCTTCAACGTGATCTCGTGAAATTTCAGCAGCGCGAAGATAACCTTCAACACCTTGTTCAATTTCAATAGTAACACCACGGGCATCAGCCTCTTTAACTGTTCCGGTCACAACCGCGCCTTTCGAATTAGTCGCAACAAAATCACTGAACGGGTCGCCAGAAACTTGTTTGACCCCTAGAGAGATACGCTCACGATCTGAATCCACCGCCAACACAACCGCTTCAAGCTCATCACCTTTCGCGAAGTTGCGAATGACGTCTTCGCCTTCTTCATTCCAAGAGAGGTCGCTCAAGTGGATTAGGCCGTCAATGTTACCATCTAAACCAATGAATACACCGAAGTCAGTGATCGATTTGATCTTACCAACAACTTTGTCGCCTTTCTTGTGGGTTGCTGCAAAGCTATCCCATGGGTTAGCACGACATTGCTTCATGCCTAGAGAGATGCGACGACGTTCTGGGTCGATTTCAAGCACAACAACTTCAACTTCGTCGTTCACTTGGCATACTTTGCTTGGGTGAATATTTTTGTTAGTCCAATCCATTTCTGAAACGTGAACCAGACCTTCAACACCGTCTTCCAACTCAACGAAAGCACCGTAATCAGTGATGTTTGTCACTTTGCCGTAGTGGCGCGTGTCAACCATGAAGCGACGCGCTAGATCTTTCCATGGGTCATCGCCCATTTGCTTGATACCTAGAGATACACGTGCTTTTTCTTTATCGAACTTCAGTACGCGAGCTTCGATGTCTTGACCCACTTCCAAAATCTCAGAAGGATGCTTAACGCGCTTCCAAGCCATGTCAGTGATGTGTAGCAAGCCGTCAATGCCGCCCAAGTTGATGAATGCGCCGTAGTCAGTAAGGTTCTTAACGATACCTTTAACAATTTGCCCTTCTTCAATGGTTTTAAGCAGCTCTTCGCGCTCAGCACCCAACTCGTTCTCCACCACAGCGCGGCGAGATACAACAACGTTGTTACGTGCTTTGTCGATCTTGATAACTTTCAACTCTAGGTCGCGGTTTTCAAGATACGCAGAATCTTTTACAGGACGCACATCAACCAAAGAACCGGGTAGGAAAGCACGAACATTTTGTAGAGACACGGTGAACCCGCCTTTTACTTTGCCTGTGATTTGGCCCACAACGATATCTTCGTTTTCGTGTGCTTTTTCTAGCTCAGCCCATACGCGTACACGTCGCGCTTTATCGTGAGACAATTTAGTACGGCCGTAACCGTCTTCAACGCTTTCGATAGCAACTTCAACTAAATCACCGACCAGTACATTGTACTCGCCTTCAACTTTAGCAAACTGAGATAGTGGGATTTCGGCTTCTGATTTTAAGCCTGCTGTGACTGTTACGTAGTCATTTTCTACAGAAACGACTTCAGCTTTGATAACCTCACCGATGGTCATTACGGTGTCTTTTAGGCTCTCTTCGAACATTTGGGCGAATGATTCGCTCATAACTCTACCTTATTATATTAGCTAGGCCATCATATCTCAGGGAACAAACCGATGTTGTTCGCGTCCGAAATACTACTGCTTCACTTTCACAAAACCTTACTTCAGCCCGACTGAAGGTCAGCGTTAATTTACAAGAGTCAAAATGCGCGCAACGACTTCGTCAATAGTGAGTTCAGAAGTATCTAGAACCAAGGCATCTTCAGCAGGTTTAAGCGGAGAAGTGTCTCGACTCGAATCTCGGACATCACGCGCTTGAATCGACTCTAACAGGCGCGCGAGATTAACATCGAAACCCTTTGCTTTCAACTGGTCATAACGTCTTTGTGCTCTTATTTCAGCGTTAGCGGTCAAAAACACCTTATATTGTGCGTCGGGGAATACGGTTGTGCCCATATCTCGCCCGTCAGCCACCAAACCAGGGGCTTTTCGGCAACGGCGTTGCATATTTAATAACGCGGCACGAACGGCTGGAATTGGCGCAATACGACTGGCCAATTGCCCTGCTTCATCGGTTCTGAGCTCCTCAGTAACCATATGACCATTGATCTCGATCTGAGCCGAGTCGGTTTCACAGACGTAACACACCAAGATCATGTTGTCAGCTAATCGAACCAAGGAGGCCACGTCATCTAAGGCAACGCCTTGAGAACTTGCTAGCCAACCGAGCCCACGATAAATTGCTCCACTATCTAAATAGTGCCATCCAAATTTCAACGAACAAATCTGGCCAATAGTACCTTTACCCGCACCACTCGGACCATCTAAGGCTAATACTGGAGGCAAAACTTGAGACATAGAAAAATCAGGTAAATAAGTTTATTAGCTTATATTTAAGCCAGCTTTACTCGCCAGCTCTACGAAATTAGGGAAAGAAGTGGCGACAGTTTCAGCACCATTAATAGTTACTCCATCTTCTGCAATGCCGCCCGCGACTGCAAAAGACATTGCAATTCGATGGTCATGATGGCTTTCAACGCTACCGCCCTTAATTCCACCGCCAGTGACAACCATTCCGTCACGACGCTCTTCAACTTCAACACCAATATTGCGTAAGCCTTCAACCATCACTGAAATGCGGTCAGACTCTTTAGCTCGTAATTCTTCAGCGCCCGAAACAGTGGTGACGCCGTCGGCGCACGCTGCCGCGACACAAATTATAGGAAACTCATCAATTGCCAGTGGCACTAAGTCAGGGTCTATCTCACACCCTTTAAGGCCAACATAACTAACTTGAATATCAGCGA
>CAZFVP010000066.1:0-11136 GCA_964522345.1 uncultured Gammaproteobacteria bacterium | reverse complement strand
CATAAGCGATAAACGGTCCAACCATCTTTAGACTCAGCACCCATCGCTTTGTAAAATTGAATTGATGGTTCGTTCCAGTCCAAAACGCTCCATTCAACTCTCCCTAAATTCTTTTTAACCGCTATTTTAGCTAATTGCTTTAGTAGTGCTTTGCCAGCGCCGCTACCTCGTGAGTTCGGAGATACGTACAAATCTTCTAGGTAAATACCATGTTGGCCAAGCCAAGTAGAAAAGCTAAAGAAGTAGATCGCGAAACCTACTGATAAACCGTCGATCTCAGCAATCAAGCAGTGAGCTTGAGGGTTCTCACAGAACAATGCATTTTTAAAGTGTTCGGGTGTTGCGACTACCGCACCTTCTTCTTTTTCGTATATAGCGAGATCAATAACAAATTGCATGATTTGTTCAACGTCGTTGAGAGTAGCGGGCCGAATATTGATTGTTGTCATGAGTAGCTAACCTAAGGTGAGTTTTTAGTTACGGAATTTCAGCAAAAGTCTGAGTGAGGAAATTTGAGAGTTAAAACGTTCAGTGACGTATTTGGAATACTCTTGGTTTAAATTTATCATTCGTAATTTCTAGGGAGATCTCGTTGAGTAGATAGGCATGCGTTTGCCGATTGCAACTATGGCAACAACAGCAATTACAAAGATATAAGTGTGTCCGTCGATTGCTTCCGATAGGACCCATGCTGACGCCATGATCGTTATGAATGGCTGTAGTAATTGAACCTGACTCACGCGCGCCACCCCACCAATCGCCATTGCCTTATACCAGATAAAAAATCCAAACAATTGACTCGCTAGACTTAGGTATAAAAAACCGGCAAGAGTTGAGAACTCTAATTGGTCGAAATCAGTAGGTGCATAGTAGATTGCTGGAATGAGAGTAATCGGTAAGGCAATAATTAAGGCCCAACATATGACTTGCCAGCCACCTAACTCCTTAGACAATTTACCGCCAATAGCGTAGCCAAACGCGGCGCTAACAACCGCAAGAAAAAGAGCAAGGTCACCTAATAGAAAACGGCCGCCACCTTGAAGCAGGGAATACGCAATGACCAACATGCTGCCAAGGCTTCCAATGACCCAAAAACCAATTGATGGACGCTCGTCACTAACCACCCAACTTGCCGCCGCAGTCGCGAGCGGTAACACTCCCAAGACGACACCACCGTGCGAAGCAGGGAGGCTTTGCATAGCTACTGCTGACAAAACGGGAAAGCCGATCACCACTCCCAAGGCTACGACGAAAAGCAGTTTTGATTGTTCGAACGAAGGTAAACGGGACTTATAAAAAGCCAGAAAGGCTGCGGCAAATAAGGCTGCAAGAACGGCTCTGCCAAGGCCGATGAAAATGGGGTCGAAGTGAGGGGAAATGAAGCGTGTAACTGGCAATGTTAAACCGAACACAAAGACTGCGATAAAACCCAGAAATAACCCTTTTAGCTCAAGACTCATACGGTTGATATCTTTGCAAAGCGGGCACTACTTAATTTTGCTAGATCGTCAGCGCTTAGCTCTATATCCAAACCGCGTTTACCTGCACTTACAAAAATGGTTGCGAAATTCAAAGCGCTTGCATCGATAATCGTGGTCAACAATTTACGTTGGCCGAGAGGGCTAACGCCGCCCAACACATAACCGGTGGTTCTTTGCACTTTGAGTTTATCCGCCATAGAAGCCTTTTTTGCGTGGGCTGCTACCGCGATGGCTTTGAGGTTTAGTGACCCATTCACGGGGACAATACCAACGATCAATTCTTTGTTATTAAGTTCAACGACGAGTGTTTTAAATACCTGAGCCGGATTTAGGTTTAGACGCCGAGCCGCTTCTTCACCGAACGAATCGGTATTGGAGTTGTGTTGGTACTGATGCAAGGTATACGCAATTTTGCATCTTTCAACAAGATCTATCGCGGGGGTCACGAACCTCTTAACCTAGGTTACACATATTATTTTGCAACCGAATTGATGGCTTTTAATGTGGCATGCATCGCCGCAACAACTTGATTGGAGTCTACTCCGCGTGTTGTCATTTTTCGATTATTTTCTAGTTCCCACGTAATACTCGCTTCCGTTAATGCATTGGTTTTACCTCCTTTTGGGATATGCACTTGATAGTCGAGTAACTTAGGGCGGCGTAAGTCCGGGTGTAGAGTTAAAATTTTGTCCAATGCGTCTGCGAATGCGTCGTACGCTCCGTTGCCCTGGCCCGTCTCGTTATGAACAGTGCCGTCGATGCTAATGCTTAAATTTGTTTCAGACTCTCCAGTCAGTTGACTGGACGTTTTACAGTCGAGTAGCACTACGCGCTGAGAGTCTTTGCTTTCAAGCACATCAGCAATAATGAATGGTAAATCTTCAGAGGTGATCGTTTGTTTTGAGTCGCCAAGTTCAATGATTTTTTGCAACACTTTTTTCTGATCTTCGGCACTTAGTTTAATTCCCAGCTCATCGAGGTTGTTCTCTAGCGAGGCTTTACCCGCAAGTTTTCCCAGAGCATAGGTACGCTTACGAGCGAAGCGTTCGGGAGACAATCTAGTAACGTATAAGTCACCTTTTTTATCACCGTCGGCATGTATGCCAGCAGTTTGTGTGAACACATCTTTGCCTAAAATGGGGGCATTGCCCGAGACAAATTTTCCTGAGAAACTCTCGACCATTTGACTTACATCTACGATGTGTTGCTCGTTGATATTTAGATCTATTTCCATTTTGTCGCGCAGTACCACTGCCACCTCAGCCAGCGATGCATTGCCAGCGCGCTCGCCTAAACAGTTTACGGTACAGTGAATAGCACTAATCCCTGCATCAACCGCGGCAATCACATTTGCCGTGGCAAGACCATAGTCGTTATGAGGGTGAAAATCGAAATTTAAGCTCGGGAAACGAGTCACCATATCACTAATCGCGGCACTCACTTCCTTAGGCGACATCACTCCGAGAGTGTCCGGTAACATGAAGTGGGCGATACCACAGTCTTTTAATGAATCGACAAAGTTATAGACGTAGTCAGGTGAGTCGACGTAACCATTAGACCAATCTTCAAGGTAGATGTTAACTCTGACGTTTTGAGAATGAGCGTATTCAATGGTTTGTTTTACTCGCTCTATATGTTGCTGAGGTTGTTGACGCAATTGCGTTAGACAATGTTTTTCGCTGCCTTTTGCCAATAGGTTAATAACCTTGCCGCCAGCCTCGGTAATCCAATCTACGCTGCGGTTTACATCAACAAACCCCAGCACTTCTACTTTATCTAAATGGCCATTGTTAGTCGCCCATGTGTTTATTTTTTTTACCGCTTCTTGTTCACCCTGAGAAACCCCAGCAGAAGCAACTTCAATACGGTCTACGTTTAAGCGACCTAACAATGCTTGCGCTAAGCTCAATTTTTCAGCAGGCGCGAACGACACACCTTGGGTTTGTTCACCATCACGCAGTGTGGTATCCATAAGCGTTATTTTGCTTCTGCGCCGTTGCGTCGCAGCTTGTGGATCTTGTCGGTTCTCAGACATTACTAAATCTCTTTTGGTTGAGCCGTAACTATATCCAGTTTTATTTAATAAATAAAAGAGTTTACGGGTTTTATAAGGCTTACTATTCAAACTAAAAAGGGTGGCCCAAGCCACCCTTTTTAATCATAACCTTGTAGGAGTTATGAGGCCCACAGCCAAGGAAACATTTCTTTATGTTTTACTTCATAAGCATCAATTTTGTCGGTTTGAGCGAGCGTCAAACCGATGTCATCCAGGCCTTCAAGTAAGTTATGTTTACGAAAACCGTCGATATCAAAACTGACATTAATACCCCCGGGTGTGCTTACGCTTTGGTTTTCCAAATCAACGGTAAATGCAACGCCTTCGTTGGCCGAGATTTCGGCCATTAATGCTTTTAATGTATCAGCATCAACAATAATCGGTAAAATACCGTTTTTGAAACAGTTGTTATAGAAGATGTCAGCGAAGCTGGTCGAGATTATGGTGTTAAAACCATAATCGTCAATTGCCCAAGGCGCGTGCTCACGTGATGAGCCACAACCAAAATTATCACCAGCAACTAGAACTTTGGCACCCTCGAATTTAGGCTTGTTAAGCTCAAAATCGGCATTTGGGGTGCCGTCTTCATTATAGCGCCAGTCATGGAATAGGTGTTGTCCAAAGCCAGTACGTTCAACTTTTTTTAGGAATTGTTTAGCAATGATTTGGTCTGTATCAACATTGCTGCGATTCATCAACGCCGCGACGCTGGTGTGATTAGTGTATTTTTCCATAGTGTTAGTCTCTCTTTACGCTTCCAGTTCACGAATATCAACAAAGCGACCTGCGCCGGCTGTCGCCGCAGCCATTGCTGGGGACACTAAGTGAGTACGCCCACCTTTGCCTTGTCGGCCTTCGAAGTTTCGGTTAGACGTTGAGGCACAACGTTCCCCAGGTTTTAGTTGATCGCCATTCATGGCTAAGCACATTGAACAACCTGGTTCTCGCCACTCCCAACCTGCGTCAGTAAAAATCTTATCTAAGCCTTCTTTCTCCGCTTGCTCTTTTACAAGGTAAGAGCCTGGCACAGCAATAGCCGTCACGTTTTCAGGTACAGTTGTGCCTTTAGCCACGGCTGCTGCGGCTCGAAAGTCTTCGATGCGTGAGTTTGTGCATGAGCCTAAGAATACGAAATCGACAGGGATGTCAGTCATCTTGGTACCTGCTTCCAAGCCCATATAATTCAATGCACTTTTACAGGCGATGGCTTTGCCTTCATTATCAAAATCACTGGGTGCGGGCACTGTTTTATCAACCGGTACAACTTGCTCAGGAGACGTTCCCCAGGTTACTTGAGGGGCGATGTCCTCGGCCCTTAGTTCGATCACTAAGTCAAATTCGGCATCGGGATCGCTGGGTAACGACTGCCAGTATTCAACAGCTTGGTTCCATTGTGCACCCTTCGGCGCAAACTCTTTACCTTCAAGGAAGTCGATTGTTTTTTGATCAGGCGCAACTAAGCCAGCACGCGCACCCGATTCGATTGCCATATTGCAAAGCGTCATCCGGCCTTGCATCGAAAGAGCTTCGATCGCTTCGCCAGCGTACTCGATCACAAACCCATTGCCTCCGGCAGTGCCAATTTTGCCGATGATCGCCAGCGCAATGTCTTTAGCGGTGCTGAAGTTCGACAGAGTCCCATCAACCTTTACCAACATGGTTTTTGATTTTGACTGAGGTAAGCACTGAGTTGCCATCACGTGCTCAACTTCAGAAGTGCCAATACCAAATGCTAAAGCACCAAAGGCGCCATGCGTTGCTGTGTGGGAATCTCCGCAGACCGTCGTCATACCTGGGTGAACAAAGCCATGCTCAGGAACAACTACATGAATAATGCCGTTGTTCTTGCTCTTCATGTCATACAAGATCAACCCGTGTTCTTCGCAATTGTCCATCATTGTTTGAACTTGTTTGGCGCCAATGGGGTCAGGTAAGTTTAAACGGTCGGCCAATTTAGTAGGCACGCAATGATCAAGAGTGGCCAAAATACTGTGATTATTGCGAATAGGGCGGCCAGCGATCTTTAAGCCTTCAAATGCTTGTGGTGACGTAACCTCGTGCATAAGGTGCCGATCAACGTACATTAGCGGCGCTTGGCCTTCTTCTTGGTGCACAAAATGTGCGTCCCAAATTTTTTCATACATGGTCTTAGCCATGGGGTACCTCATTAAATAAGCAGGTTTATGACAATTTTTATACTGCTCATTAAGGTGAACAGCGAATGCATAAATGATATCAAAACCTATTGATAATACAAATTCATTGTTTTTATAATATCGATTCCAAATTGGAATATATGAGAGAAGATTTTGGATATTTCAACACTTCAGGCATTCATTGCAGTGGCACGTCATGAGTCGTTCTCAAAAGCGTCTGAGCAACTGCATGTTACGCAACCCGCCATTAGTAAGAGAGTGGCTTCTTTAGAAGAGGAGCTAGGGGCTCAATTGTTTAACCGTATTGCTCGGCAGATTAGTCTTACCGAGGCAGGTAAACAACTTTTGCCTAAGGCTCAAGACTTAGTTCATCAGGCCGAAGATATGCAACGTTATGCCTCAAATTTAACCGATGATATCAGTGGCAATTTATCGGTGGCTATTGCGCACCATATTGGTTTGCATCGTATGCCTCCGATACTCAAAGAGTTTAACCGTCGCCACCCAAATGTAACACTTGATATTCGTTTTGAAGACTCAGACAAAGCGTATATCGGTGTTGAGCATGGCGACATTGAATTTGCGGTGGTTACCTTGCCTCGATACATACCCGATAAACTAATGAAAGAAACGGTTTGGATTGACGACCTAGATATTATGGTGAGTAATGATCACGTTTTGGCAAACCAAGCAACACTTGATTTGCCTGTGCTCTCTAAGTTTCCGTGCGTGTTAACCAGCCCCGATACAGAAACTCATCAAGTCATTCTGCGTGAATTTGAACAGCGAGACTTGAAAGCAAATGTACAAATGCAAACCAATAACCTCGAGACACTAAAAATGCTAACCAGCGCTGGACTAGGCTGGTCTTTGTTGCCTAAGACTATGTGTGGTGAAGGGCTTAAAGCTCTTGACGTGGGGCTAAGGCTTTCAAGGGAACTTGGTTTAGTTGTTCATAAGCGTCGTAGCTTATCGAATGCGGCACTAGCTCTAAAGTCATTGATCGAAGATGAGCATGTTCAGGTTTTAGATTAATCAGTTTAGTGAAAATCGCGAGATTTAGATTGCAAGCTTGGTAAGGCATCATCATGTTGTTCGATATAAGCCGCCACTACATTTGCCACATTATGTTGATGCTCAAGCGTGCCTTTAATGTAGAGAATTCGTCCAGTTAAAATCGCCTCTCGAAAACGTTCTTGAATGCTCTTCCAAAGAATGACATTGATATTGCCAGTTTCATCTTCTAAGGTCATGAAAATAACGCCACTCGCTGTTCCAGGTCGCTGCCTACCGGTAACCACTCCTGAAACTTCAATCAAACTTTTGTTACGCTGGCTGAGTAATTGTTTAGCCAGTGTACAGCGAATAAAAGGCCGCTTACTCCGCAATAACTGCATTGGGTGATAATCTAAAGACACTCCATATGTGCTACGGTAGTCTGCGATCATGCTTTCTACGGGAGACATCGCGGTGATAAAATCGGAGTCACTTGTCTTTTGAGTGTTAAGGCCATCATCGATTTGCAGAGCGTGCCAGTATGATTTTCGACGGTTGTCATTGTATGAGTGAAATGCATTAGCGTTAACCAATTTTACTAATTCCTTTGAATTAAATATTTTTCGTGTTTTGACATCATCAAGGTTTGTGAGTGACCTTTGTGACCTGCTCAACATCAATTGAGAAGCTGATTGTTCAGATACGCCTTTGACTAACATAAGGCCTAAACGTACACCTGGTTCGTTGCCATTGAAATCTAATGTGTGTTCCCAATCGCTATGTTGTATACAGACAGGCAGAACACGAATGTTATGGCGACGAGCATCTTGTACTAACTGTGACGGCGAGTAAAAGCCCATTGGCTGGCTATTTAAGATTCCAGCGTAGAAGGCCGCCGGATGATAGCGTTTAATCCATGAAGATATGTAAACGAGTAAGGCGAAACTAGCAGAGTGAGACTCAGGGAAGCCATAACTACCAAAGCCTTGAATTTGTCTGAATATGCGTTCAGCAAATTCGTCACTATGACCACGGTTTAACATGCCGCTAACGAGTTTTTCTTTAAACTGATTCAGATTGCCATGTTTGCCCCAACTGGCCATAGCACGACGTAATTCATCTGCTTGGCCGCCACTAAAGCCTGCCGCAACCATGGTTAGCTGAATAACTTGTTCTTGAAAAATAGGGATGCCAAGAGTGCGTTCTAAAACTGTTTTGATTTCATCATTTGGGTAAGTGACTTCTTCCTCTCCATTACGACGTTTCAGGTAAGGGTGCACCATGTCTCCTTGAATAGGCCCAGGGCGAACAATCGCCACTTGCACAACCAAATCGTAAAACGTTCTAGGCTTGAGTCTAGGCAGCATTGACATTTGCGCGCGCGACTCTACTTGAAACACCCCTAAACTATCGCCATTACAAAGCATGTCATACACTGATGGGTCTTCTTTAGGGATATTCTGAACATCTTTGTATGATGGTTGGTATGTGCTTATCATGGATAAAGAGCGACGAATTGCGCTGAGCATGCCTAAGCCTAGAATATCAACTTTGAGCAAGCCCATTATTTCAATATCGTATTTGTCCCACTGAATAATGGTGCGATTAGGCATAGCCGCATTCTCAATTGGCACTAATGTGCTAGTAGGGCTATGTGTAATCAAGAAGCCTCCAACGTGTTGGGATAAATGCCGAGGAGTACCTAATATTTCTTTAACCAACTTAACAAAATGAATACTCAATGAGTTGTCAGTACTTAACTTACGCTTCTTCATTTGTTCAGTAAGCGTGTCAACCTTGTCCCACCATGCCATTGAACGATTAAGCTCCTCAATAAAGTTCAAAGGTAAGCCCAAGGCCTTGCCCACATCTCGTATTGCGCTTTTTCTCCTGTAAGTAATAACCGTCGCGGTTAACGCTGTGCGTTTACGAGAATATTTTTCATAGATGTATTGAATCACCTCTTCACGTCGTTGGCTCTCAAAGTCGACGTCAATATCGGGCGGCTCGTTACGCTCTTTTGAAATAAACCGTTCAAACAGTAGTTGATGCAAATTGGGGTCTATCTCGGTAATGAATAAGCAATAGCACACAGCCGAGTTCGCAGCGGAACCTCGCCCTTGACATAAAATATTTTGCGACCTAGCAAAACGCACAATGTCGTGTACCGTGAGAAAGTAATATTCATATTCGAGCTCTTCAATAACATTAAGCTCGTAATCTACTTGCTTACGCATTCTGTGTGAAATACCGCTTGGCCAACGAAATTTTATGCCTTCTTCGGTAAGAGCACGCAGATGGAGGCTAGGAGTTAAACCTGCAGGAACGGTTTCTCTAGGGTATTCATATCGTAGGTGGCTCATTGAAAAGGTGCATAAATCAGCGATGCGAATAGACTCATTCAGTAATTCGATTGGATACTGATGGCGCAACATGACTAATGGCTTTAGGTAGCGCTCCGCATTAATTTGCCTAGATTTAGAAAGTTTCTGAACGGTAGTATTAAGGCGTATCGCCGTAAGCGTGTCTTGCAATGGCTTACGAGTTTTATGGTGCATATGAACATCGTTGCAAGCCACCATCGGTAGGTCTAAGTTGCGGCTTAAAGACTCACAGTGTAGGTAGCGCTCTTGATCATTTGAGAGCAAGAAAAGCTCAACCCCAATCCATAAACGATGCTTGAAAAAACGTTTAAGTTGCTGACCATGAACAAGGTCGTTCTGATCAGAAGAGGGCAACCATATTGCTAAGCAATGTTGCAAGCCGAATTGAAGATCACCAATAGACAAACTGTATTCACCCTTTGGGCTACGGCAGCGAGCCATAGTGATCAATTTAGATATTTCGGTGTATGCTCTATGGCTAGGTGCAAGTAGTATTATGCTGAGCGACGTAGTACTCGCTTCAATGCTAAACTCACTACCAATAATGAGTTTGATATTACACTCTTTGCTAGCCTGATAAGCCTTTACTATGCCAGCGTACGAGCACTCATCGGTAATGGCTAATGCCGAATAACCGAGTTCTGAAGCTTGATACACCAACTCCTCAGGGCTAGACGCCCCACGAAGAAAAGAGTAGTGAGATTTGGTATGGAGCTCAGCAAACACTGCAATTAAGCATAGACAGCAGATGCTTCGTTGATTAAATCTAGAGGGCTACTTGTACCTGCATAGTGCTGGCCAGCGATATGAGTATAAATTTGAGTTGTTTTAACATCAGAATGCCCTAATAACTCCTGCACGGTACGAATGTCAGTACCATTCTTTAATAGATGGGTTGCGAAAGAGTGACGAAAAGTATGACAAGTGACACGTTTGCGAATATCTGTTTTCGCCAAAGCCCGTTTTAAAGCTTTGCGTATAACCGTTTGATGTAAATGATGTCGGCACCATTTACCGTTTACCGGATGCTTAGAAAGAGTGATTGAAGGAAATACAAACATCCATGAAGGGCTTCGAAATGCAGTCGTGTATCTTCTGCCAAGCGCGTGGGGCATGGAAGGGCCTAGACCTTCAGAGTTGTCGGCCTCTTGAACCTCAAGAACATGTTCTATCTGTTTCTTTAAACGAGTATGAACACTTTCACTTAGTAATGTGACTCGGTCTTTATTTCCTTTGCTGTTTCGAATCAAAAGGCTGCTTGTTGAAAAGTCGATGTCTTGAACACGCATGCGTAAACATTCAGATACACGCAAACCACTCCCATACATCAGTTCAACCGCCAGCTGATGAACGCCTACAAGGTTAGATATAATTGCTTTCGTTTCCTGTGGTGTTAGAACCGTAGGTAAGTGCCGCGGTCTAGCTGATTTAATAAAATCAAAACGCCCTAATGGTTGGTCTAAGAATTTGTTATACAGAAAGGCGATTGAATTTAACGCTATACGCTGTGTATTCATAGAAACCCGGCGATCACTGGCTAAATATTCAAGGTATCTAATAACATCATCCTTACTCATTTCCTTAGGGTGCTTAAGTTTATGGAAGCGAATAAAATCCAATATCCAACGAACGTATGTTTTTTCAGTGCGAATGCTATACCCTCGCAAACGCATATTACGACGTAAATCATTTATAAACGGGCTTTGTCCTTTCATTGATAAATCCATTGCACTGTTCAAATAAACAGTATATCAATTAAATGTAACCACCTCAACTCATGCAAACCGACCGATAAGCTCGTTTTGCGCAAATTTAAACAGAGAATAGTTTAATAAAACAAAGACTTAGGTTATATTGTAAAAAAGAAAGCGAGCCCTAAAAATCAGGTAAACGAGCCGGCTCGCTTTATAAAAACAAAGTAAGGATAGAAAAATGGATAATTCATTAAAATCAATAGCTTGTAAAAAATATCTAGAAAACAAGTTAGTAGGGAACCGAGCCGGCGCTATATTAAGCTGTTAAGTGTATCAAGCATGGAGTCAGACTTAATTATCGAAATAGGA
>CAZFVP010000065.1:0-11238 GCA_964522345.1 uncultured Gammaproteobacteria bacterium | reverse complement strand
TGCTTACGAACCACTGGATCATACTTTTTAATGACCATTTTCTCAGTCATAGTACGCTTATTCTTAGTCGTCGTGTAATAGTGACCTGTCTTGGCTGTTGAAACCAACTTGATTTTATCTCTCATGATTGCTTACCTCAGCCTTTATACTTTCACGCCAGAAGCGCGTAAATCTTTTAACACAGTATCAATACCTTTTTTGTCGATGATACGGATACCTTTTGAAGATACGCGTAGACGAACCCAACGACTTTCGCTCTCAACCCAAAATTTACGGTAATGTAGATTCGGCAGAAAAGTGCGACGCGTGCGATTTTTCGCGTGCGATACATTGTTTCCAAACGTCGTACCTTTACCAGTCACCTGACATACTCTAGACATTGTTCTAACCTTTTAAATAATAATACTGTTGAACTTAAGATTGATGACTAAAGCAACTTTGAAACCCAACGTTAGCCGCTATTTGTTAATAGCAACATGGGCAGCAGCCTTTTATAATCAACCTAAGTGTTTGTTTTTTCTAGAATGCCTTACTCAATAGTGCCGTCATTCCGTTCTAGGGGGCGATTTATACCAGAAACTCATTGAAAATAAAACTGATTCCCACATTTTTACGCTTTATTTTATGCGTTTTAAGGCTTTTGACAATTCCCCTTAAACAAAGCGCTGAAAACACCATAAAAAGTTACTTCAAAACGCCTATTTCAGCAAACGAAATCACCTCAGAATCACCTACCACAAAGTGATCGAGCAGCTTGACGCCAACCATCTCTAAGGCAAGCTTAAGCGTCTCTGTTAACGATCTATCTGCCATGCTGGGCTCAGCTACGCCACTCGGATGATTATGTGCAACTACCATAGCGGCTGCGTTATGTTTCAAGGCCTCCTTAACTACTTCTCTTACGGGTACTGATGCGCTATCAATGGTACCCCTAAATAGCTCCTGATGATGAATTACTCGATGCTTACTATCTAGAAACATAGCAAAAAAGCTCTCATAAGGTTTATCACGCAACTGCAGAGTCAAATAATCACGGCTCACTTGGGGGCTGGAAATAACGTCACCCTTTTCCATTTGTTCCATAAGATAACGCCGCCCCAGCTCTAAACCGGCTTGAAACTGAACATACTTCGCGGCCCCTATTCCCTTTAGCTGACATAATTCCTTCGATGACAAATTAAGTAGCGCCCGTAAACTACCCGCCTCTAACAAAGCATTTCTCGCAAGGTCTAACGCGGTCTTTCCCGGTAAGCCTGTCCGAATAAATATAGCCAATAACTCTGCATCAGCTAAGGAATTAGGGCCGTTGTTTAATAATTTCTCTCGAGGCCGTTCCGTTTCTGGCCAGTCTTTAATTGGTAAATTTTGAATATTTTTTTGAAAAAACATGATTATTCTCCGTAACTTAATCATTTAACTAACGCCAACCACAGACCTGAATTTTCTGTGATTGTGAGCTTACTCCCTAAGCCCGAGAAGTCATTAAAACATAAGTTTACACGCGGCACAAAGCATCACGGGGCATAGTGATATCTATCAACAATTTCATTCAATAAATAAATATATGACAAAAGCGGGAGCAATCAGGGATAATCTCGTTCTTATAAATTACTAAGCATTGACTAAATAATTACCACAAACGGCACCAACACATTGAAAAGTCTAACAAATAAGAGGGTATTACTAGGCGTGAGCGCCGGTATTGCCGCCTACAAAGCTCCAGATTTAGTCCGAAAACTCGGTGAACTGGGTGCGCAAGTACAAGTAATACTCAGTAAAAATGCAGATCAATTCGTTGCGCCACTATCCCTCCAGGCGGTTAGTGGCCATGCTGTACATAACTATGCGATGACAGCCGAAAGCGAATCGGGCATGGGCCATATTGATCTGGCGCGTTGGGCCGATATCGTTCTGATTGCGCCCGCTACGGCTAACTTGATGGCCCGACTTTGCCAAGGCAATGCAGACGAGCTACTAACAACCGTTTGCGTTGCAACCGAAGCTCCCATCGTCGTGGCTCCCGCGATGAACCAGCAAATGTGGCAAAATGCAGCATCTCAAGCCAATATAACCACCCTTCAATCTAGAGGTGTTCATATTTTAGGCCCTGACGCCGGCGAACAAGCGTGTGGGGAGGTTGGCCTTGGCCGCATGCTTCAACCGATCGATATCGCACAGCGAGTCGGAGACTTGTTTCAGCATACTGAGTTAACCGGTAAGCGAGTTATGATCACCGCCGGCCCGACATGGGAAGCATTAGACCCTGTTCGTGGCATTACCAACCACAGCTCAGGCATGATGGGTTACGCGTTAGCGCAAGCGGCCATCGAAGCCGGTGCTGAGGTCACTCTGGTCTCTGGACCCACCCATATTTCTGCGCCCGAACGTGCAAATGTGGTTAATGTGGTATCAGCCTTAGAAATGCACTCGGCTGTTATGAACTCCATTAAAGACCAAGACATTTTCATTGCTGTAGCGGCTGTGGCAGACTATCGCCCGGTAGATTCAGCCGATCAAAAAATCAAGAAAAATGCAGATGAAATGACCATTACCATGGTTAAGAACCCGGACATTTTGGCCGACGTCGCTGGAGGTGAGAACCCACCATTTTGCGTTGGGTTTGCGGCAGAAACCAATGACGTTGTCGATTACGCCCGCGGTAAACTCGAGCGTAAAAAATTAGACATGATCGCTGCCAACCATGTTGGCGGCTCTGAAACAGGTTTTGGCACCCCCGATAATGCGATAAGCTTAATTACCAAAGAAGGGGTTATCGAACTACCAAAACAAAACAAGAGCACCCTTGCTCGTGCACTTATGACTCATATCGCCAAAGGCTATAAAGGCGAATAAAAATCAATACGCTATTCACCATTAAGATTCGGTCTGGCAAAACTAAAAAAAAATGAAAACACCAATTCAACTGAAAATATTAGATCCTCGTATCGGCTCAGAATTTGAGTTACCTAATTACGCAACCGATGGGGCAGCAGGCATGGACCTTCGAGCTTGCGTGCAAGAAGAAACAGTCATCGCTCCCGGTCAAACAGTTTTAATCCCAACCGGTATTTCCATCTATGTCGCTGACCCTTCCTTAGCCGCGGTTCTTTTACCTCGTTCGGGTTTGGGCCACAAACATGGAATTGTACTGGGTAATTTAACTGGTTTAATTGACTCTGATTATCAAGGCCCGTTGATGGTTTCTTTATGGAATCGAGGCGACACAGAATTCACTGTACAAGCCGGCGACCGAATCGCTCAAATGATTTTCGTTCCCATCGTGCAAACAACGTTTGAAGTGGTGGACGACTTCATTACATCCAAACGTGCGAGTGGAGGATTTGGTCATACGGGTGTCAAATAAAACCGATTAGATCGACTATTTGTGGGCTTGATGTTTGCCATTTATACTATCAAGCCAAGCTCTTATTAAGTTTTAATCATACTTTTGTTATACTGCGCATCGCAATTTCGGACTGCTTGCCCGATGCGTATTTAAAATCACAGCGCCTTAGCAAAACGAGTAGCCTGCTTTTCTTGGTGTCTCAATGTAAAAATTAGCGCAAGCAAACAACCTAAGCTTTGAGGAAATCATGTCAGATACCCTGTCAATTAAAGACAACCGAACCGGAAAAGAATACGAAATCGAAATCGTAGACGGCAACATCAGTGCCTCTCAACTTCGCCAAATCAAAGAAAACGAAGGCGATTTTGGCATGATGAGTTACGACCCTGGCTTCTTAAATACAGCCAACTGCACGAGCCGGATCACTGACCTACATGGCTCAGAAGGTATATTACGATATCGAGGCTACCCAATTGAGCAACTCGCGGAAAAGAGTACGTTTTTAGACGTTGTTTACCTGTTATTCAATAGCGAGTTGCCAAACGCGCAACAGTCAAGCGACTGGGAAGAGCGCATCACACACCACACGATGTTGCACGAGAAAACCAAACGCTTAATGGGCGGTTTTAACTACGATGCACACCCAATGGGCGTATTCATCTCGACCGTTGCGGCACTTTCAACGTTCTACCCAGATGCAAAGGAAGTTGACGACAAAGAAATGCGCATGCTTCAAGCCTGCCGTCTGATCGGCAAAACGCCAACGATTGCGTCCTACGCCTACCGTAATAGTAAAGGCCTGCCGTACATCTACCCAGACAATGAGTTGAGCTACACTGGCAACTTTTTAAACATGATGTACCGCATGGTCGAGCCTCGTTACCAAGCTCACCCAGTCTTAGAAAGAGCGCTAGACGTACTTTTCATCCTGCATGCAGATCATGAACAAAATTGCTCCACCAGTGCTATGCGTAACATCGCGAGCTCCAAAGCTGATCCATTCGTGTCAGTCGCGGGCGCGGCGGCGGCCCTGTACGGCCCATCACACGGTGGCGCAAATGAAGCTGTATTGAACATGCTTCGTGAAATTGGCACTAAAGATAAAGTTGCTGACTACGTTAAGCGCTGTAAAGGTGGCGAATTGCGCCTTATGGGTTTTGGTCACCGTGTTTATAAAAACTACGACCCACGTGCTCGCATTGTTAAAGAGATTGCTGACGAAGTATTTGAAGTTACCGGTCGTAACCCACTTATTGATGTTGCAATGGAATTGGAGCGCATCGCGCTTGAAGACGAGTACTTTGTGAAACGTAACTTGTACCCGAATGTTGATTTCTATTCTGGCTTGATTTACGAAGCAATGGGCTTTCCAATGGAAGCGTTCACTGTGTTATTCGCTATCCCACGTACTGCCGGTTGGTTGGCACAATGGATGGAGTTAATGGAAGACCCTGAGTTCCGCATTACCCGCCCTCGCCAGAACTACCAAGGCTCAGGCGAGCGCCATGTTCCCGATAACTATCGTCGTTAATTTAATGGCGAACTTTGGACGTAAAAAAAGCGACTCTCAGTAGTCGCTTTTTTTATGTCAGCATTTACGTTAATGTAGTGTCTTATATTGTTAACAAGGAGTCTCTGGAAACAGGGTAAACACACAACAATAGCAACATGGTTTATACGCACCTTTATGTTGCATATAAACGTACGGTTTGCGCAATTGTTGAGCAAACTGTCTTACAGATAAAAAAAATAATCATAACTAGTAACACTATCTGGGAAAACTTGCTTTAATACTCCCTAGTCAACCAAATTTTGGGTATCATCTAAACCCGTGAAATTGGCCTAACCAAACGCGAAAATCGCGACCACGAATAATGTCGAATAATTCAACGCCATCTCTCGACCCGCTCAGCATGCTGAATGGACAAAATGTTGCTTTCTTAGAAGATGTTTACGAACAATATCAAGAAGACCCGAATTCAGTTTCAACTGAGTGGCAGCAGTATTTTGCTAAGCTAGCCACCTCATCGGCCAGCACCACCAGTACAAGCTCATCCTCAGGCTCAGGCCTTGATGCTGTCGCAGCAACCAAACAAGGCTCAGTATCGCGTTTAATCAGCACCTATCGAGCAATGGGCCATAAGCGCGCGAAGATTGACCCAATCAATGAGATGGAGCCTCAAGATGCAAAAGAACTTGAACTTGAATATCACGGTTTGTCTGACAATGACTTAGACACAATTTTCGATACCGGCCCATTGCGCGCGCCAGACAGGCTGCCGCTGCGCGACATCGTTGCGATTTTAAAACATAGCTATTGTGGTCCCATAGGTTATGAGTATGGGCATATGGCCAGTGCAGAACAACGCAGATGGTTACGCACAAGTTTAGAACAACCCATTGGGCACCAGCCATTTAATACCGAACAGCGTAAACATATTCTTAACCGAGTTACCGCTGCCGAAGGCATGGAACGCTACTTGCACAATAAGTATGTTGGTCAAAAACGTTTTTCATTAGAAGGTGGCGAAAGCCTTATTCCAATGCTCGACCATATCATTCAGCAAGGCGGCGCTGAGGGCATTAAAGAGTTTGTTATCGGCATGGCTCATCGTGGTCGTTTAAACGTACTTGTTAACACCTTAGGCAAAACACCGCGCAATCTATTTTCAGAATTCGAAGGCAAGCACGACATAAATGAGTTAGCGGCGAGCGGTGATGTTAAATATCACCAAGGCTTTTCGTCAGACATCCAAACCAAAGGTGGTACGGTTCATTTATCTCTGGCGTTTAACCCGTCACACTTGGAAATTGTCAGCCCGGTAGTTGAAGGTTCGGTGCGCGCAAGACAAGAACGTCGAGACGACTCTACTGGCAGTACCGTCTTACCAATATCTATCCACGGTGATGCGGCATTCGCAGGCCAAGGCGTTGTGATGGAGACTTTCCAGATGTCGGGCTGTCGCGGCTACCATACCGGCGGCACGGTTCACATCGTAATTAATAATCAAATTGGTTTTACCACCAGCCACCCGGAAGACACCCGCTCTACTCCATATTGTACTGAGATTGCAAAAATGGTCGGCGCACCCATTTTTCACGTAAATGGAGATGACCCCGAAGCGGTCGTTTTTGCAACTAAACTGGCACTCGAATTTCGTCAAAAATTTCGTAAAGACGTGGTTATTGATTTAGTCTGTTACCGGCGTCATGGCCATAACGAATCTGACGAGCCTTCTGTAACTCAGCCGGTGATGTATAAAAATATCAAGGCCCTGCCAACAACACGCCGCATTTACGCACAACGTTTGATCGACGAAGGTGTGATTACGGCTGATGACGAAAAGAAAATGAATGCCGACTACCGTGCCTCTATGGTAGCGGGCGAGAGGGTTGTTCCCGAATTCGTCGACGTGCAGCAAGGCGATCATACCGTGGATTGGTCTCCTTATTTTAATATCAAATGGGATCACCCAACAAAAACCGGTTTTAACGCTAAACGATTAGACTTCTTAGCTGAACGTTTGCTAGACGTACCAGACGGTTTCGAATTACATGCTCGAACTAAAAAGATCATGCAAGACCGCCAGAAAATGAAAGATGGTGACCTCGCATTAGATTGGGGTATGGCTGAAAATTTAGCTTATGCCACGTTGATTGATGAAAATTTTGCGGTTCGCTTATCTGGCCAAGATTGTGGGCGCGGAACATTCTTTCATCGACATGCGACCTTGCATAACACGGTCAACCGAGATGTACATATTCCTCTTAGGAACATCAAAGACAAACAACCTGAATTCTTAGTTATCAATTCACTATTATCTGAAGAAGCGGTGCTAGCGTTTGAATATGGTTACGCATGCTCTGACCCTAAGACAATGGTGATTTGGGAAGCTCAGTTTGGTGATTTTGCTAACGGCGCGCAGGTAGTACTCGATCAATTCATTTCCAGTGGTGAAGCAAAGTGGGGACGCTTAAGCGGCTTAACCATGTTCTTACCACATGGGTACGAAGGCCAGGGCCCCGAGCATTCATCGGCTCGCTTAGAGCGCTATCTACAACTTTGCGCACAACATAATATGCAAGTGTGTTACCCAAGTACGCCAGCACAAATGTTTCACATGATTCGTCGCCAAATGCTTCGCCCATACCGCAAGCCATTAATCGTAATGACGCCTAAGAGTTTACTGCGCCATAAATTATCAACTTCATCACTTGAAGATTTACACAGTGGTGGGTTTCAAACGGTCATTCCTGAAATCGATAAACTTACTAATAAAAACGTTAAACGAGTCGTATTCTGTACCGGCAAAGTTTACTTTGATTTACTCGAGCAGCGTCGTGAAGACAAAATAAAAGATATTGCCATTTGCCGGGTTGAACAACTCTATCCTTTTCCTCGTGACTCAGTTGTTAAGGAATTAAAACGCTATCCAAACGCCGATGAAGTAGTATGGTGTCAAGAAGAACCAAAGAACCAAGGCGCTTGGTACCAAATCATGCACCACTTTAAAGCCTGTATAGAAGATAAGCACACCATGCTTTATGCTGGGCGTGATGCATCAGCGTCACCAGCTGCAGGTTATTTAGCAGTTCACAGAGAACAACAAGCCACGCTTGTCAAAGCAGCTCTATCGCCGCTAGACGAGAGTGATACCCGAAATGTCGAGACGATTAACTAAGCAATCGGCTCGAGTAATTAAATATTAAATACTAAAGAAGCTGCACACTAACCATTTGCAGGAGCAATCAATATGTCAATTGAAGTAAAAGTTCCCATACTCCCAGAATCGGTCGCCGATGCAATTGTTGCGACGTGGCACAAGCAAGTAGGCGATGCGGTCAGCGTTGACGAAAACTTGGTCGACATTGAAACTGAGAAAGTAGTCCTCGAAGTGCCTGCTACAGTTGACGGTGTGATCAAAGAAATTCGTGCGGAGGAAGGTGCAACAGTTGGTGAGCAAGACGTTATTGCCATTATTGAGGAAGGTGCTGCCGCAACCGCGCCTGCTCCCGCAGCAACCTCAGAAGACACCCCAGCAAGCCAAACAACGTCACCAGACACTAATGATGACGCCGATAAATTAAGCCCAGCGGTTCGTAAAATGCTGGCTGAAAATAATTTAGACGCAAGCACCATAAAAGGTACCGGCAAGAATGGTCGTTTACTTAAAGAAGACGTGCAAAATGCGTTGAAAGCCAAACCGGAGACAAGCACTCCAGCTAGCGAACCGGTTAAAACAGCGCAAGCAGGCGAACGTAATGAGCGTCGAGTTCCAATGACTCGACTACGATCCACCATCGCGCGCCGTTTAAAAGAAGCGCAAGATACTCAAGCAATGCTTACCACGTTCAACGACGTAAACATGCAAGCGGTGATGGATCTTCGTAAACAATACAAAGAACTGTTTGAGAAAAAGCACGGCACTCGGTTAGGCTTTATGTCGTTCTTTGTTAAAGCCGCAATCGAAGCACTCAAACGCTTCCCTGCGGTTAACGCATCGATTGATGGCAATGATCTTGTCTATCACGATTTTTACGATATTGGCATTGCCGCGTCGTCACCACGAGGCTTGGTAGTTCCGGTGTTACGTGATGTTGATCAGTTAAGCTTTGCCGGTGTCGAGAAGACCATTGGTGAATACGGTAAAAAGGCCAAAGAAGGTAAGTTAACCATGGAAGACTTGGTTGGCGGCACCTTTACCATCTCTAATGGAGGAACCTTTGGCTCAATGATGTCGACGCCGATTGTTAACCCGCCGCAGAGTGCAATTCTAGGTATGCATCGTATAGAGGATCGCCCAATCGCGGAAAATGGCGAGGTCGTTATCCGCCCGATGATGTACTTGGCACTAACTTATGATCACCGCATTATCGATGGTTCCGAGTCGGTATTATTCTTACGTACTATCAAAGAGTGCTTAGAAGACCCTGCTCGCCTTTTACTGGAGCTGTAAATAGAGCTCGACTCTAGGTCGGTATGTATTTGTTAGAGCCCTCGCCAACTCAGATCGTCGCGGGCTATTGAATGCTTGTGACCTAAGTTGCGCTATGGATTAAATTAGAATTTTTTAATAGAGAAATATCATGTCTGACAAATTCGACGTAATCGTCGTTGGTGCCGGCCCGGCTGGCTACGTTGCCGCTATTCGCTGTGCACAACTTGGTTTTATTACCGCCTGTGTTGATAAATGGGTCGATGCCGAAGGTAACGCCTCTCTAGGTGGCACCTGTTTAAATGTTGGTTGCATACCGTCGAAAGCTCTGCTCGATTCATCTGAAAAAGTAGAACAAGCGTCACATGACTTCGAAAACCATGGAATCTCAGTGGGTAAAATTTCGGTTGATGTACCAAAAATGATCGCCCGCAAAGACGACATCGTAAGTAATCTGACTAAAGGCATCGCCGGTTTATTCAAAGCCAATAAAATCACCTCTCTACATGGTCATGGCAAACTGCTAGCCGACAAGCAAGTCGAAGTTAGCTTAGATGGCAAAACCAAAATCTACAGCGCTGACAATATCATTTTAGCGGTCGGTTCTGAGCCGATCAACATACCGGTAGCGCCCGTCGATAACGAGATCATTCTGGACAATGCGGGAGCACTCGATATCAATGCTGTGCCCAAAAGGCTTGGTGTGATCGGTGCTGGTGTCATCGGCTTAGAATTAGGCAGTGTGTGGAATCGTTTAGGATCTCAAGTCACGGTTCTCGAAGCGATGGAAACCTTCTTAGCACCGGTGGACAAACAGTTGTCCCGTGAAGCACAACGCACTTTCATAAAAGGCCAAGGTTTGGATATCAAACTGGGCGCAATGGTCACAGCAACCAAAGTTGCTAAAAAGAGCGTTAAAGTTACCTACACCCTTAAAGGCGAAGAACACACCGAAACCTTTGATAAATTGATTGTCGCGGTTGGCCGTAAAGCCAGTACTCAAGACATAGCCGATGATAAGGCCGGCCTTAAATTGGATGACCGCGGTCGAATAGACGTTAACGATCGCTGCGAAACTAACATCGCTGGCGTCTATGCTATTGGTGACGCGGTGAAAGGCCCTATGCTCGCCCACAAAGGCTCAGAAGAAGGCGTATTCGTCGCTGAAATTATTGCCGGTCAAAAGCCGCACATGAATCACGACAACATCCCTTGGGTTATCTACACACATCCTGAAATTGCTTGGGTCGGCATTAATGAAGAGCAAGCCAAAGAACAAGGCATTAACTACAAAACCGGATTCTTTCCCTTTGCCGCCAATGGTCGCTCATTAGCAATGAATGAAAAAGGCGGCCGCGTTAAGATGATAGCCGATGCCGACACTGACCGTATTTTAGGCGTGCATATTTTAGGCCCTAATGCCTCTGAATTGATATCCGAAGCGGTACTAGCCATGGAATATTCGGCGTCAACTGAAGATATAGCGCGAACAATTCATGGTCACCCTACTCTATCTGAAGCCATGCATGAAGCGGCATTATCAGTAGATGGTCGGGCCTTGCATAAGGTTAATTAGATATTATTACAGCATAGTCAAGCGAGAGGCCAACATCGAGACAATGTTGGCCTTTTTATTTACGTCACATCAAATGGTGATGTTTTAGCATCACCTCGAAGTACCGTACGAATATGACCCGATAGTATTCCTAATTCAACTATGTCATATCTTAGTATTAATTCTTTATTATGAGGCAGAACCGCGCGAAGCGGTCCAATCACAAACTTAGCAATATCTAGAAAATTCTCTAACCCTCGCATTTCTAAATTACGCATAACTAGGCTGATTATTTAAGCGATGAGGTCTGTTAATCGTCTTTTTTCCCAATACACTAACCCAAACCAATTCAGTTATGCCACCGTACATTTGGCTTTGATAATTGACCACACAAGTTTCTA
>CAZFVP010000064.1:7146-11242 GCA_964522345.1 uncultured Gammaproteobacteria bacterium | reverse complement strand
GAAACACCGACCACAGTTCTGGTTCGTATCATCGCTAGTGATTTAATCGAATTTGGCTTTTCAAAATCAGTCATTTCTGACGTCATAGACACTCTCCTTGTCAAATCGGCGGCCACATTAGGCCTTTGAATTTTATCTAAATCAATAGGGCTAACATCCCGTTAGCTCAGTGATTATATCATTTCATGGCGGCTTCTTCAGCCTGAATTTCTTGGGCGACTTCTCTAATAACGTTTCGAAACCACTTGTGCGCAATATTATGATGCAACAGTGGGCTCCACACCATATGTAGCTCAATGCGAGGAATTTCAAATGGCGCAGGTAGTATCGCCAAATTATCAAAATGATTAACTAAATGTGTCGATCGAGTGGCAACAGTTGCTATTAGGTTTTGCTGCTGGGTTAATTGTATTGCTGAAATATAGTGACGTGTATATACCGAAATTTTACGGCGTTTCCCCAAATCATCGAGGGCGATATCAACCCAGCCGAGTTTTTGAATGTCATCAGGGTTCACTCCAGTAGCAACCCCCATGCCTGTTTTATTAACCCAAACATGACTGGCTTTCATATATTTTTCAAAGTCGAAATTTTCGCGTAGCGGGTTATCTTGACGCATTACACAAGAAAAATCATCTTGCCAAAGCACAGACAAATGTAAGGACTGAGGAAGTTGGTCGAAACGATTCATCACTAAGTCGACATTCCCCAGTTCGATATCCTGAAAAGTTACATCACTTGGCGTTAAAATATCTAGAGCCGTATTAGGTGCCTCTTCGGCCATACGCATACGCACGCGCGGCAATAATGTTGTCTCCGCATAATCACTCGCCATTACACGGAATAAACGTTTGCTATTTGTCGGATCAAACTCGATAGTGGGTTGAACAAACAACTCAATTTGCGACAATACATTCTGCACCAACGGCTGCAGTTCCTTAGCCTTATCAGTCGGCATCATGCCATTACTTGTGCGAACCAAAAGTGGGTCGTTAAACACCTTTCGAAGGCGCCTAAGGCCGTTACTCATGGCTGGTTGGCTCAGGCCTAGATGTTCAGCCGCTTTAGTAACGTTACCTTCTCTAAGTAGAACACTAAAGTAAACTAAGAGATTAAGATCAATATTAGATAAATTCATTCGTTATTCATAACATGAATGGTGTTTTATGAATCATAACTGAAATTGATCATTCTGAGAACAAAAAAAGGGCTGCCTAACGACAGCCCTCCTCTTCGGGTAGAATCTAAGTAGAACGAATTACTTAGAGAATTCAGGGTAAGCTTCCATACCACACTCTGACATATCAACGCCTTCGAATTCTTCTTCTGGAGAAACACGAATTCCCATCAGCAATTTCAACACAAACCAGACAATTCCACTTGTGACAAATACCCATGTGAAAATAGTAAGTGCGCCGATAATCTGACCTGAAAAACTTGACGCATCGTTAGTTAGAGGCACTAACAACAGACCTAACAAACCAACAACACCGTGAACTGAGATAGCACCAACCGGGTCATCAATTTTTAGCTTATCAAGTGTCAAGATTGAAAAGACAACTAATACGCCACCAGCCGCGCCGAAAAGAGTTGCTAATAATGGTGTAGGTGTAGAAGGCTCAGCGGTAATTGCGACCAGGCCAGCTAAAGCACCATTTAATGCCATCGTTAAGTCAGCTTTACCGAATAGAACACGAGCAACTAATAATGCGGCAATCAATCCACCGGCGGCCGCTGCGTTAGTATTCATAAATACAACCGCTACAGCATTAGCATTCTCAACTGAAGACGTGGCAAGCACAGAACCGCCATTAAAACCAAACCAGCCCATCCATAGAATGAATGTACCTAATGTAGCCAAAGGTAAGTTCGCACCCGGAATCGCTTTTGGTTTACCATCGGCTGAATATTTGCCTTCACGCGCGCCTAGTAAAAGCACACCAGATAACGCTGCAGCAGCACCAGCCATATGCACGATCCCTGAACCAGCGAAGTCAGACCAACCGCGGTCACCTAGATTGTAAAGACCAAATACATCTCCACCGCCCCATGTCCAGTTGCCTTCCATTGGGTAAATGAAACCAGTCATTACTACCGCAAACGCTAGGAAAGCCCAAAGCTTCATACGCTCGGCTACCGCGCCTGACACGATTGACATCGCCGTCGCAACAAATACAACTTGGAAGAAGAAGTCAGCTGACGGAGCATAAGTGGCGGGTTCTTCAGCGCCAGCAACACCATCACCGGTAATGCCGATTAACAACGCATTGCCTAGCTCTGGATACATGATCGAATAACCACATAACATAAACATGGTGCAGGAAATTGCATACAAAGCCACGTTTTTAGTTAGAATTTCGGTGGTGTTCTTAGAACGCACCAAGCCAGCTTCTAACATAGCAAAGCCAGCGGCCATCCACATAACCAATGCACCGCAGATTAAAAAGTAAAAGGTATCTATCGCATACCCATGTTCGAAAATTGTGTTTTCCATGATTAATGTCTCTCTAATGAATAGATGTTGGAATGTTTAGTCTGAGCAATCTAAATTGCTTCTTCGCCAGTTTCGCCGGTACGAATACGAACAACCTGAGCCAGTTCAACGACGAAAATTTTGCCGTCTCCTACTTTGCCGTTGTTAGCTGACTCCGCAATGACTTCGATAGTTTGATCGAGCATGTCATTAGCAACAGCGACCTCAATCTTAATCTTAGGCATGAAGTCCACGTTGTATTCGGCACCTCGATATAGCTCAGTGTGACCCTTTTGACGGCCAAAGCCTTTAACTTCAGTGACAGTCATTCCTTGAATGCCAATACCCGCCAACGCGTCACGCACATCATCAATTTTAAATGGTTTAATAATAGCTGTAATTAATTTCATATTGAGACCCTCAGGTGGGCTACTTTGGTTGAGCAAATCTAGGTTTGCCTTTGGTTTATAAAATAGACGAAATAAGCCCGGTTCCGATGTCCGGGCTTAAATAAAAAATTAGAATGCTTTACTGATAGAGAAAACAACCCGATCGTCGGCAACCTCAATATTGTCAACATCGGTGCCATAGTAGGTTAACGCGAAGTCAACACCTGCTCCGGATGTGGTTAACGCCGCTGAGTAATCGACATAGCTATCACTATCATCAAAGAAATTATCTTCATCGGTATCTGTATAGCCAACGTGCAGATCTAATCCCCAGTTCTCGGCTAGACCTAAAGAATAATCGGCATTAAGTACGTAAGCGGTCGCATCTGTACCAAAATAATCAGGAGAGTAGATCAAACCTAGTGTCAGATCGTTAAAACTCACAGACGCTTGAAACTCTGAATAATTCAAAGCATCAGTTTCACCAGGGTAAACGTAATAGACGTATGTCAAATCGACTTCTGCACCACCGCCAGCCTCAAATCCGTAGCCACCATACAGATCAATTTCCGCAGAAGCATCATCGCCAAAGTTTACGTTTGAACCCCATGTTCCAAGATAAAATCCATTTTCGAATGAGTAGTCGAAACCACCAGAAATTGCTATTTCTTCATCAGTTTGTGAAAAACCACGAAAAACATAGTCTGTTGCTATGGCAACGTTGCCTTCAATTTCACCAGCAGAAACAACGTTAGCCGATGCAAGGGTTGCCATAGCTATACTAGCTAGTGTAATTTTCTTCATTTTCATTTGTGTTTCCTCTTCGAAATAGTTGGGCACTTATTTTTATTTCGGCCCATTTTGTTAACAATATTAAAATTAATCGGGTTTAATTCATCTCACCCTATTTCATTTGATGATAAGCACAAATCGTGCCAATCTTTTAAGGCGCTATTTTCGAGGAATTGAAGCACTCTGGAATCCTGCATTGCCTTTTTTTGGTGCAAATAGCTGCTTCAGTCGTCTTTTTATGCACACAATTGGTGCGTCTGATGACGCTGATTTTATATAAACTGTTTAAGTTAAACGCAACAAGGAGGGCTTAAGCTATTGCTTGCTCATCAATAGCGCAAACAAAGTTACAGTATCCCTTTTTGACCTTATCGTGATTTCTAGAGCACGGGAGATCATCAGCACAACCCTGACAAATTAATTGATATAACTCAAACAACAA
>CAZFVP010000064.1:0-7046 GCA_964522345.1 uncultured Gammaproteobacteria bacterium | reverse complement strand
AAAAAATTAGTCGGATAAAATAGCGACGACTTCGTCAATTTCAGAAATGAGTTCGGAAACTACCTTTCGTTTAACTTGAGTAGTTGGTACGGCTTGGTTTCCGGCTTCCATTTCAATTTGATTTTTGGCGCCGCTAATCGTAAAACCCTCTATATAAAGAAGACTTCGAATACGACGAATAAGTTGTACTTCATGACGTTGGTAGTAACGACGGTTACCTCGACGCTTAACCGGGTTTAACTGAGAAAATTCCTGTTCCCAATAACGTAATACATGCGGTTTAACCATACACAGCTCACTTACTTCACCGATAGTAAAATACCGTTTACTGGGTATCGGCGGTAAGGTAGCGTTATCCCCTTGGTCAAGCATTTATCTTCAATCCCATTTGCACTGTTATTCTTATTCTGAGAGTTTATCAGCTAGCCGATACTTTCGTATACATAAAACTGTCGTTTGAATGAAAATTTCTCTTAAGTTTTGTTTAATTACTTCTATTTATACCAACTAACTAAAAAGGCGCTTAAGTGCCTCAGCATTATTTTCAATCGCTTCTTTGAGCTTTTGGCTTGCCTTGAACGTTACAACTCGACGAGCCGAGATCGGAATCTCTTCGCCTGTCTTAGGGTTTCGCCCAGGCCTTGCCGGCTTATCACGCAAACCGAAGTTACCAAAACCGGAAAGCTTTACTGAACTTCCGTCTTCCAACGCCCCTTTTATCGTTTCAAAAAATTGCTCTACAAATTCCTTTGACTCGCGCTTATTGAGTCCTAATTCTTCATGCAGTGAAACTGCAAGTTCTGCTTTTGTTATTGCCATTTTTACCCTCTTGGCTTTCTCACTATTAAGAAACCCCGTTTGATGCAGCTAAATCTTTGCGCTTAACTGCGATTACATTAGCTACGTAATGTCGCGCCCCACTTCGTTTCCAATAACGCGAGAGCATTCCCCATCAACGTTTCAGCTTCCTCATCGGTCATGGTTTTATCTTTATGTTGCCAAACCAGACTTAGAGAAATACTTTTTGCATCATCAGCGACACCTTGCCCACGATACAGATCGAACAGCTCCACCTTAACAAGCACTGAGCCAAATTTGTCTCGTAAAGAATTGAGCAAACTTGCGGTTGGCAAGTCTTGGTCAACCAAAACAGATAAATCACGCTTGATACTCGGGAAACGAGATACGGATTTAAAACTTGGCAATTGTGCGTTCAGTGCCACATCGAGATTGATTTCAAAAGCGAATACGTTATTCACCCCGTAATGCTTTTCAACCGTCGGATGCAATCTGCCTAACCATCCTAAAGTAATCGGCTCACCATTTGATTCATGACGAACTAATGACGAACTTTGACCTGGATGCAGAGCAATGTGCTCGAACTCATTAAATATAATAGGGTTTTTATGGCCGGTCAAGGCGAGCACGGCCTCCAAATCGGCCTTAACATCATAAAAATCAAGGTTTTGCGTCTTATTCACACCCCATTGCGTCGGAGCAGCGCTTCCCATAACCACACCAGCTAACTTTTGTTCTTCACGGAAGGCGGCGCCATCTTTATGATAACTAGCGCCCACTTCATAGAAACGAATGCGATCATGTTGACGATTTGCGTTGAATTGTAATGCCCCCATCAACCCTGGAATCAAGCTGGTACGCATCACGGCCATATTGTCTGCTAGCGGATTAGCGAGTTTGACAGGCTCTTGCGTACTAAAAATCGCATGCACTTCAGAGTCAATAAAACTATAGGTAATTGCCTCACGATAATCACGAGCCACAAACGATTGGCGGACTTGACGGACACCAATTTTATCTTCTGACGCTGCAATCGATCTAGGAGCAATGCGAGGCATTGCAGTGGGAATGCTGTCGTAACCCTTTACCCGTGCTACTTCTTCAACTAAATCAGCTTCCAGCTCAATATCAAAACGATAACTCGGAGGCGTAACTGACCAAACTCCATTTTCGCCACTAACGGAACCCGCTATGCGAGCAAGAATGCCACCAACCTCTGCTTCATCTAGGCTCATCCCAAGCAAGTTGATTAATCGGTCGAGCCTTATTTCTACCGGCGGTTTGCCCTGAATGCCCCCATCGTTTTTTTGTTCGACGACAGGCCCTACTTCTCCACCGCAAATTTCTAATACTAGTTCAGTAGCGCGCTCCATTGCGTGTGGTGAAAGCTGAGGGTCAACGCCACGCTCAAAACGGAATGAGCTTTCGGTATGCAAACCATAACGACGAGCTTTACCTGACGCTGACTTACGCGTGAAATGTGCCGCTTCTAAAACAATGTCTTGAGTGTCGTCATCGATTGAGCTATCTAGACCACCCATAACACCTGCAATCGCGATTGGTCCCTCAGCATCTGCTATCACAAGTGTTTCGCCGTCTAGTGTCGCTTCCGATTCATCAAGCAAGGTGATTTTCTCACCAGCTTGCGATTGGCGAACAATGATCTTTTCGTTTAATTTAGCGAAATCAAAGGCATGCATTGGCTGACCAAGTTCGATCATCACATAATTAGTAATGTCCACTACAGGGCTAATTGGGCGCACTCCACAGCGACGTAAACGCTCTTGCATCCACAACGGAGTACTTGCATCATTGCTAATACCTTTAATTACGCGCCCCATGTAGCGAGGGCAGTTTACTGAGTCACTAAGCTCGACCTTAATTTGTTGATCGACAGTTGGAGCAACTGCTTCGATATCGAGCGGATGATAGCTACCATCGGCTAGAACCTTCATTTCACGAGCAATGCCTTGAACGCTCAAACAATCTCCTCGGTTTGGAGTGAGATCAATATCAATTAAGTTATCATTGAGTTGCAGGTATTCGTCAACGCGTTGACCTATTTCAGCGTCGGCATCCAACTCGATCAAACCTTCAGAGTTTTCTTCTAACCCTAGTTCAGAAGCCGAACACAGCATTCCAATCGACTCAACACCGCGTACTTTCGCTTTCTTTATTTTCAGGCCGTTTGGCAGCTTGGCACCAACAGTCGCTACGGCAACTAGTAAGCCTTCACGCACGTTGGCCGCGCCACATACGATATTCAGTATTTCAGTACCGATGTCGACGGTGGTGCAATTTAGGCGATCGGCATCAGGATGTTTCTCGACGGTAAGTACTTTACCAACAACCAAATTTTCGATTGGACCTGCGACCAAATCCACGCCGTCTACTTCAAGCCCAGCGTTAGTTAGGCAGTCAGCGATCTCTTGCGCGCTTAGTTCTACACGAACCCAATCGCGTAACCATTGTTCGCTAATTATCATTTGAACTGCTCCAAGAAAGTTAAATCATTGTCAAAGAAAAGGCGTAAGTCGGTTACGCCGTAGCGCAGCATAGTTAAGCGCTCAACGCCCAAACCAAATGCGAAACCTGTATATTTTTCAGAATCGATGCCGACGTGTTTGAACACCTCAGGATGAACCATGCCGCTGCCCAGCACTTCAATCCAACCGGTGTGTTTACATATGCGACAACCTTGTGTTTCGCCATGCTCATCAGTACAGAACACACAACTAATATCTACCTCGGCTGACGGCTCAGTAAATGGAAAGTAAGATGGTCGTAGGCGAATCTTCAACTCAGTTTCAAAGAACTGTTGCAAGAAGTGCGTCAACACACCTTTTAGATCAGCGAAGGAAATACCCTCATCGACCATCAAGCCTTCTACTTGGTGAAACATAGGCGTGTGAGTTACGTCTGAGTCGCAGCGGTATACTCGGCCTGGTGCGATAATATTTATCGGTGGCTTTTGGCTCAGCATATAGCGAGCTTGAACAGGCGATGTATGGGTGCGAAGAAGATGTGAGTTTTCATTACCTTCTTTGGTTTCAACATAAAACGTATCATGCATTGCACGAGCTGGATGCTCGGGCGGAATATTCAACGCTTCGAAATTATGAAAGTCATCTTCAATTTCTGGGCCAGTAGCGATTCCAAAACCCATCGCCACGAATATATCTTCAATACGCTGCATGGTACGAGTCACGGGATGAATACCACCGGTATTAATTCCACGACCTGGCAAGGTAATATCGATTTTTTCAGCTGCAAGCGCTGCCGCTAATTCAATGGCGTCGAGCTCCGACTTTTTATTGTTTAGCAATTGAGCAACTTCTTGCTTAACTGCGTTTACCTTATCACCAAATTTCGGACGCTCTTCATGAGGCAAGCTGCCAATTTGTTTGAGCTGATTAGTAAGCTCACCCTTTTTACCAAGGTAGTTAACCCGTAGCTCTTCCAGCTGAGCAGGCTTTCCAGACGCGCTAATAGCATCTTTCGCTTGCTGCAGAATACTCTGTAGGTTTGAATCTAATGAATCGGTCATTTGTGTTTTTCTCTATTTAGAAATAGCTTTTTTGCTATCAACTCTCGCATTTCCTTTCGCCTTATTCAGGATCAATCAAAAGTTGTGACATAGTAGATAGCAAAAAAGCCTTTAGCGCATAGCAAAAAAGGAAGACCAATGGCCTTCCTCTTTGTAGATAGATCAGCCTCTGAAAAATCAGAGTCTCAACAAATCGCTTAGGCAGCCAAAGCAGCTTTTGCTTTTTCAGCTAATTGCGAGAATGCGGCTGCATCGTGTACAGCAATGTCTGCCAGTACTTTACGATCTAGCTCGATCTCAGCTTTCATCAAGCCATTAATGAAACGGCTGTAGTTGATGCCATTCAATTTAGCAGCAGCTGAAATACGCGTAATCCAAAGACGACGGAATTGACGCTTACGCTGACGACGGTCACGATACTCGTATTGACCTGCGCGCGTTACAGCTTGCTTAGCTACGCGAAAAACGTTTTTATTACGTCCGCGGTAGCCCTTAGCTTGGGCGATGACTTTCTTATGTTTTGCTCGGGCGGTTACGCCGCGTTTTACTCTAGGCATTTCTCTTCTCCCGGGTTATGCGTATGGCAACATACGTTGAATCAACTTAGCATCAGCTGCCGTAGCAGTAGTCTGATGTCGTAAATGACGTTTACGCTTAGTCGATTTTTTGGTCAAAATATGACGCAAGTGAGATTGAGAGCGTTTGAATTTACCGCTACCTGTTTTTTTGAAGCGCTTAGCCGCGCCACTATTACTTTTAATTTTAGGCATGATTTCTCCAAGTGCATATCGCACTGTTGCCGATTAATAACTATCTGAGAGAAGTTTAAAAGTTTACTTCAATCAGACCTGTGAGCTCACAATCAGAACATTCTGATCGGCCCTTTGCTAAACACTCAGCCTATAAAAGCTTGAGCCTTCAGCCGTTTGACCAATTCTTGCCTTGATCAAACAAATACTTTAAGCACTAAGTCGAACCCTTTCTCAACATTAGCTTAACTTCTAAAAATTCAGTCTTGAGCTGTCAGGTCGAGTCTTTTCTCGATCTGACTACTTCTTTATGGGCCCGAGCACCATCACCATTTGACGGCCTTCTAACTTAGGAAATTGCTCCACTGAGCCATACTCTTCTAAATCAGTTTCAACCCGCTTAAGCAAGTCCATACCAAGTTCTTTATGAGCCATCTCTCGCCCACGAAAACGAATGGTAACTTTAGTTTTGTCACCGTTGCTCAAAAACTGCTGCAACTTCCCAAGTTTAATATTGTAATCACCAACATCAGTGCCCGGGCGAAATTTGATTTCTTTAACTTGAGTTTGCTTTTGATTCTTACGAGCAGCTGCTTTGCGCTTGCTGTCTTCATACAAAAACTTACCATGATCCATTACACGACAAACCGGTGGATCAGCGTTTGGTGAAATTTCTACCAAATCTAAGCCAGCCTGTTCAGCCATGCTTAATGCGGTCGCTCGATCAACAATACCAGCTTGCTCGCCGTTTTGATCAATCAGTCGAATGCTCGGCGCCGTAATACTCTCGTTCAGACGCTGTTTTTTCTTAATGGCTATGGTAATACCTCTAACTTAATTTAAATCGGACTAGAATTTTAAAATGCTTTCATTCTCGCCTCAATAGCTGCCCCTATTAAAAGCGACCAAATCGCTAAAAATTTTAATAAAAACAACGATAAAAAGCGCCGTATAACGTGTATTTGGCGCTTTTTACATAAAACTGGTAGACGCGAGTGGATTCGAACCACCGACCCCCACCATGTCAAGGTGGTGCTCTAACCAACTGAGCTACGCGTCTAAAAATCTAGGAGCGCGACAATATCAAACAGTTTCAATGGTTTCAACGGTTTTTCGCGATTGTTTTTAAGAAGTTAATCGACCCGTTCGAATGTTAAATACTGTGACCAAATTTAAGAATTATTTGCAATTTGCTTTATCGAGTCCATACTAGAAACACGTGAGCGACCAGAGGGGTCGCACTGATCCATCATTAAAACGAGGAATACACATGGATATGATGAAGTTGGCGACGCAATTATTGGCGTCAAAATTGGGGGGCAATGCCGGTGGAAACAGCGACATGGTTCAAAATGTTATCGGCAGTTTACTAGGTGGCGACTCTGGCGGCCTAGATTTAGGTTCACTAGTAGGCAATTTAAAAAACAGTGGTTTGGGTGACGTGGCAGAATCATGGTTAGGCGATGGAGACAACGCTCATATCTCCCGTTCTCAAATCGAAAGCATGCTTGGTTCAGATAAAATTCAAAACGCAGCGCAGCAACTGGGTGCGGATCAAAACGATTTACTTCGTGGTCTACAAAACATGTTACCTCAAGTTGTAGATAAGTCGTCTAGCGGCGGCAGTCTCCTTGATTCTGTTGGCGGTATTAGCGGTTTAGCAGGCTTAGCCGGAAAATTTCTTAAATAGAATTACCAGCAATACTAATGGAAAGGTCATTCTATACGAATGGCCTTTTTTTTGGCCGTTCTAAAAATCGCTCTTAAGCCGAAGTGAGTAGGGTTATAGCTCAAGCTAAATTTACGCACAGGACAGAATGCATTCCAATTGAAGTGAGGATTTTTAGTCTAAAGGACTTTATTATAATAAGATGTGGAAGACTGAACGAAGAATTTCAGCCTCTAAATATATATTACTCACACAAAGGTAACTATGAATCTTGCAAACAAAG
>CAZFVP010000063.1:7102-11411 GCA_964522345.1 uncultured Gammaproteobacteria bacterium | reverse complement strand
TTGCCCGTATAAATCTAAAGATAGCGACAATTATAGAATGTGTGATATTTTTGCCGCATTGTGGCTCACTCAGTAAATGCATGTCGTTTAAATAGTGAGCTAACTTATTCGACGTAAAAGTCAATGTGCAAATGGCAACTCCGCCAAAAAGAGCTGTTCACGCATAACACAATAAAAAGACTTCCAAAGGAACTATTCATGACTGATTCAACCCTGTCTCAGACCCGCGACCCTAATGAGAAAACTATTCTCGGGCATCCGCGTGGTTTATTTATTTTATTTCTCACCGAAATGTGGGAACGTTTTTCCTACTACGGCATGCGCGGCTTGCTGATTGTTTATCTAACTCAACATTTCTTATTTTCAGATGAGAAATCGAGCCTGCTTTATGGCGCCTACACCGCACTGGTATATGTAATGACGATTATCGGTGGTTCCCTAGCCGATCGTTATTTAGGAGCACGCAAAGCGGTAACTTTTGGGGCAATTCTGTTAGTTCTCGGTCATTTCGGTATGGCATTCGAAGGCAATGGCTCTAAGCAGGTATTGACCTATGATGGCAACAAATATGAAATCAAACTAGATGCGCGAGGTGGCGACGCTCGCCAACAACTCGTTACCCCACTTGGAACCTCTTATGTAACTTTTACCGAAGAGGACATGCTCATTGAAGACACTACCGGGTTAAGCCTGCCGGAAACAATCTCACGCGACAGCATCAAAATATCTGTTGAGACTGAGAAAATGTATCTGAATATTTTATACCTCTCTCTTGCACTATTAATTGCTGGAGTGGGTTTTTTGAAAGCCAATATTTCCACGATAGTAGGTTCGCTATATGGCTTTGGAGACTCTCGACGAGACTCAGGATTCACTATTTTCTATATGGGTATTAACCTCGGCTCCTTCCTCGCCTCCATTGCATGTGGCTACTTGGGTATTGTGCATGGATGGAAATATGGCTTTGGGTTAGCAGGCATAGGTATGCTCTTCGGCTTGGTGATATTTCTTAAATACCAAGGTTGGCTAGAAGGAAAAGCTGAGCCACCGCACCCAGAAAAGCTTAAAGAAAAAGCATTTTTGTTTATAAATTATGAATTAATGTGCTACTTAATCGGCATTGGCATTATTGCGGTATCGATGCTCTTGGTTATGAACGAAGAACTCGTCGGTGGCATTTTAGGACCAATCGGCATTGCAATGTTTGTTGGCTTTCTAATTTATGCGTTCATGGCCCTCAAGGGTGACGAGCGATCTCGGATGTTGGCGGCACTTTACTTCGTGCTAGCACAGATACCATTTTGGGCATTATTTGAACAAGCCGGCTCTTCGTTAAACCTTTTTACCACTCGATTAGTAGACCGAGAAATCCTTGGCTGGTCGGTACCAGGCCCCGTATTTCAATCATTGAATGCCGGTTTTATTTTCATGTTTGCACCGATTATGGCTTGGCTATGGATTGCACTCGCCAAAAAGAACCTAAACCCATCTACTCCCGTAAAATTCGCCATTGGTGTGGCATTAGCTGGCTTAGGTTTCTTAGCATTGGTCGCCGGCATGAAAGGCTCAGGTGCTTCTGGCTTTACTCCAGTGATTTTTATCTTTCTGATTTATTGGATTCACACGATGGGCGAACTCTTTGTTTCGCCTGTTGGCTTGTCCGCAGTGACAAAACTCGCTCCAGCGCGAGTAGTTGGAATGACAATGGGGGCGTGGTTCTTATATTCCGGCTTGTCAAATTATTTAGCCGGCGTTATCGCTAGAACAACAGGCGCAGAAACAATCGGCGGCCAAATGACCAATGTCGCCGCCGCCAAAGCAGGTTACGTTGAAGTCTATACTCAAGTCGGCTACATCGCGCTAGCAATAGCCTTCGTGATGTTGCTGGTTTCACCCGTCATCAAAAAAATGATGCGCGACGCAGATTAGGAGCGAACAATGAAGTTAAAATCAATATTACTAACAAGCCTTATGCTGACTTCGTCAGTTGCGATCGCTGATCACGATCATAAAAATGACCACGTAGACGAAACTGCGAAAGAGTTCGTCGCCCGCATCGAAGCCGAAGGCCAAGCTCTGTCAAAAGAAGTCACAGCTGCATATTGGGTTCGCAATACGTACATAACGCCAGATACAGCAATTTTAGCCGCGAAAGCCGGTGAACGTTCGTTGGCATTTGAAAGTTCAGTTGTAGAGCAAGCCAAGAAGTTTAAAGGCACTAAAATGGACACCGACACCGCTCGAGCAATTGAGTTGATGCTACGTGGCTCTTCAGCTCCAGCGCCGAATGACCCGAAGTTGCAGGCTGAACTTGCGGCGGTATTAACCGAAATGGAAGGCAAGTACGGCGCTGGTAGCTACTGCAACGAAAAAGGCGAGTGCCGTGAGTTGCAAGAGCTAGAAGCCGTGTTAGCTAAGTCACGTGATTACGATGAACTGCTCGATGTTTGGAAAGGTTGGCGCACTGTATCGCCAGCGTATCGCGAGACCTATCAACGATTTGTAGAGCTGGGTAATCAAGGTGCTAAAGATTCCGGATTTAAAGACCTTGCCGACGCGTGGAAATCAAACTACGACATGGACACCGCCGAATTCACCACCGAGGCGCGCCGGCTGTGGGACCAAGTAAAACCGTTCTATGATGAACTTCATTGTCACGTTCGCGCTAAATTAGGCGAACAATACGGTGAAGATAAAGTTCCACAAAATGGCCCTATTCCAGCACATCTACTGGGTAACATGTGGTCGCAAACGTGGGACAACCTTTACCCGATAATGGAACCATACAAAGGCGTTGCCTCCTTAGACGTTACCGCATCTCTTAAAGAACAGGGTTATGATGAACTGAAAATGACACAAACGGCTGAAGGCTTTTTTACTTCGCTCGGTCTGCCATCATTGCCTGAGAGTTTCTATAAAAATTCGATGATCAAAAAGCCACGCGATCGAAATGTGGTTTGTCATGCCAGTGCTTGGGATATTGACAACGGCAATGACCCTCGAATCAAGCAGTGCGTTGAAATAAACGAGGAGCAGTTCGGCACCTTGCATCATGAGCTCGGTCACATTTATTACTACCTCATGTATAAAGACCAACCTTCGACGTTTAAAGGCGGCGCTCACGATGGTTTTCATGAAGCAATCGGCGACACTATTGTATTGTCAATGACACCAAGCTACTTAAAAAAGAAAGGCTTGATTAATGAAGTAGTCGAAAGCGAAGAGGCAACTCTGAATAAGCAAATGAAGCTCGCTTTGGAGAAAATTGCCTTTTTGCCCTTCGGTAAAATGATCGATGAGTGGCGCTGGAAAGTATTCTCAGGAGAGATTGCACCTGAAGACTACAATAAGGGCTGGTGGGAACTACGCAAAGAATACCAAGGTATTGCTCCTGGAGTTGAACGTACAGAAGCTGATTTCGACGCTGGTGCGAAATATCACATACCAGGCAACACGCCTTATACCCGTTATTTCTTGTCATTCATCATGCAGTTTCAGTTCCATAAGGCATTATGTGAAAAGGCGGGGCATGAAGGGCCTCTACACCAATGCTCAATCTACGACAACAAAGAGGCAGGTAAAGCCTTAGGAGACATGCTTGCAATGGGTCAAAGTAAGCCATGGCCTGATGCGATGGAAGCGCTTACTGGCCAACGTCAAATGGACGGTAGCGCGATCATTGATTACTTTGCACCACTAAATACCTACCTCAAAAAGCAAAACAAAGGTCGTCAGTGCGGCTGGCAATAGTCTCTTAGCATGCAAATTTGCTGGCACTCGAATATAACTACGCGAGTGTCAGCATTTTGTTCTATCCAGTCTGAAGCCTTGGCAGCGAGCTTGTTTTGTTCGACGGTGTATTTGGGCAAAAAGAGGTTTATTACAAATAATCTCAACCGAAGTTCTTACTAAGTCACTGTTTAGAAATAAGGCCGCCTCAGAAAAATATTAATCTAACCACCCGAAAAATATGACTCTAATTTCAGCTGCCCTACTTCTTTTTCTAGTCATGGACCCTTTAGGAAACATACCTTTATTTCTCACCGCCTTAAAAAACGTAGATCCAACTCGGCGGCTTAAAGTTATCATTAGAGAACTGTTGATCGCACTCTTAGTGATGATTATCTTCCTGTTTTCAGGTCAAGCTTTTTTGTCAGCTCTGCATATCTCTGAGCCTGCGCTTACGGCCACCGGCGGTGTAATTTTATTCTTAATCGCCTTGAAAATGATTTTTCCACAAGACAATTCATCGCATAAAGCTACCAAAGAAGAGCCGTTTATTGTTCCGTTGGCAATTCCTTATATCGCA
>CAZFVP010000063.1:0-7002 GCA_964522345.1 uncultured Gammaproteobacteria bacterium | reverse complement strand
CCGACAGATAAATGTTTATATAAATCTTGGTACTGCTCCGTCATGTCTTGAAACTTCTTAGACGTTTCTTCGAAATGCGTTTCTACTTTTTCTTGATACTCTTGATACTCCTGTTTCAAACCCGATGGCGACGCTGAGCCACTACTGAGTTTGTTCCATAGCAACATAATCAAAGCCCCACATATAAGCCCGACAACAAAAATAACGATTAATTGCAATAATTCTGATTCCATGATGATCTCTAGTTAATAAGTAATACTTAATATTCGGAGTGTAGTTCACATTTTTAGCGTTAATATGCTGATTACGGTTTAGAAATACAACCCCGTTCGTCTACACACCAGCCGTCTATAATGGCATGATTAGGTTTGGGCCAACTTTATTTGATGTTTATGTTCACAAAAATTTTAAATCTGCCATTAGGCAACCTCGCAGTCAGCAGTCTTAACTTGGGCAATAGGTGTCTAAAACTAGGCGCTATCGCAAGCATAAGTTTGTTTATCACAACTAGTGTCGCCCTCGCTGATGTCAAGAAAGTGACTGATGCTGAGCTGACAATGGATAAAAACCTGAGCTACGATCTACATAGTACTTTGTACTGGCTACGTTTTGGTCACTATTCGCCTAAAGAGCTGGATGATGATTATTCATCAAGAATATTTGATGCCTATATTAAAGTGCTAGACCCAAACAAAGTCTACTTCACTCAAGAAGACATGGACGAGTTTGAAAAATACCGTACCAAACTCGACGATCTAATCAAAAAACGAGATGTGGAAGTCGCATTTGATATATTTAAGCTGTACCGCAAACGGCTAGATCAACGAACCGAATACATTCTTGATTTAATTGACACCGATTTTGACTTCACCAAACAAGAGTCAATTAATATCGATCGAGATAACTACACATGGGCAGCAACAACAAAAGAAGTTGAAGCAAAATGGGCCAAGCGTATTAAGAACGATACGTTACAACAAATAATGGCGAAAACAGGGATTGACGAGGTTCGCGAAAACCTAAAGCGTCGCTACAACCGCCAGCGTGATGTAATCTATCAATTGAAATCAGATGAAGTATTCGAGTGGTTTATGAACTCTTTCACTCGCGATCATGGTCCACATACTACCTATATGTCACACGTCACAGCTGAGAACTTCGAAATCAGTATGTCGTTACAGCTAACCGGTATTGGCGCTGCATTGACGACTGACGAAGACTACACCGTGGTTAATCGCATTATTACCGGCGGCCCAGCTGAAAAAAGCAAAGCAATTAAAGCTGAAGACAAAATTGTCGCAGTAGGCCAAGAAAAAGGAGAAATGATCAATGTCATTGGTTGGCGCCTGATGGATGTGGTTCAAATGATTCGTGGTGACATTGGCACTAAAGTACGTCTTGACGTGTTATCTGGCTCCAACGCCCCTGGCTCTCCGCCTGAACGATTGGAATTAGTACGTGATTTAATTAAGCTCGATGACCAAGCGGCCAAGCTAAGCAATGTTGAAGTGCCTGATGGGGTTAATAAACATAACTATTCTGTCATTAGTATTCCCTCGTTTTACTCGAATGCAGACCAAGTACGCAATGGCGGCGGCGAATACGTTGCTACAACGCATGACGTTAATGAACTTCTCAAAGAGGTTAACGCGTCTGACTCTGAAGGTTTAATCCTAGACCTTCGTGGCAATGGCGGCGGTTATTTAAATGAAGCCGTAAGCTTAACGGGGCTATTTATTGACCAAGGCCCTGTAGTGCAAGTTGTCGGGTCGCGACCTAATCAACGTCAGGTTCATCGAGATCGCGATTCTAAGATTGCTTACGATGGCCCCTTGGTTGTACTAATCGATCGCTATAGTGCCTCAGCATCTGAAATTTTTGCAGGCGCACTACAAGACTATGGGCGCGCATTGATTGTCGGCGAACGTTCATTTGGTAAGGGTACAGTTCAGTACCCAAAATCACTGCGTGATCGCGACAACGAACGCAAAAGTAAAATCAAATTTACCAACGCACAGTTTTTCAGAATCAGCGGAAGCTCAACTCAGCACAAAGGTGTCGTCCCCGACTTGGCATTAAATTCGGGTGAAGAAGACACAGAATTCGGTGAGCGCTCATATGACAACGCACTGCCTTGGTCTACGACAGAGGCCGCTAAATATGTACCGGGCTCATTCGACCAAAACCTTCTAAATGCACTGAAGAATAAGCATCTTAGTCGCTCTGAGAAATCTCCAGCATTTAGTTTGTTGCGCAAAAATTCTGCACGAATACTGAGCAACAAAAACATCAAGAGCTTGTCGCTGAACTTAAAAGATCGCCAACAGGAGCGTGATCAGCGTGAAGCTGATTCGTTAGACAACTTGAATGAATATCGTGCAAGCTTAGGGCTTAAAGCTGTAACTCAAGAAACTCGTAAGGACAACCCATTGCCTAATGAAGATGAGCATTGGAATATGGTTTTCCATGCTGAAGCCGCGCGCATTCTGCACGACTTTAACCAGCGTAACAAAAACGTTATCACCAAAACTCCGGCAAGCACGCCAAACAGTTAATCGATACTGATGGTTAGAGGCATTTAAGGTGCCTCTAACCTTTTAGCGCATGACATAATTGGCCTATACTTTAGGGCAACCCCACCAATTAGGGAATTCTCTCTCTTGCCATGAAGTCAACAATTCAAAGATCTAAGTACCAGCCCTTCTTTTTTTCTGTCATAGCAATCTTCACGTCAGTGACAAACTCGATTGCGAGCCCTGAAATACCGGTTTTTGCTACCCAAATTACTGAACAAAATGCGCATGCACTTATTAGCAAAGGGCCAGATGCTATCGGTGGTATTGGAGACTGGTTTTTTACCAATGGCACCTTATGTGCGATTGTGTCCGACGTTGACCACGAAGGTCAGTTTTCAACTAAGGGAGGATCACTAGTTGACTTAGGCTTTTGTGGCAGGGCTGACGATCACTTTACAGCTACCCATGACCTACTTCAAGGTAGCCAAAGGAGACCAATTGACACTAAAGAAATAAGGCTTTGGCAAAACCAAGTATCAGCGAGCATCATCGTTAATGGTGAAACAGACGGCGGCAAAATCACAAGCCGTTACACCTTAAGTTCAGAAAACCCAAGTCAGCTTCATATCACCAAAACTCTCTCTAAAGCCGAAGGTAAGCGTTTTAATTTTTTCTCTACTTTGAATTTCAACTACCACTCGCTCGAGCCATTTGTATTAAATAGCAAAAAAATCACCAATAGCAATGGTTTTAAAGCGCAAGACTTTGTTTCTCGAGGCGTGAGAGCAATGGACGTGGCCGCTCGCAATGCAGATACGATTATCACCTTAAGCCCGCCAACAGCGGATGTTGGTATCGCCTATGGTTGGCACTTAGAATCTGCAGAGAGAGTTACAGGCTCGCAGCGATATGATGTACCTCGCTTCGTGCTAGCGGACGACTCGTCGAACGCAATGGTGATCTTAAGCGATACATTCTATTTAGGCGATGGCAGCAACATCGGATGGTTGCAGTTACCACAGTTTCCACTATTGTCACTCGATGACAACTCACACCTTGAAACTCATGAAATCATCTACGTGGGCAACCGCGGTAACGTTGCATCAATAACAGATCAATTATTTCCCAGTTCACCAAAGGTTAGTGGCCATATAAATGAATCTAATTCAGCAGTTCATGTCTACAGTGACAGTGGTGCACCATTCACACATGCCCGACCTGACAACGATGGTAATTTCAGCTTTCGCCTCCCCGTAGGCAAGTACACTTTAAAAGCCATCGGCACCGCGGAGCGCCAAATCGAACAGGCATTCAAGGTCACAGGTGCTTTAGAACTTGATAAAATCACCTTGCCTAAACCAGCTAAAATTATGCTTCCGCAAGGTCATGCGATGCGGCTACTATTTGTCGGTGCTAATGGCACAAAAAGCCCCGATTTCGCCAATCGGCTAACCGGGTTTTCAGTAACTGAAGAGCATGGAGTTGAACATATCGCCCCAGTACCAAACCTATTTCTCGCAGGCGTCGAAAGTGATCTAAAAAGCGTGGAGATTGCACCCGGCGAGTACCACGTCTATGCAACCAAAGGCCCAGAATACTCTCTTGAAAAAACCACGATCAAAGTAGCACCTGAATCAACCTTAACCTTAAGCATCGCGATACCGACCCGTGCGGTGGATAGCCCAGGTTATATCGCCAGTGATCTACACGTTCATTCTGGTATTAGTTTTGACAACGCTTTTGCAGAATCAGAACGTGTTAGAACCTTCGTTGCCGAGCATGGCGAGGTAATGGTATCGAGCGAGCACGATGTTCCTGTAGATTACTCTCCTCAAATATCAGCACTTGGCGTTTCAAACAAAATCACCTCAATCGCCGCCGCCGAGGTCACTAGTATTCTGCCAACAAAACAAAATCAATTCACCGGCGGACACGCTAACTTCTTTCCGTACACCCCAGACCCACTCGCGTATCGCCGCGGTATGGTAAACCATGAAGATAAACGTTGGCGTGATATTATTCATCACATCAAAGCTCAGCAAGGCCAAGAAATACTCGTTCAACTGAACCATGCAAGGCTCACTCTAGCTCTGAGCGGCGATCTACCAAGCGATTGGCAGGAACAGGTCGAAGGCGGGCATTTTCTAGACCACATGGGTTCTGCTAACCACCCCTACAACCCTAATGAGCCACTACATTCCCACCCTAATAACACCTTGATCGAACCACATCAACATACTGGTGCTCGAGACTTAGACATAGATCTTTTTGAAGTAATTAACCCGGGCGGCAAGCATAACAACGAACGCATTCAGGCGTTACGCCTAGATTGGCTTTCATTTGTAAAACAGGGCGAACGAATTGTCGCGACCGCCAATAGTGACTCTCATCGTTCCAGCGAGCAAGTAGCCGTGCCACGGACTATGGTGGCTATGAATGACGACCGTATACCCTACTTTAAACAGAGCGAATTTATCTCATCGTTAAAGTCGGGTAACGCCTATGGCACCACTGGTCCGCTTATCGAAGTTTCGCTCTCGGGTGCTAAAATGGGCGAAACCTTTAACGGTCAAAGAGGCCAATTATCACTAAAAATTAAATCGGCAAATTGGATTCCTATCAACAAAGCAAAAATTCAGATCAATGGTATAACGGTTGATGAATATGAGCTTAATGACGGTAGTCAGCATAGTTTGTTAGTGCCTCTCTCGTTTGAAAAAGATTCATTTGTAACAGTAGAAGTCAGCGGCCCAGCGTCCCTAGACTACCAACGCGTTTACCCTGATTTAGAACCCTATGCATTCTCCAACCCTATTTATGTAGACTTTGACAATGACGGAGAATGGCTTGCGCCGGGCTTATAGGTATGACCCAGCGAGCCGCGTAAGCTATATTCTAATTAAGGTAAGCGCATAAATGCTTATCATTTATCAACAGACAAAATTAATCTAAAATAGCCCGCGCGCGATACTTGCAAAATTTAATTTACAAATCGTTGGAATTTCACAAATTAGACTATTCAATGTAGTCTAATCAAACATTAACGGGTCTTACTTAGCCTAACTCACATATAAAGGTATTAATATGCTTGGATACACCACTATTGGAACGAAAGACATGGCGAAAGCCACCGCGTTTTATGACGCGCTACTTGAACAAATCGGCGGGAAGCAACTCATGGGCACGGACCGCATTAAGTTCTATGGCACTGAGGCCGGTGGCGCAATGTTAGCTATTTGCCTACCCTACGATGAAAAAGAACAACACTGCGGCAACGGAAATATGATCGCAATTCCAGCAGGCTCTCCAGAAGCTGCTGAGGCTCTGTACAAAAAAGCCATTGAGTTAGGCGCAACTGATGAGGGTGAGCCTGGCCAACGCTTACCGATTTTCTACGGTGGCTATGTACGCGACCTAGACGGTAACAAAATTACCTTTTACCACATGACGCCGGCGTAAGCTCCTATGAGCTTACTCAAGGATTAGCTTCTGCGTGTCAGTATAGAAAAGCGTCAACTCTAAAATAAGGGTTGGCGTTTTTTTTGTACCGACAAAAACAAGCGTCCAATTAACCTGCAAGCTTTAGGGTAACGAGTCATTAACTCAAAGATTCTTAACACCTAAACCAAAAGAACCGAAAACTACGCGGTAATTGGTACCAACACAATTTCAACTCTACGATTTTGGCTGCGCCCTTGCTCAGTGTTATTGCTAGCAACAGGGTAATCTTCACCATGTCCATAAGTTGCAATGCGTAAACGCTTAATATCGCGGCTAGCAAAATATTGAGAAACCGACGCAGCTCGCCTCTCAGACAAGCCCTGATTATGTTCGCGCGAGCCACTACTGTCTGTGTGACCCATGATTTCAATCAATGTTTTATCGTACTCATTTACGACCAAGTTAACGGAATTAAGCACCTCGTAAAAATCACTGCTAATATTCGCGCTATCAACACCAAAAGTAATATTTGATGGCATATTTAAAACAATATTATCGCCTTGACGCGTAACACTAACACCACTGCCTGCTAGCTTCTGGCGTAATTTAGCTTCTTGTACATCCATATAGTAGCCAACCGAACCCCCTGCTAACGCCCCAAGCCCAGCGCCAATTAATGCACGTTTGCGTCGTTCGCGGCCGTCATCACCGCTGATTAAACCAATTACCGCACCGGCTAAGGCCCCCACACCGGCGCCAATAGTTGCTTTACTGGTTTGAGTCTCCTTCGTATAAGGGTTAATAGTAGTGCAAGCACTCAATGCGAAAGACGACAAGAGCACAAACACCGCTTGGCCTCTAAGTTTAAACATTTCAAAAGTTCCATATCATTATTCTTAAATAGAATACAAATTATATATCGATTACCCACGTTCGAGGATAACTAGGCGTATTTATGAGGAAACGGTAACGGTTTTTAAATCACACTTGGGGCCTGTCGGATAATTCACGCAAGACCCATCGAATTTGAGATAATGATTTTTTG
>CAZFVP010000062.1:6508-11439 GCA_964522345.1 uncultured Gammaproteobacteria bacterium | reverse complement strand
CAAATTACCGGCTGATGCATTAAGCCCTCGTAGCGATTTGATCATAAGCTATGCTCTTTGTGGATTTGCTAACTTTGGTAGCTTAGGCATTTTGATTGGTGGTTTGTCAGTAATGGCCCCGGAACGTCGGAACGAGATCACTCAGCTTGGCTTGTTGAGCATCGTAAGCGGCACGCTAGCGACGTGCATGACTGCTAGTGTCATTGGTGTTCTGACAATAGCCTAAGTAATGAACTTATAAGCGTTCGAGATATCTAAGAAGTGCTTCTGGGTCGTCGGTGATGATGCCATCAACTCCCAGCTTCATGAGTCGTGCCCATTGCCGTTTGCTATTTGCTGTCCAAGGAATAACCGCCAAACCTGCGTCTTGAATCGTTTTAACATCCTTAGTGCCAATGGCGCTATGATGCGGCGAGATGATGTCTGCATCTACTGATTCAGCCGCATCGATCCAGTTGTCGGGCTTATATCTGAATAAAGCCGACCGCTGTAGATCAGGAGCTATCTCCTTCGACGCTAATAAGGTGGCTGGGTCGAATGACTGTAATGTAACGCGCGACTCTAAACCGTATTGCCGGACCACGCTTACCACCGCCTCGACAAATTCTTTTGCGTCTGGCTGTGCGTGGGGTAAATTGGGGTCGCTTTTAGTTTCTATATTAAAGTTGACAGTTTTAGCCTTTGGAAGGTCTGAATGTTTGACCATCTCAAATACCTCGGCGAGCGTGGGTATTTCAGTGCCAGGAACTAATGTTTGTTGGTCGAACCTTGGGTTTTGCTTGCTACCGCAGTCGAATTGTTTAAGTTCCTCGAGAGTGAGCTGATGTAGCCAAAGACCACTTTCTATATCAGAGCCGTCTTTGTACTGGCATATAACTGGGTTTATCTTTTGGTCGTGCATGACCATAACTACGCCGTCTTTGCTGACACCCATATCAAACTCTAAAGTGTCGACACCGAGCTCTAAGGCGTACTGTAACGCTGGTAGCGAATTTTCTGGCAGAACCGCTCTGGCTCCTCGGTGGCCTTGAACGTCAACAGCAAGTGCAAAATCGAGATCGGTCATTATTAATAAACTAAGTGCTAGTAGTAAGAATTTCATCTTTGAGCTGACTATAATGTATTTTGCTAAACATTATCAAAACTAGATGACAACTTGATTAGCTCCAAATACGTTCTTCAGTTCGGCCTTGGACGACACAATCGCCTTTTTTAAAGTTAATTTCTTCGCCTTTGTCATGCTTACTAAAATAATCTTTACTTACGGCAATGATGGTTGGGGTAAGCAGTATTAAAGCTGTTACATTGACCAAGGTCATTAACCCTAATGCCATATCAGCCGCGCTCCAAACGATGTCTAAACGAGCACCTGAGCCCCAAAATACCATCGCAAGGTAGGCTATTGTATAGGCGCTATTACCCCACTTATTATCAGCTCCAAATATTCGGAGATTGCTCTGAGCATAGGCGTAGTTAGCCACAACGGACGTGAAGGCAAAAGTGGTGATCGCGATAGACACAAAATGTAAGCCTGAGCTACCAATGTGTTGCATCATTGCGTCTTGAGTCAACCGTATGCCAGTTGCTTCTCCTGCCGATATATCGCCCGCAAGTAAAATAATAACGGCTGTGCAGGTACACAAAATAATGGTGTCAAAGAACACCCCGAGCATTTGTATATAACCCTGAGTGGCAGGGTGATTTGGGTTTGGAGACGCGCTCGCCGCGGCGTGAGGAGCACTTCCTGAGCCTGCTTCATTAGAATATAGGCCGCGCTGTATTCCTGCTTTTAGTGCAGCGCCCAGAGTGCCTGCACCGGCTTCTTGAAGCCCAAACGCTGACGTCACAATGTTTATTAACATATCTGGCACCGCGCTGATGTTATAGAGTGTCAGGCCGAGTGCGGTAAGGATATAGGCGACACCCATTATTGGCACTACTAGTTCTGCAAAACGAGCAATGGCACGCAGGCCTCCGATGACGATGGCTCCTGCAATGACCGTTATGACCAAACCTGAATACAGTGTGGGAACTTGATAAGCGTTGTTTAGCGCATCGCTAATAGTGTTGGCTTGCATGGCGCTGAAGAACAGACCGTAACCAAGAAATAAGCAAATGGAGAACAGTATAGCGAGCCATTTGTTGCCCAATCCTTGTTGTATATAATAGGCTGGGCCACCACGAAATTCACTCTTGCTGTCGCGTACTTTGTACACTTGGGCCAATAGGCTTTCTGCGAAACCTGTCGCCATTCCCAAAAGAGCGATAACCCACATCCAGAATACAGCTCCGGCACCGCCAACTGAAATGGCCATTGCAACACCTGCTAAATTACCGGTGCCTACTCGAGCTGAGAGGCTGGTGCAAAGTGCTTGAAACGAACTAATACCCTGGCTGTCTGATTTGGTGCTGCTGCGAATCAAGCCGAACATGTGTCGGAAGTGTTTGAATTGAACAAAACCAAGCGATACTGAAAACCAAACACCTGCCGTGACCAGCAAGATGATCAAAACACTATAATCGCCCCATAAAATATTGTTGATAAAGCCGATCAATGAATTGTGGATAAAACCGACTATGGTATCTATGAATGTGCTGTCAGGCATGAAATCAGCTTAGTATTTGTGTTAGTTGCCAGTGATTTTGCGCTGTTCCACCAGAATTTCAACACCTTTTACTTTAAAGTGAGTTTTTAATCGCGTACGAGGGTTAAATTCTCCATGGCTCACCTCACGCGCCTACTTTTGGTGCCACGAAATAGATTTTTGTATGCCATAAAAAGATACCCCGCTGTTTGTCGCGGGGAGTTTCATTTTGATGATCGCTGCTATTGATACCTATTTGGGTGTCATCTTTATTTCGAAGGTTTCTTAACTTTATTGATTGCGGATCGAGTCAATACTTGAAATTGTCTGCGCACACGCATGCGCCGCCTCAACTCCTTTTTTGACGAAATGCTCTTTGAAAAAGTGCGTATGCTCTTCGCCGGCATGAAAATGGTGCGGTGTTAGTACTGCTGAGAAGACCGGCACTCCAGTGTCCATCTGCGCACGCATCAAGCCGTCAATTACGGCTGTTGCAACAAAGTCGTGTCGATAAATGCCTCCGTCTACAACTAGTCCAGCCGCAACGATACCTGAGTATTGGCCAGTTTCGGCTAAAATTTTCGCATGTAGAGGAATCTCGTAGGCCCCTGGTAATTCGAAGAAATCTACGCTTATGTCACTTAGGCCTGAGAACTCTTTGGCAAATGAGTCACGTAATTGATCGACGATGTCGCGGTGCCAACAGGCTTGAATAAATGCGATTCGTTTTGAATCTGAAGAAGAATTTGTCATTGTGTTTAACTCAATCTGAAAAAATAAATTGAGGGCAAACAAGGGGCAATACAAACGGCCCGTACGGATGCACGAGACGAACGACTCTCCACCTTATTCTCATAACCAGACTATTACTGTCGGCCTCGGAATCTAACCAAGTCTGCTTGTCCTTCAGATAAGTGAATTATCGGAAGCGCCCGCGGGCTACATTGATATTACAAATGATTACCGCCGGTGGGGAATTACACCCCGCCCTGAGAATTCCGATAAAGGTATCGGAGCGGCGATTATAGTCAAAAAATGACTCAGAGTATATGGCGTAAATGTAGGCTTAAGGGTGTAAGCTATGGAGATGAAACGGGGCAATAAAAAACAAGCTATTGATTTAACTAAGCCGCTTTGGCATGGCGTGATTTTGGTCGCGGGCGGTGCTGTTGGCGCCGGAATGTTTGCCTTGCCGCTAATGTCGGCAGGGGCGTGGTTCATAAGCTCAACCATGGGGCTTTTGGTGGTCTGTCTGATGACTTATATTGCCGCTAAGTTATTGATTGATATAAATGTTAAATACCCTGTTGGTAGTAGTTTTGATACCTTGATTAGGAGTGTATTGGGCGATACTTTCGCTCGCGGCAACAATGTTTCTATTGCCTTCATTATGTTTATTTTGATGTATGCCTACATAACTGCGGGGGCGAGCATTTTGCAAAAAAGTATGTTGTCCTTTTCGCTTGAGTACGTGACTGTGCCTCGCCCCGTCTTGAGCATTTTATTTGCTAGTCTAGCGGCCTTATTTATTTGGCTTGGCACGTCCATGGTTAGCCGAGTAAGTACTATTTTGATGCTGGGTATGTGTTTGGCCTTCTCGACGGCAAATTCAGGTTTGCTACTATCACTCGACTTATCTGATTTGCTAAACACGGAGCTTGGTAGTGTTAACTATGTTTGGGTTGCGTTGCCCGTGTTTGTCACGGCGTTTGCCTGCGCTGGATTAGTGCCGAGCCTTAGTCTCCATTATGACAATCAAGGTGAAAAAGTACGCCTGAGTATTTGTCTCGGGCTCAGTTTGGCGTTACTTGTTTATGTCATATGGCTAGCATCGACATTAGGCAACATTTCCAGAGAGGGTTTTACCGAGATTGCCGCCAACGGTGGAGGCCTAGGCGCCTTAATTTCTGGTTTACATAATCGAACGGACAGTTCATTGATTAGTTCTTCGTTAACGTGGTTCTCACATTTCGCGGTGATTACATCCTTTCTCAGTATTGGTTTAGGCTTGGTGCATTTCTTAGCTGATAAGTTTACCTTTAATACCAATGCGACTGGGCGAGCTAAATCAGTTGCATTAGCCTTTTTGCCTCCATTACTTGCGAGTATATTCGCGCCCTTTGGTTTCGTTAGCGCTATCGCTTATGCAGGTGTATTTGTTGCGTTTAGTTTCTTTATCGTGCCAGCGTTAATGTATCGAAAGTTGGCAAGTGAGGAGCCAACCATGTTGTCTCGGTCATGGGCTCCGGTATTAGGTTTTGGCATATTTATAATTCTACTCAAGTTATTAAGTGTAATAAATTGGCTACCGAATTACCCTTAATCGCTTGCGAGGGTTAAATTCCC
>CAZFVP010000062.1:4110-6408 GCA_964522345.1 uncultured Gammaproteobacteria bacterium | reverse complement strand
GCAAAAACGTACACTGGCAATGCGATAACGCAAGTTGGCTTGGACTATATTCTTAAAGCCGATGTAACTGAATTTGGTTTGTTCAAACAGAAACTAAGTGTTGGTGAAAATGCCGTTGGCGTGCTTGAGCTTGATTTTGAATTGGTTGGCGTGGCCGATTTTACTAAAGGCTTCAGTTCGAGTTTATCTGCACAACACACTACTAAAATTCAAGTAAGTGGCGAAACCTCTGCGCAAGAAGTATTAGACGCGGCGATTCAACGAGCGGTTTATCAATTGGTCGATCAAGTAATTTCTAGTCTCTTCCCAATTCGGGTAATGAAGATCGACGACAATGGTATGGTGACACTAAACTATGGTGCTGGCTGGCTTGAAGCAGGTGATACGATCTTTGTATACCCTGCCGACGCTGAGGTTGTAATTGATAAATCGGGCAACTCTATTGGCGATGCAGTGGCGACGTTGAAAGTTTTCACTAGCGACCGAAAGTTTGCCGTTGCTCAGGCTGTCAACGGCTACGAAGGCCTCGAGAAAGGTCAGAAGGGTAAATTATTGTTGAAGCGTGGTTAAATAAACTACTCTAACCTTTAGTAATTCTGTTTTAACTTAGCTTGATTAGTGTGTTGATTTAGTTTACTTGGCTGTGGTAGCTCGGTTAACAGCTAGAGCGCCAATTTTTCTAAATAAGGCCGAACCAGTTCATGTGTGTTAACTCGCGCCCCGAGTCTCGTAGCGAGCAGAAACATTCCTCCCAATTTTCGGTGTAAGTATAAAATTTCTGTGGGAGGAGTTTGCCAAAACTCTTTGAAGCTATAACCGTCTTGGCTGAGATTCGAGAGCCTATCCGACAGTTGAGCCGACCTGAAGTCGTATAAACCTGGTTTGGCAAATGGCTCTAATGCAATACTAAATACCGCCACCAAAAAATCTTGGTATGTATGGCTTGCTTGGCCTGCTTTATAACCCAATTTATCAGCAGCGACAATGATCGCGGGTGAGTCTTCATTAGCAACGGCTCTTAATAGCCGTTTATAGTCGATAGCAAATCGTTTGCTGAACCTGCGGCTTGCGCCGAAATCTAATAGAGCAATCTTGTGTGTGTCGTGTTGAAACAAATAGTTCGCAAAGTTTGCGTCGGTTTGCATCAGCTGCAGTTCGAACAGCTCTTTGAGAGTGAGTGCGAACATTTGTCGCATTAAGTTGTCTATAACCGAAGGGTCAAGCTCACCAAGTGATTCAATTGGTTCTCCCTGTATAAAGTCCATTGCTAAGATGCGTTCTGTGCTCAAGGCCTCATAGTGCTTGGGAATGATATAGTTGTTGTCCTCGCCCAATACCTCTCTGAATGTTTCAAGATAGGCAGCCTCTTGGAGGTAGTTGGCTTCCTCGTGTAGCTGTGATTTGGCATCGCGAAGCAAATCAGTGATGTCCATATGTTTAGGCAGTATGTTGGTGACTTTAAACAATGTGGCAATGTTATCCACATCGCTGTCTATGCTCTCGGCGACTCCTGGGTATTGAATCTTCAACACTATATCTTTGCCGCCCAATGTGGTTGCTCGATGTACTTGGCCAATTGAAGCAGACGCTAACGGCTCGAAATCAAAATGCTTGAATTTAGATTCCCAGTCTTCACCATAAGCACTCTCCATCGAATCGATCAGTTGGGCTCGCGGCATAATGAACGCACGATTGCGTAGTTGCGCTAAAATATCAGCCAGCTCTTGAGGTAAAAAATCATTAGTTTCCATCGATAATAATTGGCCGACCTTCATGGCAGCACCCCGCATAGTGGCGAGCTGATTCGCTACTTTGTGCGCGTTTGATGGGGTTAGTAGTAAGTCACTTACTTTGGGTCGGTTACCTTGACTAAGCTGTTTAGCACCTTCTCCAATCATTCCAGCTGCTACGCCGCCAGCCATTCGGGCAATTTTTCCGAAACGACTAAGGCGTGTACTGGGTATTGCTTTTTCTCGGTTCTTTTTAGAAGTCATAGAGTGGGATTACTTGAGAGTTTTAAACGTTTTCGCGAGTTAAATTCCCTATGGCTGATCGTTAAATAGATTCTTGCAAGTAAAATGATAGCCTGCTATTTGTTGCTGAGGGAAACATTCATGAGCTTATTATCAATCAATGAGGTCAATTTAATAGTAAGTCAAATATTAGTAATTAGTAAGCTTAGTGTAACGTCTATCGAGTGATGTATCGTTGATGAAAACTTGAGGGTACAATTGCTATGATCGGTAAATGAAGATAAAAATGAAAATGACAAAGAATTCGGTAATTTTAGCCTCCTTG
>CAZFVP010000062.1:0-4010 GCA_964522345.1 uncultured Gammaproteobacteria bacterium | reverse complement strand
ACGGCTAACCCTCATGCCACTAAAGCAGGCGCTGAAATTCTCCGAGCAGGAGGGTCCGCTGTCGACGCGGCGATTGCAATCGAGGCGGTGTTAAGTCTGGTAGAACCACAAAGTTCTGGACTTGGTGGTGGTGGTTATATGACCTATTTTAATAATGCTACGAATACGGTCGAGATCTACGACGGGCGAGAAACCGCACCAGCCAAGGTAACCGAAACCATGTTTTTGAATGAGAAGGGTGAGTCAATTGGCTTTCTTAATGCTAAAAATAGTGGTTTGTCGACGGGCGTTCCAGGAATGGTTGCTATGCTCGCCTTGGCCCATAAGGATCACGGAAAGTTGCGCTGGGGTGCTCATTTTGATCGTGCGAAACAGCTGGCTACTGACGGCTTCGAAGTATCACCAAGGCTGCAAGGCATGATTTCGCGGTTTGGAAAGTATATCCCTAGTACGCTTGAGGACGGGCCAATCGATGCTCATCGATATTTCTTTAAGGATAATGGAGAACCCTTAGCTGTTGGTGATTTGCGCACTAATGCAGCTTATGCCAAAACTTTGAGCTTGATTGCCTCTGATCCGCGAGCATTTTATCAAGGCCCGATCGCAGAGGAAATTGTTAGCCAAACGTCACAGACACCAAGGGCAGGCACTCTAAGTTTAAATGATCTCAAGAATTATAAAGCGCAAAAGCGCCAAGCTCTGTGTTCGCCGTTTAAGGGAAAACTCTTATGCGGCCCTCCGCCTTCATCATCCTGGGTTGCGGTAGGACAGATACTTGGTTTGCTTGAAAATGGGCCGAAGTTTAGCCAAGGCGGCGCAGATGATGTAAAAAACTGGACCTTGTTTGCTGAAGCACAACGGCTAGCTTATGCAGATCGAGATCAATATGTTAGTGATAATTTGTTCGTTGAAGTGCCTTTAAATGGGCTGCTAAATAGCGAATATCTGAAAAGCCGTGCTAGTTTGATTAACTCTGAGAAAGCGATCGAGAAGGTTGCGCCTGGTGATCCGTGGGCGTTCGACGTTAAATCGAAAGTAGCTTATGGGATTGATAATACCGATGACCAGCCTGGCACGACTCATTTTGTTGTTGCTGATGGTGACGGTAATGTTGTTTCAATGACGGCGAGCGTCGAGAGTATTTTTGGTAATACTCGTATGGCTGGTGGAATGTTTTTGAATAATCAATTAACCGATTTTTCGTTTAAACCTGTTGATGAATTGGGTAAAGCTGTTGCCAATAAGGTGGCGCCAGGAAAACGCCCTCGTTCTTCTATGTCGCCAACTATCGTGTTAGACGAAAGTGGCGAGTTTCTTATGGCCAGTGGTTCGCCCGGGGGCAATTCTATTATCGCTTATACTGCCAAGACCTTAGTTGGGGTATTAGAGTGGGGCCTGAGCCCTCAAGAAGCTGTAGATTTACCGAACATGGTTGCTCGCAGAGGTCGAGTTCGAATAGAAAAATCTCGAGCGTCAGATGAGTTGATTGCTGGGCTTCGTGCTTATGGTTATGAGGTAAGAGAGAGTGCCGGAGAGAATTCAGGGCTGAGTGTTATTTATCAACATCCCGATGGTCGATTAGAGGGTGGTGTTGACCCCCGTCGAGAAGGAGTTGTTGAGATGGTTAAACTAGATTAATCTGTCGCATTAAATTAACGATCACGCTTGAAAGCCTAAAAATAGTCGCAACATAAACCTCTTAATGACTAGTTAGACAACACATTTACATAAACAGGATTTAGAATGACTACTATTCTTTCTGTACGCCGCGATAATGAGGTCGTTATCGGTGGTGACGGCCAAGTATCTCTGGGTAACACCGTGATGAAAGGCAATGCGCGTAAAGTGCGCCGCTTGTATAAAGGTGGCGTAATAGCGGGGTTTGCTGGCAGCACTGCTGACGCATTTACCTTGTTTGAGCTATTTGATGCCAAGCTCGCTAAGCATCAAGGCATTTTAACCAAAGCGGCGGTTGAACTAGCCAAAGAGTGGCGTACCGATCGTATGTTACGAAAGCTAGAGGCTTTGCTTTGCGTCGCTGATAAAGAAGCTTCCTACATTATCTCAGGCACGGGCGATGTAATCGAGCCCGAAGCCGGTGTGATGGCAATTGGTTCAGGTGGTTCGTATGCCGAAGCGGCGGCAAGAGCGTTGCTAGCGAACACAGAGTTAGATGCCAAAGATATCGTTGAAAAGTCGTTGAATATTGCAGGTGACATCTGTGTTTTCACTAATCATAGCCTAACCATAGAAGAGCTGGAGTTCTAAGATGAGTGAAATGACCCCAAGAGAAATAGTGCAAGAACTCGACAAGCATATTATAGGTCAAGGCGACGCTAAACGAGCGGTGGCGATTGCATTGCGTAATCGATGGCGTCGTTCGCAGGTGCCTAACGGCGAACTGCGTGCTGAGATCACGCCAAAAAATATTCTCATGATCGGCCCAACGGGCGTTGGTAAAACAGAGATTGCTCGCCGCTTGGCGAATCTCGCGGATGCGCCATTTATAAAAGTAGAGGCCACTAAATTTACCGAAGTTGGCTACGTTGGACGAGAGGTTGATTCGATCATTCGTGACCTTGCTGATGTTGCGATAAAAGGTCAGCGTGAAAGCGAAATGAGAAAAATGCGGGCTCGTGCTGAAGATGCAGCTGAAGAGAGAGTGTTGGATATTTTGTTACCGCCGGCACGTGATGTTGGCTTTGCGCCTGATTCACTCGAAAGTAAAGACGGTGCAGCAAGACAGAGCTTTCGTAAGAAATTGCGTGAAGGTCGATTGGATGACAAGGAAATTGAAGTTGAAGTTTCAAGTCAAGCGGCGGGTGTAGAGCTTTTTGGTCCACAGGGGATGGAAGAATTGACCAGCCAATTACAGGGCATGATGAAAAATATGGGCAGCGACAAAAAGCAAAGCCGTAAGATGAGCATCAAAGAAGCACTAAAGGTGCTAACCGAAGAAGAAGCCGCTAAACTGGTAAATGAAGATGATATTAAACTGAATGCAATTCAACGCTTGGAGAACCACGGCATAGTCTTTATTGACGAAATAGATAAAATTGTTGGCCGTTCAGAGGGTGGCAAAAGCGCCGACGTTTCACGTGAAGGAGTTCAGCGTGATCTATTGCCGCTAATTGAGGGAAGCACTATTTCGACTAAGCACGGCATGATTAAAACCGACCACATTTTATTTATTGGTTCTGGTGCTTTTCAGTTATCAAAACCGTCCGATTTGATTCCAGAGTTACAAGGCCGTATGCCAATTCGAGTTGAGCTAGCCGCCTTGACCGTTGACGACTTTACTCGAATCTTGACTGAACCAGACGCCTCGTTGACCGAACAGTATGACGCCTTGTTAGAGACAGAAGGCGTGAGTTTAAAATTCACAGAGAATGGCATTCGCCGTATAGCTGAGCTGGCTTGGCAGGTAAATGAAAGCACTGAAAATATTGGTGCGCGTCGTTTACATACAATGTTAGAACGTTTACTCGAAAGTATTTCATTTGAGGCCAGCGACAGGTCTGGCGATGAGGTAATCGTTGACCAAGCCTACGTGAATGAACATCTTGATGAGCTAGTCGAGAACGAAGACTATGCTCGCTATATTCTGTAGAGTTTTTATGCAGTATCGTTGTTAAAATTGCTAGAAGAACGGACTTCTTGCGTGATGTTCCTTATGAAATGTAGGATGCTATAATAGCGTATGATATTTGCGATTCTCTTTATATTAGCGTTTCTGATTGGCTTAATTACGTACTTGCTTAGTAATAAATGGCTAATAGCGGTCTTGCTGTCAATGGCTTTGTTTATTTTCAGTACGCTGGCGGACGCAGACGCAAAAGAGAGTTGGAGTTTCACATTGGTTTTTGGTCTGCCAATTGTTTTTGTTGGTAGTTTATTGGGAGCTTATGTTGTAGAACTTAGGCGCGGTGAAGATGAATCCGATATAGATTCAGATAATGACGATGTTAGTTCAGCGGAGTAACTAGTCAGTTGGAGCGAATTAGGGGGAA
>CAZFVP010000061.1:0-11653 GCA_964522345.1 uncultured Gammaproteobacteria bacterium | reverse complement strand
AAGGCGCGGTGATAAATAGTTTTGATGTCGGGCGTGAAGAGCTTAGCAAGAGTGTAGAATTTCACACTTAAAACCTCCTGCTGTAGACTTGGCCTATCCTTATATAGGCCAAGGGTAGCCCGCGGTTATAGGAGCGCGAACTTAATGCTTATACTCAATCGATTGGGTCAGCAAGGGCACGATTGATTCGCGAAAAAAGAAGTTCGAAGCCAACAACGCCCCAAACGGGGGAAAAGATATCAAAGACCCGCAACCCCATAGATCGCAATGTCAGCTTTGCCCGGGGGCTTTAGTTACGTATTTCTTCCGTCTAACTAAAATATTCACCATCCGTCTGTTCCTTTTTTGTTTGTAAACCGTAAATACACCTGAAATGTATCAAATCTCTGTCAAGTATCAATCTTGCGAACTATAAACTCTGAGATTTTAGTCAACGCATCTTCGGCGTCTTTTAATATGGCTGAAAATAATTGAAACACATGAAATTGTGCGCGATAGCTTTGCAACTCTAAGTCAACACCTTCAGCCTTTGCTCGATCACAGAATTCTACTATTTGGTCATAGAATATTTCGCCCGTGCCACATTGGACTAATGTTTTTGGCAGCGCGGCGAGAGGAGTACTTAAAAAGTTAACATGCGGATTAAATTTATCTTGGCCTTGCATCAGAGATTCAAAACTAGGTTTTAGAAACTCGCTGATTAAGAAATCGTTTCTCTCGTTTGTGATAATACTCCCACTATCAGCGGTCGGATCAACCCAAGGCGATAATAGGACAAGATTATCAGGCTGTTTGATATCGCTTTTAGCCAATTGAAGCGCCGTAGTAATAGCCAAAGCACCGCCTGCAGAATCGCCAGCGAGAGTTACTTTTTTGTTGTCGTAAGTATTTAATACTAATGACGCTACCGCTAAACAATCATCTTGAGGCGCGGGGAACGGGTGTTCTGGAGCTAAGCGGTAATCAGCCGCTACCACCAGCCCTTTTGTGTCTAATGCGATTTGGGCCAAAATTGTTTTATGCCCTTTTGGAGAACCTGCAACATAACCACCGCCATGAAAATAAACGATAACGTTTTCAGAATTCGCCCCTGATTTTGGGCTAACCATCGTACAAGGTACGCCTGCGATCTCACGGCTGTGCATACTTACTTTAGCCACCGCTGGGTGGTACCCAGCTGATTTGTCGATTGTTTTTCTTAACCAAGGTACACCACGATTGTGGGCTTTGTGAAACAAATCTCGTACGGCACGAGCGACCAGTTCCGTTAACCAGCTTCGCCCTGGCATTCTAGCCGAAGAGCCAATCATCGATATAAAATACTTGAATAAGCTTAAAATCATAGGAGCACAGTAACACTTGTGAAATGAAAGAACTATTGACCTTTAAAAACGGCCTTCTTCTTAGCAAAAAATGCACTGACCGCGTTCAGCGAATCCTCGCTTTGAATGAGCACACTTTGGTCAATGGCTTCTTGATTTACAACTTCTTCGTAACTCATAGAATACGCTTTGCGCATCAAATTTTTAACTGCGGCCTGTGCTAATGGTGCTCCATCCGCCATCTCCTCTGCCCAATTTTGCGCTTCTTCTTTTAAACCCTTCGGGCTAACTACTCGGTTAGCTAAACCCAAACGGAAACATTCTTCTGCGGTTAGACGCCCGGCATTCACTGCCATATCAATCGCTCGCTGGTAACCCAGTTTTTGCAATAATTGCCAGGTAGCGCCACCATCTGGCATTAAGCCTATCGCCGAAAACGCTTGGTAAAAATAGGCGTCCTCGGCCATCACCACCAAATCACAGTTCATAGCCATAGCGGCGCCTATCCCGGCAGCAGCTCCATTTACTGCAGCCACATACAGTTTTTTAGAATTATGGATGGCCATCAACCACGGTTCGTATTCAGCAGCACATTGCTCGACAAAACTGCTATAGCCCGGCATACCTTCGCTGAGATCAGCACCGGCACAAAAACCTCTCCCTTCACCCGTGAGAACTACAATACGCACGTCGTTATCTACTTCAACTTTTTGCACTGCGTCAATAAGTTCAAGTCTCATTTTTTGATGCAGCGCATTCAAGGTGTTAGGCGAATTAAGGGTAATCGTCGCTACTCTGTTAGACACGTTGCAGCTAATAAATTGATAATCACTCATTGTGCTCTCTTAAGGAAAAATGAAACTTGCCACGGCAAACAATACGACATTTTTTGCGCGCGGAACTTATATCGTGGCGAGCCGTTGAAAATTAACCTTTGCTCGCGATCAACACAGATCAAAAAAGACGTTGCCACAGAGCTAGAAAGCTCTAACGGGCAACGCCAGTTCAATCAATATTAATATACCCTAGGCGAACAGCTCACCACTTTGAGCATGTTCCTTAACAATATCTGGGCATTCAAATCGTTCGCCATATTTGGCGGCCAACTCGTCACACCGTGCAATAAACTCATCAAAACCATAGGTGTTTACATATTGTATAAAACCACCCGTATGGGCAGGTGCACCAATGCCGAAAATAGAGCCAATATTCGCATCGGGTACCGAACGAAGAACACCAGTCTCGAGGCATTTAAGTGTTTCTATAACTTGCCGGAACATCAAACGATCTTTTATATCTTGATCGCTAATTTGATAGTCAGGCTTGTAATACAAATCATAAAGTGGTGGCCAAATATTTTTAGTACCGTCTTCATGATATTCATAATAACCACCACCATGATAACGCCCACCGCGCCCATTGTCGGTGATCATATCTTTAATCACCCTGCGAATTACATCACCGTTCCCCCATTTGTCAGTGACTCCCATTTCGGCCCAAGTCTCTTGCGCTTTTCGCGAAAGTTCTAAACTGGTTTCGTCTTGAATCTGAAGCGGCCCAACTGGCATACCAATGGCTTTCCCAAGATTGTCGATACGAACAGGGTTGGTTCCTTCGGTAAGTAAGTGCGCTGCTTCATCTAGATAAGTGCCAAATGTACGAGAAGTGAAGAAGCCAAGAGAATCGTTGACCACAATGGGAGTTTTACGAATTTGCATCGTGTAGTCGAACGCTTTTGCTAAGGCTTCGTCGCTGGTCTTTTCTCCGCAAATAATTTCGACCAATGGCATTTTATCTACCGGAGAGAAAAAGTGTATGCCGATAAAATTCTCTGGTTTAACGCTCGCCTCAGCCAATTGAGTGATCGGCAGCGTGGATGTATTCGAACCCCAGAAACCATCTTCAGACAGAAACGGCTCAATCTCTTTAGTGATTCCGTGCTTCAGCCCAATATTCTCGAACACTGCTTCAATAATCAAGTCACAACCTTGTAGGTCTTCATTTTTATCAGTCGGTAAGATCAAGTCAAGAATGCTTTTCGCTTTCACTTCATCCATTTTGCCTCGAGCAATACGTTTTTGCAGCAAGGTTTCAGTATAGGCTTTACCTTTATTCGCCGCGTCCTGTGAGATGTCTTTTAACACCACTTCGATACCTGCCATGGCCGACACATACGCGATACCCTGCCCCATCATACCCGCACCTAGAATTCCCACTTTACGAGTCAAGTTTTTTTCAACGTTTTGAGGTCGGCTCGCGCCTCCGTTAATTTTGTTCAACTGAAAGAAAAATGTTGAGATCATATTCTTAGCAACGGGACCCGTGGCTATTTTGGCAAATTCTCTACCCTCGATACGCAAAGCAGTGTCAAGATCTAACATTGAAGCTTGGAACGCGACGTCCATTGCGGCGGTCATTTGAGGCATCAGGCCACGAGTCTTTTGGCTCAACATAGCCGGTGCCATTGTGGCTAATTGTGCATTTCGAGGAGAGTTAATTGCTCCGCCTGGAACGCGATAACCTTTACGATCCCAGACTTGCACCGCCGCTAGTTCATCGCCTTTACTGGCAAGAATATGAGCTTTTGCTGCGGGCACTAATTCATCTAATGTCTCGACCAATTGATCAATCATACCTGCCGCTAGGGCCTTGGAAGGAATAAGCCTTTTACTCTCTAATATGTACGGCAGCGCTTTTTCAACACCAATCAGCTTGGTTAGACGTACCACGCCGCCACCGCCAGGATAAAGTCCAAGCGAACATTCGGGCAACCCAATTTGCACGGATTTGTGATCAAAAGCGATTCGATAATTACACGCCAAACAAAGCTCGTATCCCCCGCCTAACGCGGCACCATTAATCGCTGCGACAACCGGTACTGGCAACTTTTCAATTCGCCGTAAACCTGCTTTCATTTCTTCAGTGGAGTTAAAGAACTCTTCGGCTTGCTCAGGATCAGCTTTTACTAAATCATTTAAATCTCCGCCGGCAAAAAACACTTTTTTTGCCGATGCGAAAATCACGCCGGTCAATCCCTTCTCAGCTTCTAACTTAGCAACAGTTTCATTCATAGCACCATGGTATTCAGCGTTCATTGCGTTCACTGGGCCAGTCATGTCCATGGTGACGGTGACTATACCGTCGTTATCTCTTTCATATCTAAATACACTCATTTTACCACTCCTAAACTCGTTCAATAATGCATGAGATGCCCATGCCGCCGCCAACACACAAAGACAACATGCCAGTGCTTAAATCGCGACGTTCTAATTCATTCAACATCGACCCAATAATGCACCCGCCGGTTGCGCCTAATGGGTGCCCCATGGCAATAGATCCGCCAACGACATTAGTGACGTCATGGCTAATGTCTAAATCTCGCATATAACGCATCGCAACCGAGGCAAATGCTTCATTGATTTCCCATAGATCTATATCGTCTTTGGTCATTCCGGCCGTTTTTAACGCTTTGATTGCAGATGGGCCCGGGCCAGCCAACATGATGATCGGGTCGCTGGACAAAATAGCCGCTGCTCGCACCTTCGCACGAGGTACCATATTCAAATCCTTTCCTGCTTGTTCTGAACCAATTAGAACCGCGCTTGCTCCATCGACAATGCCCGATGAATTGCCGGGCGTGTGCACGTGGTTAACGCGTTCTAATGTGTTATATTTTTTCAGAATAATATCGTCAAATCCGTACTTGCCCATTTCTTGAAAAGACGCGCGTAAGCCACCTAAACCTTCCATGGTCGATTCAGGTTTAATAAAATCGTCTCTCTCTAAAATAGTGACCCCGTTCTTATCACTCACGGGTATTACAGCACTATCGAACCAACCATTATCACGCGCATTAGCAGCTCGTTTTTGCGATTCCAACGCATATGCATCCACGTCTTCGCGTGAATAACCGTCTATGGTTGCGATGGTATCAGCACCGATGCCTTGCGGCACGAAACCAGATTTAACCGCAAACGCAGCGTCACCCGCCATCGCTCCGCCGTCTGAACCCATTGGCACCCGCGACATACATTCGATTCCGCCAGCAACAATTAGATTATCCCATCCGGCAGCAACTTTCGCAGCCGCGGAGTTAACCGCTTCTAGGCCCGAGGCACAAAATCGATTAAGCTGCACACCAGCAACTGATTCGTCCCAATCTGCATTTTGAACAATCATCTTAGCGATGTCACTTCCTTGCTCACCAACCGGGGAAACGCAGCCCATGATTACGTCATCTACATAGGAAGTATCTAATTCGTTACGTTGCTGTAAGGCTTTAAAAAGGCCAGCTCCTAAATCGATAGGTTTAACTTCATGTAAAGTGCCGTCTTTCTTACCCTTGCTTCGTGGTGTTCTTACAGCGTCGTAGATGTACGCATTATTACTCATGGGGGACCTCTATATCAGAATTAATGAAACCCACCGCCGCATCAAAAGTAGGCGCTTTTAGGCGAACGACGGAGTACTTTTTTGCATGCAAAAATCAATTTTTTAGTACCTAATAAAAGCTAACGATTTAGGCGAGCCACCAACAACTTAACTCTCACACGCAAATAATTAGCTAGACTTAGTGTACGCCGTAGCCGTGAATCAGCAATGACAAAAGGCATTGTTTAAATAGACAGTTTTTATCAAAAAATAACTATAAATGTGCTTTAATTCGTAATATGAAAGAAATCACTATCGATTCCGCGTTTGCCCGCATGCTATTAGAGGGTGCTCAGTCCAGTGGACTTGAGTGCGATTCAATACTATTAAACAACGGTATCTCAAGACTCACCTTAGAAAAACCGGGCACTCGTGTGCAGCTCAAGTCGTTTGCCGCATTTGCAATAGACGTAATGCGTCAGCTAGACGATGAATTTCTAGGGCTTGGTGCGAAGGCACAACCTTTCGGCAGTTTCAACATGATGTGCCGTAGCTGTATTAGTGCCCGGGATGTCATGCGCTCTATGAGGCGCAGCGCAAATTATTGGAATCTCTTCAATAATACCTTTTCACACCGCGTTGAAGAAACCGATGAATCGGTGGCCTATGTGGTTACCCCGATTGAAGGTACGCAAAGCTTGAACAATTATTTGGTAGAAGCAATTTTATCATCAATGCACCGCTATCATTGTTGGTTAGGTGGGCAATTTATTCCCTTAGATTTGGTAGCGTTGAATCACGCCGAGCCAGAATACGCTAGCCAATACAGTGCTTTATTTTACGGAGCCCCAATGGTATATGGACAAGCTGAATCTCGTTTTGAATTCACTAAACGCCACGCTAAATTAGAAATAGTCCAAACTCCTGAAACGCTTGATCAATACTTAGCAGGAACAAACTTATCATTATTGTATCAGCCTAAGAATTATCGAGTTATTAGCGATCAAGTGCGACAGTGGTTAGGGCGCAATATAAAACAAGGCAACTATCAAGCAACTCTCAAAGAGGCAGCTATTCATTTTGAAATGAGTCAGCAGGTGTTACATCGACGATTACAAGCTGAGGATTTGTCGTTTAAAGAAATAAAAATGCAAACTCGGCGGGATATCGCGGTAAACCTATTATTTGATAACAAGTGTAAAATCGAAGAGATCGCTACCCTCGTTGGCTTTTCCGAACCAAGCGCGTTTATTCGAGCGTTTAAGAGCTGGACCGGCTCTACCCCTCTAGCCTATAGGCATGGTAAACATTAAGCAGCTAAATACCTATGACTCTTTAGAATTAGCGTATCATAGTTATACTAAGGATGATTAAATCATATGCGAGGGTTAGAATCTCCGTGGCTAGCCTAAAGCGCCTACTTTATGATGCCACGAAATAAATTTTTGCATGCAAAAAGGTACACCACAGTGACCTAAACGCAGCTGCGCTTGGTACCGCTGTAAGTTTCATTTACACAATACTTATTTGAGGTCTTATTCTCATGACGTGGACAATATTTTTTATTCTAGTGGCACTGTTATGGCTCATAGCCACATTTGTTTTATCAGGCCCTGATTTAAGTCGTTATGATTCATTTGTGGGCGAACATTTTGATGATCACCCTGACGACGCTAGCGCGACAAAAGAACTTTTATCTACTATTGGCGAAGTTCGTAAAACCGTAATCAAGTCCAAGTCTCTCAAGAGCGGCTTTCAGACGGTTCGTAAGTTCGCAGATGAACTCTCTGAAGATTTAGATACCAATACCGCTTTTAAGGCCGTGACCGCTAATGGAGTGAACTGCGAATGGGCTGTTGCACAAGGGGCCGACACAACTCGACGAGTATTATTTCTTCATGGTGGTGCATTTCTATTTGGAAGCCCTAAAGGCCACCGAAAATTCTCTGATAAGCTTTCAAAACTATCAAATGCCGCTGTCCTGTCGGTCGACTATCGAATGCTGCCAGAACATAGCCGCATGAAAAGCATTGTCGACTCTCAAAAAGCGTATCGTTGGATTTTAGAAAACGGGCCAAACGGCCAAGAAAGCGCAGAATTCATACTGGTGGCGGGTGATTCCGCCGGTGGCAATCTTGCATTGATGATTTCAAACTGGAACAAAGACCAAGGGTTAAGAAAGCCAAATGGCGTGATCGGCTTTTCCCCTTCTACAGACATGACATTATCTTCGCCAACAATTAAGAAAAACCGAAAAACGGATAAGATGCTTGGAGAAGGTTTAGGCATGCTTACTAAATTACCTAAATCGATAAGAGCATGGTTCGGATTATTTGCCATGCGCATTAACCCCGCTAATAAGTTAGCGTCGCCGGTATTTGCCGACCTAAGTGATCTACCACCAACATTGATTCACGCTAGCAGTTCTGAAATGCTATTGGGCGAAGCAATGCGTTACACCAATAAAGCCTTGGCATCTGGTTCGTCGGTTAAATTGCAAATATGGAAAAACCAGATTCACGACTGGCACCTATTTAATATGCACTCTGGTTCCGGTGAACAGGCTTGGTCAGAAGTGAAGAAGTTCATTGACGGCTTAGATTAGCAGCAAAAATTTGAGCTATAGAAGTTGTCAATATGTCATCTAATTAGAGTAAACTTACACGTATTAAATTTATCAACTTGGCCAACTATTTAAATGACTTTTCCTCACGCTATCTTTAAGGCTTACGACATTCGCGGGATTGTCGATAACACACTCACCACTGATATCGCTTTTAAGATTGGGCAAGCGGTCGGCAGCGACGTGATCGCTAATGGCGGCCATAGTATTGTCATTGGTCGCGATGGACGTTTATCTGGCCCTATACTGGCTGAGGTATTGTCGAATGGTTTGCGAGCGGCAGGTGTTAATGTAATCGACATTGGCTTAGCTCCCTCGCCCGTGGTTTATTACTCAAGCTACTCTAAGAATATACCGTCTTGCATAGCAATTACTGGTAGCCACAATCCGCCGGATTACAATGGCTTCAAAATGGTTGTCGAAGGAGTAACCTTGTCGGCTGAGCGCATTCAAGCTATAAAGCAACGTATCATCGACAGTGATTTTAGCGAAGGTAATGGTCATTATGTACGTGAGGAGATCATAGACAATTATATCGAACGCATTGTTAGTGATATCAAGCTAAAGCGTAAAATGAAAATTGTGATCGACAGTGGTAACGGCGTTGCTGGCGCTACAGCACCACGAGTATTCAGAGGCATTGGTTGCGATGTTATCGATCTGTTTAGCGAAGTCGATGGCACTTTTCCGAATCATCACCCAGACCCTAGCCAGATAGAAAACCTTCAAGACCTCATCGCATCGGTAAAGAAACACGACGCCGAGCTAGGTCTTGCATTTGATGGTGACGGCGACCGTCTAGGAGTTGTGACTAAAAAAGGTGAAATCGTCTGGGCTGATCGACAAATGATTTTATTTGCTCAAGACGTCTTGAGTCGTAACCCTGGCGCCGAAATCATTTATGACGTTAAGTGCTCACGTAACCTCCCAGCTGAAATCGAAGCCGCAGGCGGCAAAGCGACTATGTGGCGTACTGGGCATTCGTTTATTAAAGCCAAATTGAAAGAAACTGGAGCGGCATTAGGCGGCGAAATGAGTGGGCATATTTTTATCAAAGACCGTTGGTATGGCTTTGACGATGGGGTCTATGCTGGCGCTCGACTACTTGAGTTATTATCAAACCTAGAGCAAACACCACAACAAGTTTTTGACGCTCTGCCAGACAGCGTAAATACTCCTGAACTGCGTATGGATTTTGAGGAGGGTGAACATTACGTGTTTATGAACAAACTTAAAGAAGTTGCTGATTTTGGAGATGCCAATGTCAGTAAAATAGATGGCTTGAGAGTCGACTATGAAGACGGGTTTGGTTTAATTCGACCATCGAATACCACCCCTATTTTAGTCTTACGTTTCGAGGCCGATACCGAACAAGCTATTGCTAGGATTCAATCCGATTTCAAAGCGGCCATTCACCAAGTCGACGATTCGGTTCCTACGCCGTTCTAGACTCAAATATAACTTCGCTTGAACTTACTCGACAACAAACTCGTTAATTTTATTAGGGCCGGCTACGGTCGTTTCCTAGAAGCACAGCAAGTCAGAATGTCGAATAATTTTGAGGGCTTGCCTTTATTGGCTGCTCTCGGATTAGTCTGCGGATTAATGTCAGGAGGCCTTATAGTTTTATTTCGCCTAGTTATGGAAGGCGCAGCGCAACAATGGCTACCAAACGGAGACATCGAAAGTTTCGAAGCGTTAAGTGGCCTTGACCGCTTTGCGCTGTGTGTTGCCGGAGGAGTCATTGTCGGTGTAATCCTGCATCTACTAAAACCTAAAAATCGCGGCGTTGGTGTTGTTCATGTACTCGAACGTTTAGATTACCATCAGGGCTACTTACCTATTAAAAATGCGATTGTTCAGTTCATAACAGGCGCAATCAGTTTATTATCGGGACATTCAGTTGGTAGAGAAGGCCCTAGCATTCACCTCGGAGCAGCGGCTGGCAGCGCGCTTGGGCGAAGTTTGCACGTACCAAATAATAGCGTTCGAATTTTGGTTGGTTGCGGTGTAGCCGCCGCAATCGCGGCTGCGTTTAATACGCCATTAGCTGGTGTTATCTTCGCAATGGAGGTGGTAATTATGGATTATACCGTGATCGGTTTCACACCGGTTATAATTGCCGCTGTTAGTGCCACCACTCTGACTCGCATAACCTTTGGTGACGACACCGCATTCACAGTGCCTAGTCTCGATATCAACTCGGTTCAAGAGTTGCCAATTGTGGCTTTTATGGGTGCATTGATTGGTTGCTTAGCAGCAGGTTTTATCCAGCTGACCTTGTTAACCAGTAGTTTGTTTACGAAGCAAGCGATATGGGTACGCACCACATTAGCCGGCATTATCACCGGAGCAATCGCGTTTGCGTTACCCGAGGTTATGGGCACCGGTTACGATACTGTAGATGGCTTATTACTGATGCAAATCAGTGTCGGGACGGTTATTCTGCTCACCTTCGCGAAAACCATTACCACCGCTATTGCCGTCGGGCTTGGCATACCTGCTGGTTTAATTGGCCCTACTCTGTTTATCGGTGCGGCTGCAGGCGGTGCTATAGGTGCGGCTATTGGATTGGTCTATCCAGGCATTGCGAGTATGGCATTTTATTCAACTCTTGGTATGGCGGCAATGATGGCAGCGGCGTTACAGGCGCCGTTAGCTGCTTTGATCTACCTCTTAGAACTCACGGCTGATCACGCGATTATTCTCCCGGGTATGGCGGCCGTTATCACCGCATCTCTAGTTACCAGGGTTATATTCGGCAAGTCATCGATCTATCAACACTTGATGCTGGCCAAAGGCCTTGATTATCGAAATAGCCCGTTATCAAAAGCATTGAGACGCATCGGTGTGGCTAGCGTAATGGAACGTAATATAATCCAGCAACCACAAATAATTTCAATAAGCGATGCACAAGACATACTAAGTCAAGAGCCTCGTTGGATACTATTAACTCACGGCGAAGATCAGCGCAAAACCTGTTTACTTCCTGCTACCGATTTAGCTCGACACTTAAACGAGTTAGATCAACAGCCCGAGTTGGCTGAACAAAATCAAAACGTCAATTTAATGCGAATACCGGCCAAGCGACTAGATGCTGCTCCCACGACGATCGTTGCAACTTTGCAAGAAGCACATGAACGCATGCAAACAGAACAATGCAATGTGCTGTTTATACGCGGAGCGCACGGTGAATCGAAACAACGCATCTACGGAGTCATAACGCGTGAACATATCGAGAGTAGTTACCGGATTTAGTTGACACCAACTATGCCCGCGAAATACCTAATAGCGTAGGCTGATAATTCTTGTTCAAAAATTCGTTAACCTCATCGAA
>CAZFVP010000060.1:3303-11941 GCA_964522345.1 uncultured Gammaproteobacteria bacterium | reverse complement strand
CCATACTCAGTAGAACTTGGGAATGAACATTGCTGCCAATTTCACTACGCCCAACGATCTCATCGTCAATTCTCATTGCGACGGAGCAGGAAGAAGTTGCCGTTTCAAGAGCCAAAATAAACTTCATTACTCTGCCTCAAGATTCGCGAGGCGAGATAGAAATGCAGATACTTTTTCGCGATTATTACTGCGACGCATCTTTGGAAGGCTGCTCAAAAAGACTCTCCCATAGTGTGTGGTTCTCAAACGCCCATCGCAAATCATCAACACCCCTTTATCTTGAGAGCTTCGTATCAAACGCCCCGCCCCCTGTCTCAAGGTAATTACAGCGCGAGGCACTTGGTAATTCATAAAAGAATTCTCGCCTGCATCTTGCATCGCATTTAAACGAGCTTTAATAACAGGATCGAATGGCGACTCGAATGGCAGTTTATCAATAATCACACATCGCAATGCATCACCCGGAACATCGACACCTTCCCAAAAGCTCATAGTACCAAGTAACACTGAGTTAGGTTTTTCAACGAACTCTTTAAGCATTTCTCGTTTACTGGTATCGCCTTGGGTCAATATATTAAATTCATAGTCAGCCAGCTTTTCTTCGAACTGTTGCATGATTCTAAAACTAGTGAACAGAACAAATGCGGCACCTCGACTAGCTTGAAGCACCGGCAGCACTTCGTCAAATAAGGCACTCACAAAACCATCTTCTTTCGGCAACGGCATACCTTCAGGTACATATAATACTGCCTGGTTAAAATAGTCGAATGGGCTATCCCACGTACTATATGGCGTATCACTTTCTAAGCCAACCAACTGCTGGTAATGACCAAAGTCTCCGTCAACTGATAAGGTGGCAGAGGTAAATACTCTGGCTTGCTCTCGATTTCCAAAATACGCATTTAGAGCGTTGCCGATATTCAACGGAGTTTCATGAATTCTGAATGTTCGTCGGGCAATCTCTACCCAGCGTACTACGTCATCTAGGCCTGAGTCGTCAGCCAATTTATGACATTCTTGAGATAGCTCTAATGCACGTTCATAGCAACGAGTAAGGGCTTCACCTGCAACCGATGCTTGCTCTAAAATGTCTGAAAATTCGGTGAGCTTTTCAGCCAGAGACAATAATTTCTTAGGCAAATTAGGTATCTCACCAATCAAATCATTCCAACCAACGCGCCGCTCATTAAGCCCTAAGCTAAGCCGATAATCGGCCGTTAACTTGTCTAACTCATCGGCAATCAAAACTAATTTAGGTATCAAGCTTTTCTCTTTTAGCTCAGCCGCTCGCGTGTCATTGGCTAATTCCATTACCTGCCAAGAACTGAAACTATTTCCTAAGAAGTTCGACGCAATATCGGGTATTTGATGCGCTTCATCAAAAATCACCGTATCAACATCAGGTAACAAAGCGCCAAAACCGTCATCTTTGAGTGACTTATCTGCGAAAAACAGATGGTGGTTTACCACCACAACATCACTTGTCATAGCCGCTTTACGTGCTTTATTCACATAACAATCTTCAAAATAGGAGCAGTTTTGCCCAATACAATTATCGACAGTAGAGGTTACCGACGGCCAGATTCTAGAATCTTCAGGCACCTCGTTTAAATCGCCAATATCGCCGCTTCGAGTAGTGGGTTCCCACGAAGAAAGCACTTCTAACTCCGCCAACTGAACCTTATCAAGACGCCGAGAGGAGCCTCGGGTTAGCATCATTCGATGTAAACACAAATAATTACTACGTCCCTTAAGCAATGAAACTTTAGCATTCAAGCCGAGGTTTTCTAATACAAGTGGAATATCTCGATGAAAGAGTTGCTCTTGTAAGTGTTTGGTGCCGGTAGAGACAAGTGTCTTTTTACCTGATAACAAAGCCGGCACTAGATAAGCAAAAGTCTTACCCGTGCCTGTACCAGACTCGGCCAATAATGTCTGCTTATTGAATATCGTTTGTTCAATAGCGTCGGCCATCGCCACTTGCGACTCACGTACCGTATAGTTGTCAATACGCTTAGCGAACGGGCCGTGTTCGCCGAGAATATCGGCCGCACTTTCTAAATGTATCGACGGTTTTACCACTTCCAAGGCTCAGCCTCTATCTAGCGTTAGTGTTGGTGGCCCATCTCCAGCGACACTAGTTTCAGCGGCGCAATGGGTTAGGGCTGTGCCCCAATGAGGCAGCGAGATATCAAAAACGTGTTTTAGCTTATCTAAGCACAGAACAGAATAAGCAGGACGCTTAGCGGGAGTTGGGTACTCTGCGGTAGTAATGTCCTTAACATTAATGTTAGCCACTTTATTTTCAACAAAAATAGCCTTAGCAAATTCTGCCCACGATGTTTGGCCTTGGCAGGAAAAATGATATACACCAATTTGACTTTGCTTTATCTCGCCTTGCTGGAACACCACATCGACAAGTTGTTTTGTCGCATCAGCAATACTACCAGCATATGTCGGTGCGCCAACTTGATCACCAACAACCGAAAGTTCGTTGCGGCTCTCGGCCAGCATTAACATTGTTTTGTAAAAATTCTTTCCGTGATTTGAATACACCCAAGCGGTACGTAAAATCAAGGCCGGTGCTCCAGACTCCAAAATTGCATTCTCGCCTGCTAACTTACTCTTACCATAAACGCCGGTTGGCGCGGTCAAATCAGTCTCTACATACGCAGTTGACGCATCTCCGGAAAATACATAATCGGTTGAAAAATGAATTAATGGAGTATTGGTTCGAGAACAAAATGCGGCGATCTTCGCGACTGCATCTCTATTAACCAAATAGGCCGCTTCGCTATCTTGTTCAGCCTGATCTACTGCGGTATAGGCCGCTGGATTAATAATTAAATCTGCAGCAAAGTGCCCAAGCGCCGTGTCAATACTTTCAACTTGACTCAAATCAAGCGTATCTCGATTAGCTACCAGCACTTCATATTCACCATAAAACACCCTCTGGAGATACGTCGTAACCTGACCATTTTGACCAATTAATAGTACTTTATTCATTATGCAAACCGAAACTAGTCAACCGTTAATGCAGGCACGTCTTTTAATAACTGGCCGACTTCATCCTTTGCTGACAACAAAGGATCATCTATGGGCCAGTTAATGCCTATCTCTGGGTCATTCCAGAGAACGCTACCCTCTTGTTCGGGCGCGTAAAGCGACGTGCACTTATACACCACCTCTGCGGTATCACTAGTAACAACAAAACCATGCGCAAAGCCTTCTGGCACGTAAAGTTGCTGCTTATTTTCAGCGTTAAGAAAAAAACCTACCCACTTCCCATATGTTGATGAACCATCACGGATATCAACCGCAACATCATATATCTCGCCTTGTACTGCTCGGACTAATTTACCCTGCCATTGCGGGGTCTGGTAATGCAAACCACGTAATACGCCTTTACTAGACTTAGAATGATTATCTTGAACGAACTCACCCGGCAAGCCTAATTCAATAGCTTTATCTCGGTTATAAGTTTCCATAAAGAAACCGCGGTCGTCTCCGAAAACCTGTGGTGTGACAAGCAGCACGCCGTCGAGCTTAGTTTGTTCAACTTTCATTGCATTAAAAAAAAGGGTTAGTATCAAATATCAACCTCGATTGTACCGCGCAAAGTTGATATCGAGAAGATTAATTCAATTGACGAATCAAAACATCGGCCGCTTTAATCACTAGTCCATCAAACTCAACGTTTTCGGAGTTGTGGTTGAAGATAAACTCGTGTGAACCAGTACAACGCCTTCGAACACCCTCTGGCATGGCAGTGGTTTTCAGGTCTATTTCAACGGCAAGCTTAGCAATAATTCTTGTCATCGCTTGAGCGTCTGGCCAACCCGCCAAATATCGAATATTACCGCTACCTATCAATACTGCTGTACCGTCGAGCGTTTGTTCGTCAATAGCTTCGGTAGTTTCTACCGTTTCAAGCCAAGTACGGACAGCTCCACCGCCAACTAAGTCACGTTCAGAACCACTCGGAAATGTTTCTACATAACTGACCTTACAATCGAACCCTTCTATGCCTGGGGGTAGCGATCGCGGAATGCTCAAATTTTCAGTTTTAGAACCGCTTCTAGGCCCAAGCAAGGCGAGACCATCAAAGCTACGTAATTGCTCAAGTAAACCTGTCGACCAAGTTAGCAAACCGGGAGCCAACAACATTGAGTAGCCGTCCAAAGAATCAATTGTCGGTGGAACGATATCAACTGATAAGCCGTTACGGCGTAAGCTTCGATAAAACTCGAAGCATAATACAAAATTATCAAAGTCTTCGCCCTGGGGCTGAGTTTGCCAAGCCCAACAACTCTCGTAATCGAAAACAAGTGCCACTTTTGCTTGCGCGGGGGATATATCGCCGAGGCGATTAATCTCAGCTGATGTTTGGACAATTTCATCAAATACCTCTGATGGCTCGCTGTCGGGCCTTAATAAACCAGCATGCATTTGCTCTTGAGCGAATGGAGCCTGTCGCCAACGAAAGTAGCAAACGGCCTCAGCTTGATGAGCAATTGCCTCTAGGGTCCAAAGTCTCACCATACCGTCTAATGGAGCTGGATTGTTAGGAGCCCAGTTCACTGGCCCCGGTTGTTGTTCCATAACCCACCATCGCCCTTTACCAACCGCTCGATACAGATCATGGTGGAAAGCCTGAAGATCCGGATCACCTTGTCGTTCAAATCGTTTTTTCCAATCGTTTGTCGCCTCGGTACGGTCCACCAAGAACCCTAGGGGGTAACTGTCCCAACTGGCAATATCTAAATCTTGACCGACTTTATAATGGTCAAAATCAACGATTCTCCCCATATAATTATGAATAAGAGGCACATCGGTATACTTGCGAATGGCCTCGGCTTGAGCTCTGTTGTAAACCACCACTTGGTCACTACTAAAGCGCCGAAAATCTAAACAGTGACTTGGGTTCGGCTCAGTTACTGTGAGGTTCGGCATGTCTATTTGATTGAACGAACTGTACTCCATGGACCAAAACACGTTGCCCCAAGCTTGGTTCAACGCATCGATCGAAACGTATTTACTCTCTAGCCATACCTGAAATGCTGTCCGCGCAGCATCGCTGTACGACACTACCGTATCATGACAGCCATACTCATTATCGATCTGCCAAGCGGTAATCGCGTCATGTTGGGAATAACGCTTCGCCATTATTTGCGCAATACGGACTGATTCTTTGCGGTAGCCCTCATGACTAAAGCAATAGTGGCGCCGAGATCCAAACTTACGATCGTGTCCATTTTCATCAACCGCTAACATATCGGGATACTTATCTAGCATCCAACGTGGAGGTGTGGCGGTTGGGGTACACATCACAATACTCAGGCCGTTTGTCGCTAAAACATCGACCGCTTCATCCATCCAGTCAAATGCGAAGTTTCCGGGCGCAGGTTCAAATTTCGACCACGCGAACTCCCCTACTCGCACTATCTTCAAGCCCAGGTCTGCCATGCGTTTGGCATCATCTGTCCATTGTGCTTTTGGCCAATGTTCCGGGTAATAACAAGTACCTAATTGGGGCTTCATATGCCTCACCTACCTTGAGCTAGATCATTAACCTTCCGAAAATGACAATGGAAGGAGCTTGCTTCTAGCTATTTAAATATTATTTATATTATAATTAACTCACACGTTAAACGCATTAACCTCACCTAACAGTGAGTTGACAACACTCTGGGCTAGAATAGTCGCATGCATATCAACGACACTATACATCAATGACAGACACTACTCAGTTTATCGCTGGCGATTGGGGCACGAGCAATTTACGCATGTATTTGTGTGAATACAACCCACATGGTGCCTCGCGAATTCTTGACACTCGATTTGGGCCAGGCATTAGTCAAATAAGTGGTGATTTTGAAGACAAGTTCTTTAACTTAGCGCAAGATTGGTTAGATCAATCAGGGCCTTTACCGGTACTCCTGTCGGGAATGATAGGGTCGACTATCGGCTGGAAAGATGCGCCCTATCTTAGTTGCCCTGTCGATGCGCAAGAGATTGCCAAGGGCCGTATAGAGTTCCAAGCACGTGGCATTTCTTTTTCAATATTGGCTGGCCTGAGGACGCAAAACCCATTAGGTGCACCGGATGTAATGCGTGGTGAAGAGCTGCAAATGCTTGGTTGGTTAAAGCTTCAAGATAAAAAAAAGGGCAAGAATCTCTTTACGCTTCCTGGCACACATAACAAGTGGACCTTAGTTGAAAACGGTTCAATAACCAATTTTCTAACCGCCTTTACTGGCGAACTATTTTCGCTACTGCGCAATAATAGCATCCTAGTGCCTGAGCAAAATACGATTAACTTTAACCAAGATGTTTTTTTGAGTGGCGTTAAAGCCATTGATGCTCTAGGTGATGCACAACTGTTACATGCCCTTTTTGCAACACGAAGCAAGCAGGTGTTAGGTGAAATGGCGAGTACCGACGCCTTATCATATTTATCCGGTTTAATTATTGGCGCCGATGTAATAGGAGCAAGCCGGCTTTTTGGCGAGGTCGACAGTGTTACCATCATTGGCGAACCAACATTAAATCAACATTACACCTTGGCACTAAATCATTTTGGTATTGTTAGTCAAAGTTGTGATCCATCTGAAATTGCTATTTCAGGCTTCGAAACAATTTTTCAACACATACAATCTGTAGGATAAAGAATGAACAACTCGCTAGACAGCTGGTTAGACAAGATGCCTGTCGTCGCGATTATTCGCGGCGTTACGCCTGATGAAGTTGTCGACGTAGGACGTGCCATTTACGAATCAGGAATCGGCATTATTGAGGTTCCACTAAACTCTCCGGAGCCATTTGAAAGTATCAAACGCTTGAGTATAGACCTCGGCGAAGACTGTATTATCGGATGCGGCACATTGCTCACCGACCAAGACGCCAAGCGAGTCGCAAAGGCCGGTGGGCAAATCGCCGTCACGCCCAACACTCGACCAAGCGTAATTAAGAAGTGCATCGAATTAGGCATGACCCCAATGCCAGGTTGGGCTACTCCTACCGAAGCATTCGCAGCTTACCGCGCTGGTGCCAGGCATTTAAAGTTATTTCCAGCCTCTAGTTTTGGCGCTGGACACATAAAAGCGGTAAAAGCGGTGCTTCCAAGCGATGCGAAAATATTAGCAGTTGGCGGCGCCGGCGCTCATAATGCTAGCGAGTGGATTAATGCTGGTGTCGATGGCTTTGGCATTGGTAGCGATATTTATAAAGCTGGCCGAGGCGCCGAGGACGTACACAAACGTTGTAAAGACATAGTCAATGCGATTAACTCAGTTACATAGAAACCACACAGGCTACCCCAGCCAAAGAGAATACCCAGAATGCGCTTAATTGATACTGTAATGGTACATAATGAACTTGGTGAAGGGGTGATATGGGATCACACCAGTTCCAGAGTTTGGTGGACAGATATTCAGCAAAGCAAGCTTTATCGCTACGACCCCAAATCTAGGGAGCTGGAACAATGGGATACACCAGAACGACTCTGCTGTTTCACTCCTGTCGAAAATAAGGATTACTTATTAGGTGCATTTGAATCGGGCTTCGCGTTTTATGTACCTGCAAGTGGCGAACTTAAATGGATAAAAAAATTAGAAACAGACAACCCTGGCACTCGATTCAACGATGGCAAAACTGACCGCCAAGGACGACTGTGGGCCGGCACGATGGTTGAAGACAACGAGTTGGCAAGTTACCAAGGGTCACTTTATTGCCTACACCATGATTTAACCATCAGTAAAACTATTGACGGCTTATCAATCCCTAATAGTTTGTGCTGGAGCCCTGACGGTGAATCTATGTATCACACCGATACGCCGACTAGGCAAATTAAAAAGTATAGCTTCGATTGTGATTCCGGGACCTTTAGCAATGAATTATTATTTGCGACGACCAAAGAAAATTGCTTCCCCGATGGCTCAACTGTTGATGATAACGGCTACGTATGGAATGCTCAGTGGGGCAGCAGCAGCGTGGTACGCTACTCGCCAAGCGGTCAGCAAGACTTGATTGTTGATGTTCCAGCTAGCCAGCCTAGTTGCGTTGCGTTTGGCGGTAACGATATGAACCTAATGTTCGTGACATCGGCTTGGCAAGATCTCGATAGTAAAGCTAGAAAAGCCGATCCAAAGGCAGGCTGCTTATTTATCTATGAAACTGAATATCAAGGGCTCACCGAAAAGCATTTCAGCGAAGTTTAGTAGAGCCTTAGTTACATCTACAACTTATAACAATAATTCAATGCAGATTGGTTAGGCATTAGATATCGATATACTGCTGGACGAGACATCAGTAAGCAGTGACACGTCGACTCACCGCTTTTATAATTATGCCGCCGATTTTAGCGAATTGGCTAAACGCCTCTCTGCTGTCCTTCTCCATAAACTCAAAGGATATGCCGTTTACTTCTTCTCTATCACCTGATGCACGAAACCCAAAAGATTTGTAGACTGGCAGCGCATATGATGAAGAGCGCACCCAATAATACGACGCATTTCCGTTCTCTGCACATACTCTCTGAGCCTTACGCCACAATTTTTTAGCCATTCCTTTATGCCGGTGCTCAGGCAACACAAACATATGATCGATTTTTTCGAAATTCTGCATCGCTATATATCCA
>CAZFVP010000060.1:1557-3203 GCA_964522345.1 uncultured Gammaproteobacteria bacterium | reverse complement strand
ATCATTGTTTTTAACTCATGACCAATTAAATTGAATCGATATACTCTTGGCGTTTCGCCTGAGCGTCATCACCAAAGAAAATTTCACATGCTTCAATTAAACCTGGCGCATCAATAATATCTTCATGTCGAACTACCTGAGTAATTTTAGATCGTCGACGCAAAAAATCATCCAGCTTGGTAACCATTTCATAGCGCGCGGTATGCTCTATTTCGCAACGTAAGTATTCGGCGTCTTTCATTAAACGCTCGGCTTGTTTTGGGTTCTGGCGAATATCCTCCAAAAGCTCGAGTGCAACTCCTCCATAGCGACGCCACAGCCGTTGAGTTAGAGGCTCACTCGAACCTTCGACGGTATAAGCATCAAGATCCATTAATTTAGCTTGATGGTAGAATTCATCACGCACAGTATCATCATCTTCGCCATACCAAATATAATCTTCGAATGGTAACTCGATACCCATTTTTTTAACTAAACCAGCAACCTCATCGCCAACATTAATACAATCGGTAGTTTTACCGCCGAAAATGCTCAGATGCTTATCATTAAAATTGGTATCAACCGCATGTTTACGAGATAACTTAACCCAATCGGCAACTCCATCACCTCCTTTTTGCGCCAACGGGCGTACGCCGCAACGTTCAGCAATAATATCCTCACGCGTAATCGGCTTATCTAAATCAAGTAACTCATTGATGTTATCCAACACAAATTGGCGATCTTCTTCGGTAACCTCAACATTAGGGTCATCGACCTGTGTGTCAGTGGTGCCTACCGACGTTTTATTGCCCATCGGAATTACAAAAAATAGGCGACCGTCACTAGCAAAAAATGCCAGAATCCGTTCATCTTTAGTTATACGATCAACTATTAAATGAATGCCTTTAGAAAACAGGTGTTGGTGGTCAGTGGTTTGCTCAGCCAGCTTATTATGATTATCAACATAAGGGCCGCAAGCATTAACTAATGCTTTAGACTTAATTGTAAACGTTTCGCCACTAATATTGTCTCGCGCAGAAATTTCCCACAGCCCGTCTTTGCGAACAGCGTCTAGTGATTCTACGTAGTTCGCCGCAACGCATCCGTAATTCATACTCGATCGAATAAAATTAAATACAAATCGAGCGTCGTTGTCGTAAAGATACGCATCAGAATACTCAAAACCGCCAGCGGCGTTCGAAGTGTCGATAGAAGGTTCGCGCTCTTTAATCGTTTTAGGGGTCATATAGTCAGGCCCTTGGGTGAAAAAACGACCTATCATCCAGTAAAAAATTGTTCCTAGATAAACGAACCAAGATGGGAAGCGAAAACCCTTTTCGATCGTAGTTAAAAACCGTATTTCCTTAACCGTAGACGGGTAGCTTCGCATTAAATGATTTCGGCTTTTACACAAATTATTGACTAAGAAATACTCGTGAGATTCAAGGTATTTTATACCACCCCAGGCCAAGTTCGATGAATTAGAGCTGGTCAGACCAGCAAAATCCCCTTTATCGATAAGCGCAACCTTCGCACCCTTAGCTGACAGGGATGCAGCAGAAACAGCACCATTTACACCGCCTCCAAGCACCAAAACATCAAAAATTTTATCTTCTTGTTGAAGCCGCTCTATATTGCTCTTACGTAAATCCATGGATAATTCTTTT
>CAZFVP010000060.1:0-1457 GCA_964522345.1 uncultured Gammaproteobacteria bacterium | reverse complement strand
TTAGGAACCAAAATTTTATCTTCAGGCATATATGTTCCCAAAGAACGGGTCACGTCTGATGAAATTTATGATTACTTTGAATCGGATAAACGGTACGGTATCCCGAAAACTTGGATGTCTGAGAATATGGGCATTCTGGAACGACGCATGTCACCAGACGACGCCCTTCCCTCAGACCTTGCTATCGCAGCATGTAGAGGCGCTCTAAAAAAAGTTAATCGTGACCAAATAGACGCTGTGATTTTTTGCGGGATTGAGAGAGATCAAGCAGAGCCAGCTACCGCACACACAATCCAAAAAAAACTAGGATTGAATGCAAAATATGCTTTCGACATTGCAAATGCTTGCTACGGCTTTTTTGATGGTCTTAGAGTCGCTTCCAGCCTAATTCAATCTCATGCCGCACGTAAAGTCCTTGTGACTACTGGCGAAGTACCAACAAAACTTACTAGACAGCTAATGGAGCGACTTAAAAAAGGCATAACTGAAAAAGAACTGCGAAATCAAATGGGCTTTCTCTCTGTAGGAGACGCCGGAGGAGCTGTGGTAGTTGGTGAGTCAGGAGACGGAGGCTTAACGGGCTTTCGTTCATTTGAGGGCAGAACTTTAAGCCAATACAATGAATTATGTCACTACAAACACAATAATAAAGGCGAGCTAGAATGTGAAATGCAAATGGCTAAAATTGTCGCTCGTACAATAAGGCTAGGAGACGAAATCATTCGAGAGGCCCAACGATCTAAGCAATGGAGAAAACCTAAGTTTTTTATGACCCATCAAGTTGGAAAGAAAGCATTTCAACAAATAGTAAAGTGGAACATCGTCGCCGAAGATAGGATGATTAAGTCGTACGATTATTATGGCAATGTTACGTCAGCTACCTTCTCACTTAACTACCATCAATTAATGAACGATGACAGGTTGATGGATGGGGACGAAATCTGCTCATTATATACGGGAAGTGGCATTGTTGCTGGCTTAACAACTTTCAAGCACTAGGCAGTCACTCGCTTTACTAGGCTTATGAAAAATCGGGCTCGTAATATCACATCAGATTACGAGCTCGTTTTAAGCATCTTTTATCTCACATCACTTCATTGGCTAGAACAATGCACCTATTGAATTGAGATTAAATTCTAAGATAAATCGCCGCCTCGGCGTCGTCGATAGATTAATGATCTAGCAACACCCATTGTACTCGCAGCCTTACTAATATTCCCCCCATTTTCTTGAAGCGTCATTTCCACAAATTCGGTCGCCATAAGATCCATTGCATCTTTATAAGAAATGTTATTAAGGGAATACTGAGTTGCAATTCGAGCCATCTCTCTGTTTGCCCTAGCTTGAGCACTATTAGGGCTCACTAGGTTTCTTGGATCTCTTTCAATTTGGGTAGTATCTTTACCCATCGCAGTAACCATCAAGAACACTGTGGTAGCTAACGGGATGAACATACT
>CAZFVP010000059.1:10880-12000 GCA_964522345.1 uncultured Gammaproteobacteria bacterium | reverse complement strand
ATGTACTTAGCCATGGACACCACCGCAGGCGAACGTGAGAAAGGCTCCTTAGAACCCCTTCTAACTCAACCAGTGAAACGTCATACCGTTCTGTTAGCAAAGCTTGGCGCTACCGTGGTATTTTCATCCTTGACTCTGCTATTAATGTTAACCGGCCTAGGCCTGGCCTTTACCTATATGCCCATAGATATTTTCTCCGTTTCAGTTGGGCCGGACAAAATAACACTCATGTTTTTTGCATGCTTGCCATTTGTGCTTGCTGGTTGTGCACTAATGGTATTAGTCGCTTCTTTTACCAAGAGTTACAAAGAAGCTCAGTCCTATCTTGGGTCAGTAATGCTGCTACCAACATTGCCGTTGATGTCATTGATGTTTTTATCTCCTGAACCTTCGGTTTCAAATATGTGGATTCCAGCATTTAGTCAAGGAATGATTATTTTAGAAACACTTAAAGGCGAGGCAATTACATGGCAACTTATTAGCTTATCTATGATAGGCAGCGCAATATTAGCGGCGTTACTAGCTGGGGTCGCTATAAAGCTATATCAACGAGAGAGAATTTTAGGCTGATGTTGTTAACCTTTACCTTCAGTGATCGCTCGAATGACGAATGATTCGAGCGACACCAGCCGCATAAAAACCTCGGCGTTGTTAGCGGAGACTCTTCAGGCGCTCGAAGGCAGTCACGTAAGTGTTGGCGATCTAATGAAACAATTTCAACGCCGCTCTTATGGTGGTGTGTTACTTATATTAGCGCTGCTAGCGATGGTCCCTGGCATCTCAGTGTTCGCCGGGATAGCAATGATAGTGCCGGCCTTTCAATTATTTATTGGTCTACCCTCACCCGTGTTTCCAAGCTTTATTCAAACACGCAAGGTTGGGGTTAAGGGCCTTCAAAAATGGGGTATGACGGTAAGTAAATGGGTTGAGCGTCTTGAGACTCTGGTTGTGCCTCGTTGGCCTAGCCTAAGCAACAACATCGCACGCAGGCTTATTGGCTTTGTAATTTTATTATTGGGTCTTGTTGTAGCGATACCGTTTCCGTTCAGCAATTTTCCACCGGCGCTAGCGACAATAGGGTTTTCATTAGGCTTACTTGAGCGCGATGGTCTAATGATTA
>CAZFVP010000059.1:0-10780 GCA_964522345.1 uncultured Gammaproteobacteria bacterium | reverse complement strand
TACTCTTTAAATGGCTTAGGCGGTGTTCCTGCCCACACACCGGGTGCGAGTATATCTTCTGTAACACCACAACGATGAACCAACACGGCATCATCTACCACCGTTTTATGATCGAGCATGCCCGTTTGGCCTGAGGCTATTACACGCTTACCAATGTTACATGAGCCTGCAATACCAGACTGCGCAACGAACAATGCATCCTCGCCAATATCAACGTTATGGGCAAAATGACACAGAGCATCAATCTTCACACCTCGGCCTATCTTTGTAACTCCGTAGGTGCCGCGATCAATATTACTGTTTGCGCCAATTTGTACATCATCTCCAATGTCGACAACGCCTGTATGAGGTGTTCGGTGGTAACGGTGTTGATCATCTTGTGCAAAACCAAAGCCTTCGTTGCCAATAATGACCCCAGATCGAAGAATTACTCGATTACCAATAGTGCAAAGGTAGCCAATATTAACAAGGTTATTTATGACACAGTGCTCCCCAATAATCACACTATGCTCGATCACGCAATTTGAGCGTATATGTGTATGAGCTCCAACTACGGTATCAGGGCCGATGACCGTATTTGGGCCAACCCTCACTCCCTCATTCAATGTCGCACTCGGATGAATAACGGCACTAGGATGAATCATTCCCCAGTGTCGATCGCTAGAGTCGTAATCTGAGTACTCTTGCTTAATAAATGCCTGAGCTAAACGCACGCTCTTTACCACAATAAGGCACACACCGGTGCTGTCGATTTTTGAGGCAATATCAGCGCTGGTAACAATGACCGCAGGGCAAATGCTTAAGTCGGGTATATTTTTCTCATCACTAACAAAAATCAAACTGTCTGACCGAAAGTCATCACTTGAATCTATTCTGGAAAACGAAGCCTCTGTGTACTTCGCATCGATAATTAAATCGCTAAAGCGACTACACACATCTTTAACGTGATATGTCATTGGCTATTCTCTTGTTTTTCTATTTAGTTAAATGCGAATTCTCAATTAAATTCGCTGGCGATCACAAAGTACGGCTTGCATTTATAGCATGAATAAAAAATCTCGATTAAGGTTAATTTTCAAATATTCGATCGATCGCTAACTCCAGTGGTTAACGACTAGGAACACCTACATTACACAATTCGATTTTTCCAGTTGATTCCAAGAACCATTCTTCAGAACGCGTAGTGCGTTTACTAACATGTTGCTCGAACAAATCACTATTAGTATTCATAATCTCATGAGAAACAAGCTTATTTTCAAGCGCGCTTGCTAAACCAATTTTATTAACAGGAATATACTCTTCAGGCGTTTCGAAAAAGCCTAGAGACCCAGTACCCCTTGGCAAACTGCTCAATAATGACATCCCTTCGATCACCCGCCCGACCAAAGTAACATTACGATCCAAATGTCTCGGCGAATGACCCGTGACAACATATAGACCTGAACCGTTTCCACTGTCATCACCTAAACCTCGTGATACTCCAACCATCCCATAGCAATGAGTCAGCCAAACCTGCTTGCCATCACTCGCAACTGGAAAACCATCAACGAAACCAACTTCCGTAGCGTAGGCATCTCTACTATCGAGCAGTTTAAAATCGATGTCTTGTTTATCTCGAAAAAACTCCACCTTAAGCTTTTTCTTTGCTGCTCCAATAGGCTTTGCATCGTCTGTTTCAGACTCAGGGTCTCCCCATTGGACTACATAATTATCTTGCGAACGAAGAATACTGGTTCCATCAAAGTAACCGTTATTAATTAATTCTTTAATGTTAGCCACATGATTTGGCGCAAATTGTGGTGCTAGCTCTATCACCACTCGGCCAGACTCAAGTTGCATAATCATTATTGAGTCAGCCTTTGGTGTTCGCCAATCTTTGTTGTCATCCGCATTCGAGGAGCGAACAAATGCAATTCCAACTAATACAAATATCATCGCCAATTTTTTCATAATGTAATCTCTAACCATTAAGGCAAAATACAACATAGCATTTTAAATCGATCACTCATGAAACTCAGAAAATCGCTGATTTAATCGATAAGGGCCTGAGTAACGTTGGCTCGATTAACAGAGAATATTGTCAATTTGAACTCGATCAATCTAGCGTTAGACCATCTTTAAATTTATATCAACCTAATTGCCTTCTACGTTGCTTTCTAATGAAAGTATTTCATGTAAGGTTCTCAAAACTTCACATAATATTGTTGTAACTAGATCATTATATTAATGATATCGGAGGTTTCGTGCGCATGCATAAAACCTGATATTGCTAAAATTACGGTAAAAATAACAATACTAAGAGGCCGAGAAACAAATAAATTGAAACCATCAGGAGACAAAGAATGAAAATACCATTTTCATCAGGGCATGCATCCTCCGCTATGCACAGTACTAAATTTAGGCAAGGCGCAATTGCGTTAGCGATTGCCGCATTATTACCAACAACGTCGCAAGCTCAAGAGTCAGCGAACCCAACTTTAGAAGAAGTCGTTGTCACCGGTTCTTATTTAAGCCGGTTTCGCCAAAGTGATCTGCCATCACCAACCTCTGTACTAGACGCTGATTATTTAGACGATATTGGCGCCGCTAATGTGGCCGATGTTGTTCAAAACCTCACCATCAACAGTGGTTCACAAAATAATCCCGATGCGTTTACCCAAAACGGTACCGTGGGATCATCAAACTTCAACTTAAGGGGTCTGGGAGTTGCATCAACACTGGTGCTACAAAATGGCCGGCGACAAGTCGGTACAGGAGCATTAACCAATGACGGCATTAACTTCGTTGACACTAATTCATTAGTTCCACAGATCGCGGTTAAGCGTATTGAAATCGTAAAAGATGGTGCCGCGGCAATCTACGGTACCGATGCGGTGGCCGGCGTCGTGAATTTTATCACTGATAACGATTTTCGAGGCTCAGCGATTAACGTTCGATTAGCCGGAGTTGATGGCGAAGGTAGCCAGTCGGATGTCACCGCTGAAGTTAAGTTCGGTTGGGGGAATGACAATACCGATGTTGTCGTTGCTGCGAGCTATTTTGACCGAAGTCCACTTACCACAGCAGAACGGCGCTTAAGTCGCCCACAAGACGATAGTTCTTCGTTAGGCAACCCTGGTTCTTTCTTTCTAACCGGTCTCGCTGGCGGTGCAGTACCCGTTATCGATCCCACTGGTTGCGAATCTCAGGGTGGCATCGCAGCTCCTATTGGCGCTGCTCAGCCATTACTCGATGCTGCAGGGATACCGTTTCGTGCAGGCCTTTGTCAGTTTGATTTTGGCGACTTCTTTAATTTGGTCCCTGAAGAGGAACGAATTAACCTCTTTGGTACCGTCACTCATCAATTCGGAGGTCACGAGCTTCGCGTTGAAGCGGCGTATACTGATTACGAAGCGATTCGCGGCAACTCTCCAAGTTTTCCGTTTCTGCAAACAGGCAGCGCAATTGTTCCCGCGAATAACCCCGGCAATATTTTTCCAGCCGCACTCGGAACACCTATTTTTTTCGGTCGAGTGTCGGGCAACGGCGGCTCAGTTTCCCCATCAATCGCGGAATCAGAAACATTACGCTTAAGCGCTGAGCTATCCGGTGCATTTCTAGGGTCGGAAAACTGGAACTATGATATCGCTGCCACGTATGGAACTAATGAGCACATTCTCCAAACTGATGACACGGTTACCAGCCGCTTTCAAGATGCTTTGTTCGGCTTTGGTGGCCCAAATTGTGACGCTGCCGCAGGTGTACCTGGCCAGAACGGCTGTTTGTTCTTTAACCCGTTTGCTACCAGCTTCGGCCCAATTCCAAATGATCCAGCGCTGGTTGATTTTCTTATTGAAACACAAACAATTACCGCCGACTCAGACTTGTTAGTTCTAGACGCGGTGTTCAGTGGCACGGTCGGTTCAACCGCTGCAGGAGATATTGGTTTAGCGGTCGGCGCACAATATCGCAGGGAAGACTTCGCGCGCGATTTCGATGACCTATCGAATCAAGATGCGTTCGCGTTTATTATCGGTAGCTCTGACTTTGATGACGATCGAGATATTGTCGCATTGTTTTCAGAAATCGCAATTCCATTATCGCCAACCTTGGACTTTAATGCGGCCTTGCGCTACGAAGATTACGGCGGCAATATTGGCGACACAATCGACCCCAAAGTCTCATTCCTTTATCGCCCAACAGACGCGTTGTCATTTCGTGCTAGTTACTCGACCAGCTTTCGCGCACCTAGTTTATTCCAAGTAAACGGTCAATCAACCTCGTTGCAGCAGGTAAATGATCCTCTCGGCGGCACGGCATTTGCGGCAATTCGCAGTTTTGCTCCCGGCGCAGGTGGCCGAGACATTAGCCCTGAAGAAAGCCAAGCACTTAACTTGGGCGCTTCGTTTTCACTGACCGAGAACCTCGATATAAGCATCGATTATTGGAATTTCGAATTCGACGACGCGATCATTCAAACCAATCAGCAAGCGATTGTAGATGCTGACCCCACAGGCCCTCAGGTTATACGTGGCCCAGGTGGAAACATACTGTTCGTATTCAATGATTTTGTAAACGCATCAACGATTGAGACCGACGGTATTGACCTTAGAGTTGATTATAATTTCGACACTAGCATTGGAGTATTTTCACCATTCCTAGATTTAACTAGAGTATTCAACTACGACATTATCGACCCACAGGCGGGTTTTATCGATGGTGCAGGCAATCGAAATTTCAGCAATTTTGGTAGCCCAACACCTGAAACTCGCTTTAACCTAGGTATTAACTACGCGACTGAGAGCGTCACTGCAAGGCTAGCCTATCGTTCAGTAAGCTCGTTTAGTGATGACCAAAACGAAGGGCAACGCATCGATTCTTTTGACACATTGGACGCTCAAGTAAATTTCTTGTTTGGTTCGCAGAGAAACATAAACGCGACTATCGGTGTCACTAACCTAACCGATGAACTGCCTCCACAGGTGTTTACTAACGGCGGTTTTGAGTCTCGAACTCATGATCCTCGCGGACGCATATTTTATGCACAAGTGGGCGTCGAGTTCTAAGCAGCAATTAGCTAGTTAGCTATTAAGACTGAAAAGCCGTTACATTTTGAGTAACGGCTTTTTTATTATTTTCTTGGCAAATAATCAGGCCGAATAAAGTCCGTTTCATAGGGTAATAATAACGTTGAAAAATCGACAAGTCTGGCGCACCTGCATCATTCCAAGTCAATAACCATAATTGCAAGAATGTCGCCGACCAACAGCCAAACGCAACGTTCGTCATACACAAACAAAGAAACTGCGAAAACAATATGATTAACAATGCAACCACATAAACACGACAACTTCATTGTGATATCTCGTTAAGGCAATAATTATTAACTGCGATTAATCTAGCACAGGCAATAGAGATCATTAGTGGCAGGTCTTTAAGGTTAAGAAATTAACCTTCGCTTTAGGCCTCTCTATGATCAATAAAAGAACTGCACTCGCTTCACTCACCTTCGCCGCCGCAATCGGCTCGGCAACAATGGATATCGACAATGCCTATGCGCAAGAGTCCCAAGCCGCGAGCGCTCAAGTGGAGGGAGACCTGAAGCATGAATTACAAACTGATGATATTGACATGGCAAATCAATTCTTCGGCTTGCTAGTGAGTTTTGACCCAGTTCAAGTGGGTAAAATCTTATCGATCATTGAAGATAATTGGTCAGTTGAATACTTGCCGATGGCAATAGAAACCTTGGGGTTTGCTCAATCAGACTTTGTACGCGGGCGCCTCGCTGCCTTGATCGAAAAAGAAACGCCGAAGGGGAAATTTGATAACGTAAACGATCGCTATCAATGGCTATGGGGGCAAGACATCAAAGCCCCTCCAGGTTACGCCGACTTTAAAGCAGATTTATATCAACATATTGATGGGAAATTTGAAACTTATTTCAGAGATCGCCAAGACAGTGCTCGAATACGTTTAGACGAAATTCGCTGGGGCGGTGTGGTACAAGACGGAATTCCACCGCTACGAAACCCTGAAATGATAACCGCAAAAGAAGCGGACTATCTAGACGATGACAATATTGTTTTTGGTATTGAAATTAACGGCGATGCAAGAGCGTACCCAAAACGTATTCTCGCTTGGCATGAGATGTTCACTGATACGATCGGCGGGGTCGATATTGCCGGTGTCTATTGCACGCTTTGCGGCACAGTCATACCCTACAAAACCGATCACAAAGGCACTAAATACCAATTAGGCACCAGTGGCTTTTTATATCGATCCAATAAATTAATGTATGATCAGGCAACTCAGTCACTATGGAGTACCTCTCGCGGTGCACCGGTATTGGGTCCATTGGTCGACAAAGGTATTGAGTTAGAGTTTGAAAGTGTTGTAACTACAACATGGGGAGATTGGCGCAAGCGTCACCCTAAGACCAGTGTTTTATCACTAAATACTGGACACCTGCGTAACTACGATGAAGGCAATGCGTACAATGAATACTTCAGTACAGATCGTTTAATGTTCAATACGCCGTTTAATGATAAACGCCTAAAGAACAAGCAAGAAATATTAGCACTTCGCTTCCCTGCCGCTCCGGAGCAACAGCTTGCAATCGATACTGAGTATTTAAATGAACACACAGTATATGAGGACAAAATAGGTCAACAAAAATTTGTTGTTCTAACTGATAAGTCTGGAGCCAACCGTGTCTACGACCCCAAAGGCGTAAAATTTAAAACGTACGATGGAGAATCAACTGTTACTGATAAATCAGGCCAACAATGGACTGTTAATGAAAGCTGGCTCGAAGCAAAAAATGGCGATCGTCTAGAACGCTTGCCCTACTACCGTGCTTTTTGGTTTGGGTGGAGAGCCGCTTTTCCAGAAACCAAGTTAATCAAGTAGACCTTAACACGGTTTAGGCCATTGGGAGTTTGTAACTAGGGTTTCAACAAACTCCTTAAGCTTGAGACCGTTGCAATAAAGCAATCTTGCGCGCGATTTCGCCTTGTCTTTAAAAAATATATTTATTGCAAAGATCTCAGATTTACTAAACTAAAAATGGGATCCATCAAAAGACAAAGCCTCGCTCTTTTCCAGCACGTGAAATCTATGCGCGGTGTTTGTGACGATAAATTTTGAGCGCAATAGAAATCACAATTGAGGCAATTAAACTTAAACCAATAATATGAATCGGCCAGTCAGCAGGCGCCCAATTATTGCAACAGGCGAACTGACCTATCGCTTCATAGAGCAAAGGAATACTTAACGACCAAACGATCATAAATACATTCGGTCTAAGAGCGAGTAATGCCATTAACGGCAATAAGTACCAAGGAAAAATAACGGGCGAAATAATCAATGGAAAAGCCATCATCAACTGCAAACTTAAGAACAACTTAGAATCCAAACCAAAGTCTATCTTGTTTGAATGATTCAAGCTTGAACGCCCAAGATACCAAGCAATAGAGGCAAATCCTAGAATCATTAACGACAACGCAAGCACCAGCATACTGATGCTTGAAACATGCGGCTCAACCCATAAAAACAAAGCTGAACCAGAACGCCATTTTTCAAAGAAAATAGTCAAACTTCCGATTGGCCTAAAACCCAAATAAAAACTTAACAGATAAACGCTCGACCAAATACCAAGGGCGGTAAACACTAACGTAAAACGATCTCGCCAGTGATTCAATACAATAAAAAACGGCAATAGCAGCACCATTGGCAATATTTTCAACAAACCTCCAACCGCAATAAAAATGCCAACTAAAACTAGCTTTCTAGATTGCCAAAAGTAAACAGCCGCGAGCACTGACAAAGCAGTGATAATATCAAGGTGCAAACCCTCTCCAGCTTCTAATATTAGCAATGGAGAAAGAGCCAATAATGGAAGGTGTCGTAGCTTATCTTGGCGCTGCAAGATTTTAAAACCTAACATCAATACGCCTATGCTGGCCGACGCTATTAACGCCTTCCAAATAAAAATAGCAGCGGTCGAACCTGCGCTTGCCGCAAAACTGAACAAGCCTAGCGCAAGCGGAGGGTAAAGGGTCACATATTTAGCATGCTCTTCAGGCGGAGCCCATTGATCCCTTAAGCTTATTAACTCAGGGGCATCGTGAGGCACTCGATAAGGGTCAAACCCTTCAAGAGCGAGGCGGCCATCAAATAAATACCGTGTTACATCGTTAGAAGTGTACGGATCAACGAAGATCAAAATTAGTCGTGCAGATATTCCCGCCAACAAGAGATAAAACGTTGGTGAGAATTTTGCGCTCGCTGGTGGCAACCCTTTCCATATTATCAACATCAAGGTCGACGCGATGGTGTATTGAGCAATCACTCGCCAGCCTAGACTTTCGAGATTGTAACCAGCCTCGACATTTCCATGAAGTACTAAGCTATACGCAATGCTGGTAAAAAAAACCGACAGCGCTAAGAAATATTGAATTTTCGATAAATTCACTATTGCCTACCCGCGAACCCGAACTAATACCTCGCCAACCTATACTAACCAGCTGCCAACGGCTCTGAATCTTTATCGAGCGCTGAGAATGAAAAACCGACCGCGAGCAATATTAAGAATGGTAACATGTACCAGTTACCAACTTGAACTACCCAACCAGCGGCGAAAATAAAAATACCAGAAGTTAACAATTGAAGCCCTTTTTCATTGGGTAAAATAGTTAAGTAACTCTTCTCAAAAACAGGCAGCTCTAATGAGGTGCCAATTTGCAGCTCACCATTTTTAGGGGTCCGAACAAACTCGCTCTCATGCCCGCGCAGTGCTTCAAGCGCTGCACGTGCGTTATTGAAGGCGAGGTTAATTCCTAACAGCAGTAACCACGGCATTTGTACAAACGCGTTGAACTTTGATTTTTTCAATGCCACTTGCCCAAAGTACAAGTACAGTAAGTGACTACCTGACGAAATAGCCAACAATGGAATGTCTAACCAAAACAAAAATGGCATATCCAATTGCTCACGCATAATTAAGCTGGGAATTAACAAAAATAAAGTATCAACAAGCATCACAAAATACGCGAAGTTATTAGATAAATGAAATGTCGCCTCAGTTTTCTTCACAACGCTAGAGTCAGAGCGCCAAATTGTACCAAGCATTTTTTTCATTACCTGAATACCGCCTTTAGCCCAACGATGTTGTTGGCTCTTAAATGCTCGCATGTTTGACGGCAGCTCGGCTGGACACTCTATATCATTGATATAAATCATTTCCCAACCACGCAACTGAGCGCGATAGCTTAAATCAAGATCTTCAGTAAGCGTATCTGCCGACCAATGACCCGCATCGATGATTGCCTCAACTCGCCAAATACCTGCTGTACCATTAAAGTTGAACAGCATATCGCTGGCGTATCGAATCTGTTGCTCCAAAGCAAAATGCGAATCCAACATCATTGCTTGTGTTCGAGTAAGTCGGTTACTTTCTAGGTTGAGGTGAGCCCATCGAGTTTGCAGCATTGCTAACTTAGGGTTACTAAAGTGATGAATGGTTTTCTGCAAGAAATCGGTCGGCGGTAAAAAATCCGCATCAAAAATAGCAATGAATTCGCCAGTTGCTTCGTCCATCGCGTCACGCAGAGCACCAGCCTTATAACCTGCACGATCGACTCGGTGCACGTGCTGGATATCAACACCACGGCCTTGATACATTGCCACTTTATCGGCAATCAATTGGTAGGTGTCGTCTGTTGAATCATCAACTACTTGAATTTGAAGCAAGCCTGCGGGGTAATCCATTTTTACCGATTGATCAATAATACGACCCGCTACATTTCGCTCGTTAAAAATAGGAATTTGAATCGTAACCTTTGGCAACTCTGCCCACGGTGAGGCTTGCGGCGGTGTCACATCTTTGTACTTATACCAACGCGCGACCATCGACAATCGATGCATTCCGAAAATACAGAGCACCACTAATAAAGCGTAATGCAGGCTTAAGAAGCCCCAACCTAGAAATTCAAACATTTTGGATTCTAACCCTTTAGAAAACGCGTGTTAGGCCAATTTGAACACCGTCGCCAGACAAGGTGTCATCGCCATATAGGTCATCGGTATAAGTAATCTCTGCACCCCAACGCTTACCACTGCTATCGGCTTTCCCAAAATTCCAACCAGCGGTTAACTCTAGCTTACCAATGTTAAATTCAGGGGTAACAGAAAGGTTGCCAATCGCAGCAGATACGTCAGCGTTATTGGCACTTTCGATGCCATCGAGTTTGGTGCGAAGATAAAAGTTTTCGCTCAGGTTAACGCCGTATTCAATTAAGTAACGTATTTCATCAGACGGTTCATCTGTTCTAAAACGGTACCCGAGCTCAAAACCAAGGTACCCGTATCGATTTAGGCTCTTGCCAAGAAGAACCCGAAATTCGTAATCTTCTTGACCATTACCCAGAGGAAGCTCATCGTCCTCATCATATAAGTTAGGCAGTTTTACAGCGAATGAGGTAGATAATACAAACGGATCAGCTTGCCATTGATACTTCAAACCAATATCCAAGTCTCCTAGGCCACTATTGCTTGTAGATTCACCACTCGCATTAGTTTGTTCGATATCTTGATACAAGACAGAAGTGTATATACCCCAATTGCTACCAAGCCCGTATTCGCCGTAGAATGAAACACTCGACCCTTCAAACTCACCTAAGTCAGGTTGCTCACCAAAAAACTCCGTGGCACTGTAATCAGAAATACCAACTTTAGTATAACCTTTGCCTTTTTCAGCCACCCACGCGCCAGCACTGGCTTGAGTCGAAAATAAGGCTGA
>CAZFVP010000058.1:11232-12745 GCA_964522345.1 uncultured Gammaproteobacteria bacterium | reverse complement strand
TAACACTTCTAAATCTTGTTAAGCGATGATGCTAACATGCGCTTAAAATTCTAACCACGCTAAAAATAAGCTTTTGGTTTATCTCTAAATATAAAAATGTCCACGTTTATACAATTGTTTGAAGTTTTATTTAATCAGCGTAAAGTTGAAAACCTACAATACGACCAAACAAGCTTAGTCATCGCTGTACTTATCTACACAATAACAACATATTGGTTCGGTCAAATCGAAAGCATCTACGGTATAGAGCTCCAACGCATAAAAATTCCGATAGTCGCCGCTGCTGCATACAGTATTGTTTTGGCGATAATTTTATACAAATTACTCGACATGAGCGGTAAAAGTGAGCGCTTCAACCAATTCGCGATCGCGTTTTTTGGCAGTTCAGCGGTCTTTGGTGTTTTGCTTATATTCGCTATTCAGCATCAGGCGTTAATACTGTTTGGCATGGCATTTATTATCTGGAATATAGTCGTTTTACTCCGTATCTTTAAGCAAACCTTCGAAGTATCTACGGGCAGAGCTTTTCTTTATTTTATAGGAATTAATCTTGCGAGTAATATGGTTCTAGGAGTCATGTCAGCCGCCTTTATATCCTTGTCAACTGGAAGCCTCGACAAATAGATTTTCATGAAATTACACATCATAGGAATATGCGGCACCTTTATGGGAGGGCTCGCTCGTTTAGCAAGAGACATGGGAATGACGGTTACAGGCTCCGATGCCAACACCTACCCACCGATGAGCACGCAGCTCGAGTCATTGGGTATCAAGCTTTTCGAAGGCTATAGCGCTGACAATATTCCAGATAACACTGATTTGGTCGTCGTCGGCAATACAATATCTCGCGGCAATTTAGAGTTAGAAGCAGTACTCGATCAAGGCTTGCGATACACCTCTGGTGCACAATGGCTTGGCGAACACGTTTTACATGGGCGATGGGTTGTTGGTGTTGCTGGCACCCATGGTAAAACCAGTACTAGCAGCATGTTGGCGTGGTTATTAGAAGATAATGGCTTAGCGCCTGGCTATTTAATTGGTGGAGTGCCTGAAAATTTTGGCGAATCAGCCCGCCTTGGTGATACACCATTCTTCGTTATAGAGGCCGACGAATACGATACTGCGTTTTGTGATAAGCGTTCAAAATTCGTTCATTACCAGCCTCGCACGCTCGTTCTGAATAATCTTGAATTTGACCATGCTGATATTTTTGCGAACTTAGAGGCAATTCAAACGCAGTTTAATCATTTACTAAAAACCGTTCCTCAACATGGTCAAATTATTTACAACCAAGATTCATCTGCGCTACAAGACGTGCTTGATATGGGGTATTGGAGCGAGCTAAAGAGTTTTAACACCAAAAACAGCGATTGGCGAGCCGAAAAGGTAAACGATGACGCCTCAAGTTTTTACGTTAAAAATGGTCATGAAACTCACTTGGTCGAATGGTCACTAATCGGCGATCACAATATGGCCAATGCCCTCGCCGCTCTTGCTGCGGCACGCCATGTCG
>CAZFVP010000058.1:9527-11132 GCA_964522345.1 uncultured Gammaproteobacteria bacterium | reverse complement strand
GGCGATCACAATATGGCCAATGCCCTCGCCGCTCTTGCTGCGGCACGCCATGTCGGCATCACAACCGCAAACGCAGTAGAATCTCTAAGCACGTTTAAATCAGTTAAACGGCGCATGGAAATCATTTTTGACGACTCTACTGCACGCGTGTTCGACGATTTTGCTCACCATCCAACGGCGATCGCTGAAACGCTTAGTGGTTTGCGAAGAAGCGTCAACAATGAAAGAATCATTGCTGTTTTAGAGCCACGTTCTAACACAATGAAGCGTGGAGTCCATAAGCACTTATTAGAAGATGCTCTAACAGGAGCCGATCACGTATTAATCTATGCTGACGAAAATGTGAAATGGGATATTAGCGAACTCGAATCCGATTTTATACACGCCTTCGACAGCACTGAATTATTATTAGAACAAATCATAACGCTAGTTAAGCAAGACCAAGGTCGTACAAACATTTTGATAATGAGTAATGGAGGATTTGAAAATATTTACCAAAGACTTATTAGCCGTTTGAGATAAGCACTTTTACTTCGCTTAGAGCGTTAAAGTAAGTAAACTAAATGATGTTAAGCTAACGTTAATCTTAACTAAGGCAAAATATCTATACATGCTATGGGGAATGTGGCACATTCTTGCCGACTAAACTCATAGTGAACTAAGTGCATTTATGTTGCGCTAAACTGATACGTACTAATATTTAGAGACTATTATGAAACACACTTCATCTTCACTTAACCAAACATTACGCGCCAGCGCTTTTGTTCTTGTCGCAACTGTATTAATGGCCTGCCAGGGTGAAATTAATGCGCAAACAGTAGACTCAAGCAAATACAAACCTGTGCGCGAACAAATGACGGTCACCACCGGTGCCAAGGTCGAAGTAGCCGAGTTGTTTTGGTTTGGTTGTGGACATTGCTTTGCTCTCGAACCGGCGCTTAAACGATGGAAGAAAGACATTCCGGCAAACGCTGAGTTCAAAAAAGTGCCAGCTATCTTCAGCTCTCGTTGGGAATTTCATGGCCAAGCTTTCTATACAATGCAGTCACTAGGCGTACCGGAACAAGCCTACGACGAATTCTTCAATACAATTCATGTCAAACGTGCTCGATTGAACAACATGGGCCAACTGGTTTCATTTCTAAAGAAATTTGATATAACCGAAGAACAAGTCACTTCGGCGTTCAACTCATTTGATGTAAATAACAAAATGCGTGCAGCAAAGAAAATCACGCGTCAATCAGGTGCCACTGGAGTACCAGCAATAGTTGTTGACGGAAAGTATCTTACGAGCCAACAGTTATCTGGCGGTACGCCTGAAATGTTCCAAGTAGTTAATCAATTGATTGGCAAAGCGGCGTCAGAGCGTTAAACTAAGACGAACTGTCAGCCTTGAGAAAGGCATAAAAAAGGCTGTCTTCGGACAGCCTTTTTTATGGGTCGTTTAATTGCTTAACCTAAAACTTACAGAGACTTATTCATGGTAGATGCCATCATTACCCCAAAAGGGGATCTAGATATTTTATCCAAAAGTGAAATAGCTAGCTTACAGGATTCCAGTACAAGTATTTACGCCAGCCTATTTCGTAATTGTGCGCTCGCGGT
>CAZFVP010000058.1:0-9427 GCA_964522345.1 uncultured Gammaproteobacteria bacterium | reverse complement strand
CATTCAATCAGTGATGTAGAGTACGATTATAGTAAAGAAGTGGGTTATCGCCTCGGACTCAGAGGCTTAGATATCTGCACAGGCTGCGGCATAGGCGCAATGAAAGGCCCAATGAAAGGCGCGGCCATTGCTCACGCAAAGCAACGAGTAACCGATGCGCGTTATATTGGTATCACAGAACCCGGCATAATTGCTTCAGAGGCACCAAATGCGGTGGTTAATGAGCTAATCATCATGCCTGACATTGAAAAACGTTTAGAAGCGTTTGTGCGCTTAGGACATAGCATTGTTGTATTCCCTGGTGGCGCTGGTACGGCTGAAGAAATTCTCTATATTTTGGGAGTACTGCTAAACGAGAAAAACAAAAATATCACCGTGCCGGTTATTTTTACCGGTCCTGAAGTCAGTAAAGCCTACTTCGAACAAATGGATGAATTTATTGGTAAAACACTGGGCGAAGAAGCTCAATCGTTATACGAAATTATTATTGACGACCCAGTTAGTGTCGCCAAGCGCATACAAAAATCGATGAAAAAGGTCTATAAGAATCGTCGTAAATTGGACGACGCCTTTTTCTATAATTGGTTACTCACGATCGAAGAACCGTTTCAACACGCATTCGACCCTACCCACGACAATATGGCATCTCTAAACCTCCAGAAAAACCAAGATTCCGCCAGTCTTGCTGCTAATCTTCGCAGAGCATTTTCAGGAATTGTGGCTGGCAACGTAAAACCCTTCGGGATTGAAGCTATTCGTCAGCATGGGCCGTACACGCTTGATGGCAACCCAGAATTGATGGCATCTCTCGATGCATTACTCGCGAGTTTTGTGGCGCAACGCCGGATGAAACTCTCAGGCGAGTACACACCATGCTATAAATTACTCAACGCATAAAGTGAACCCACTCTGACAAAGTTTTAAGCAGAATCAATGTATCAATCATTCTTAATTGAGGATGATTTAATGCCTCTGATAAACAACGTTCTTACTACCCCATAGCCAATTTAGTCAAAACCTAAATTGGCTATGGTATTCAGCATGTTTTTACTAAAAGTAATAATAAGCTTTAGTTTTTAAATAAATTTGGCGCATACTTCATCAAATACCCGATGAGTATGGCAAGTACAAAACCAGAGCTAAATGCAAATCCTATGACATTCCAGGGAACTTTATCGGGGTTAACCTGACTGGATAGAAAAGGTAATGGCAATAATTTAAAACATAAAAATACCACGGTACTAGTAGCAAATGCAGCTAAGAAAGAAGGCAGCATAAATGAAGATTTATAAACCCAATGCAGCATCGCCGCAATAAAAAACGAGGCGGCGGTTATCAAAACTGGTAATAATTTGACTAACATCAAATCACTACCGAATATCTAAATCACTTTTCTTATATCGAGCAAGAAATGGCGCGGTTAGGCTTGTCACATAAATGTGTTGCTTAGACTCAGCAACACCAGTTGTGGCGTAAACTTCACCATTTGGCGCTTGTAAATTCTCGAGAACATTGCCATTTTCGTCAATCGCAAACACCATTCCATAAGGCACTACCTGCGGCCTCATCACCTCAGGTAAACGTTGAATCACACTACGCCAAAACGGTTCACCTGAAAGGTCATCTAATACATCTGACCGTGGCGCAGTTAAACCAACCCAATATCGTCCATTCTCTCCGATATGAACGTTATCAGGGAAACCCGGTAGGTTGTCTATAATAACCTCGCTCTTACCAGCGTCCACTCCAGATATCCAATGCTTCCAAATACGATATTCACCCGTTTCAGCAACGATAATAAAACGTCCGTGAGGGTCTGCCGCAACGCCATTAGCAAAAGTAAGGTTGGCCAATACAACTTTAGAAACACCAGTCGTAGGATCAAACTCAATGACGCGCCCGTTATCACTATGTTCCATTATATCGAGCAAGCTCGCCGCTAATGTGCTTTCGTAATCACTAGCTGCAAACCGAGTTGAGGCATCGCTTAAGTAAATTTTCCCATTTGGTGCCACCGCCAAGTCGTCAGCATAACGCACTGCCACACCTTCAACTTCAGTAACTTCAGTGGTCAGTTCGCCTAACGGTGTTAGCTTCATCAGGCCTGTATACGCGTTAGCAATCCATAGATTTCCTTGAGCATCAAAATCAACACCGAGTGGCCGACCACCAACCTCTACAAATGGTACGCCTTGAGTTTGATCACCGTCCCAGCGAACCAACCAACCTTCATGACTAGTCGCAATCAGGCTGCCATCTGGACTATGCACCGCGGCCTCGGGACCCGTTAAAGCCCCCATACTCAAACGTTCAAAAGAGGCTAGCTTTTGATTAACGGCAAAATCACCAACATAGCCTAGATTAACTGGAGAGTTCCAGCCAACGGGGTTAATTTTGACCGGCCAAGCAAATAAATATGCTAATGAAAAAACAATAAATAAAGCAAGAACATTTAGTAACGCGCGCATTAAATGGTAAAACCTCCGTCAACAACAATGCATTCTCCGGTAGTGTAACTACTTGCGTCTGACGCTAAATATAACACTGTCCCCGCCATTTCCTCCGGCTCCGCGTGTCGACGCATAGGTATGGTTGCCATCGCCGCTTTATGCATATTTTCATTCTCAAACAAAGCGCCAGCAAATTTAGTCTTAGTTAGGCCTGGTAACAAAGCGTTACAACGAATATTAAACTGAGCACATTCTTTGGCAAACGACTTAGTCATATTGATAACGGCCGCTTTAGTAATTGAGTAAATTCCCTGCTGATAGCCTGGTTGAAGGCCGTTAATTGAGGCAGTGTTAATAATCGAACCGCCGCCATTCTCACGCATCAACTTACCACCCTCGATAGACATAAAAAAGTAACCACGCACATTCACATCAACGGTTTTATTATATGCGCCCAAATCCGTATCTAAAATATGACCAAAATACGGATTAGTCGCCGCGTTATTCACTAAAATATCGAGCTTACCGTGTTCTTTTTTAATATTCGCAAAAGCCTCACTGATATTATCCATATCGCCAATATGACAAGCTAAGGTTTCTGCTGAACCACCAGCCGCCTTTATATCAGCAACTACTTGGTCACACGATTCGGCGCGACGGCTAGACACGATAGTATGCGCGCCTTGTTCAGCTAATAGTTTTGCTATTGATTCCCCAATGCCCCGACTGGCACCAGTAACTAAAGCTACTTTACCTTTTAATTCAAACAGTTGTGTTGACATCTCTACTCCTATGATAAATTTTTATTTTAATATTGTTAGCTCAGTATTCGACACTATCGAAGTGCTTATATTTAAACACCAATACGCATTTTCCCGAGAAAGTCCGCCTTAGTTAATGGTACACCTTGATGCCGTAGAATGTCATAGGCGATAGTGGTATGAAAGTTTAAATTCGGATGTGAAAACGACAAAATAAAATTTTCAGCGGTAAACGAAATCTCACGCTCGCCAAATTCAAAAATTATCGTGTCACCCTGAGCTGAGTTCACTTCATCGGCCGAGACAGCGTCTAATTCATTTAAGGTCTCAGGTAACATATTTTGTAAGCCTTGATAATCTCGCGGCGTTATGGAATTAGGCGCTATAAATTCGCCACTTTTTAGTGCCGCCAACGCATCTAGGGTATGCATACATGCGTAATTGACTTGAAATAAAAACGGTAACATATCGTCATATAGCTTTAGACCTACAAAGTCATCCGCATCCAAATCATTCTCTTCGGCATATTTAGCACCTTTGGCCAGCACTGTAATCATGCCACCGATTGCCTGCTGATATGACCCTACACTAATATCGTAGAGTGAATTACTCAATGATTTCTCCTCGCCTTTACTACGCGAAATCAATAATGTTCTAATTACTTAATGAGTCTCTAAAAGTTCGTGATGGATAAACTCGAATTCATAACACTCATTAAGCCCTTTTAACGACACTCGACTTTAACTTCATGGCGCCAAAATCGTTAATTTTACAATCTATATCGTGTCCATCCGAAATGTATTCAGGGTCAAGCACACGAATATTTTTAACTTTAGTTCCAACTTTAATAACTGATGATGAACCTTTGATTTTTATATCTTTTATCACAATAACGGTATCACCGTCGTATAAAATATTTCCATTTGAACATCGCACTACAACTGCGTCTTTAGCGATATCAGCCGACCATTCCTTACCGCATTCCGGACAATTAAATACCCCTCTGGCTTTGTATGTATAAATTGAGTTGCATGAAGGGCATGATGGGAGTTCAGACATTTTGTGTAGTCCTAATCTATATAAAAAAACGCCAGCATAGTGACCCTATGCTAGCGCTACAGTATCGCAGTAAATGCGGTCGCCTGAAAGAAAAAGTGTTACATCCTTAGTTTAATAGCCCAATAAAATTAATCACGAGTTTCTATAAGATCATCAACAACACTAGGGTCAGCCAAAGTACTTGTATCACCAAGGTTAGAATAATCATCTTCAGCTATTTTACGTAAGATACGTCGCATGATTTTTCCGGAACGAGTTTTCGGCAAACCAGGCGCCCAATGGATTACATCAGGCGTGGCTACTGGCCCAATTTCTTTACGTACATGCTTAATCAGCTCAGATTTAAGAGCATCACTATATTCTTCTCCTGACATCAGCGTCACGTAAGCATAAATGCCCTGCCCTTTAATGTCGTGTGGATACCCAACAACGGCCGATTCCGCCACCGCATCGTGCAACACTAATGCACTCTCTACTTCAGCGGTTCCCATCCGGTGACCTGATACATTAATAACATCGTCAACACGACCGGTAATCCAATAATAGCCGTCCTCATCACGCCGGCAACCGTCACCAGTGAAATAATAGCCAGGGTACATTGAAAAATAGGCTTCGTGAAAACGTTTGGCATTGTTGTATACGCCACGCATTTGACCTGGCCATGAGCGAGGTATCGCTAAATTTCCCGAGGCGGCCCCTTCAAGTATATTACCCTCATCATCTAGCAACACAGGCTCTACTCCAAAAAATGGAAGAGTTGCTGAACCCGGCTTAGCATCAATAGCGCCAGGTAGGGGTGCAATCATGATTCCGCCAGTTTCAGTTTGCCACCAAGTATCAACAATTGGGCTGTTCTCTTTACCCACTTTGTGAAAATACCATTCCCAAGCCTCTGGGTTGATCGGCTCGCCAACAGTACCGAGTATTCGAATACTGCTCCTTGAGGTGGTTTCTAAAAATTTATCGCCCGCCCCCATCAGCGCTCGTAATGCTGTTGGTGCCGTATAAAAGATGTTTACTTGATGTTTATCCACAACTTGCCAGAAACGGCTCGCGTCTGGGTACGTTGGAATGCCTTCAAACACCAATGTCGTTGCACCGTTGACGAGTGGCCCATAAGTTAAATAAGTATGACCAGTAATCCAACCAACATCAGCGGTACACCAATAAACTTCACCTTCTTGATAGTCAAACACGTATTTAAACGTCATCGCCGCGGTTAGTAAATACCCACCCGTGGTATGCATAACACCTTTCGGCGTACCTGTAGAACCAGATGTATATAAAATAAACATAGGATCTTCAGCATCCATTTGTTCCGGTTCACAGCGGCTCTCTTGTCGGTCGACCGCCTCGTGATACCAAACATCTCGATCTTGACGCCATGCGGTATCGTTGCCAGTCACACGGCAGACTAAAATACTTTCTATTGATGGTGTCTCTTTGCAGGCTTCATCAACATTTGCCTTTAATGGTATCGGTTTAGCACCGCGTAAGCCTTCATCGGCCGTGATCACCATTTTACACTCTGAGTCGTTTATTCTCCCACGTAAGGCTTCTGGCGAAAAACCGCCAAAGACCACCGAATGAATTGCGCCAATGCGGGTACACGCAAGCATTGCGTAAACGGCTTGCGGTATCATTGGCATATACAAACACACACGGTCGCCTTTACCAACGCCCAGTTCTTTCATTGCATTCGCTAACTTACAAACTTCATCGTGCAATTTTTGATAGCTAATGTGTTCGCTCTGATCTGGATTATCGCCTTCCCAAATAATCGCAGTCTGACTGGCTCTCTTAGCCAAATGACGGTCAATACAGTTGTATGAGACATTGAGTTTTCCGCCTTCAAACCATTTAATTTGCGCGCTATGAAAATCATAATCAGAAACGGTTGTAAACGACTTAAACCAATCAATGTTTTCGTTTGCTTGCTCGGCCCAGAATCCATCAGGATCTGCCAACGAGCGTGCGTACATCTCTTGATACTGCTCTTTGTTTAAGTGGGTTTGCTCTTTGATTGAATCGAATACTGGGTAAGTGGTGCTATCGGTCATATCTACTACTCGCTGTTTTCTCTAAAGTCTCTACTAAAAGAAGTTTGGTAATTACTAAAACCCATTGTAGTTTCAGAATAATAATGTGCGCCCTCAGCCGTTAAAGCCACGCGCAATAGCGTGCTCTCATCGGCCGGAACACTGAATTGTGTCGTCCATATGTTGCCAGAATCAGTCTCGGCAACCAGGCTGAACGGGCCTGCTTCCTCACCGTTACTTGTTACAAACCCAACCTTTGCTGTTTGCAAACTATGTTCAGATGTAAGGTGCAAAACTTGCGAGCCGTTTTTCTGAGATACTCGTAACGTTGATTTAAAAGAGCCATTCTCCAAATCACATTTACCACTACTAAAACGGCAATTAGATTTTGCAATAAGCTTATACGCATTACCAGCCACGGCGTTTCGAGGTTGCTCCTTAACCGCCAAATCCACTAGATAGTACGACGCAATTGCTAAAATAGGCGCAACGATCATCGAAGTAACCACATGCTTGTTTTTAAAAAAGCTCATCTAAATTTTTGATTCCAAATCATCAATGGCATTGCATGCTACTAATTTAAGGTTAAATGAAACTCCCCGCGGCAAGCAGCGGGGTATCTTTTTGCACGCAAAGATCTATTTCGTGGCAAGCCACGGGGAATTTAACCCTCGCACGCGATTAAAAAACTTATGCTCGTTAACAGAGGGTAAGCCAAATGGCATTACCCCTGCAAACAGAAAACTACCCGGCCAACTGATTTCTCTGGCTAGCGTTAGAGCTTAATGTGAAACTGCATCGCCAGCCCCATGTGGCGCCCGGATATAATCAACCAGGTCTTGCACCTTCTTAGGTGGCTCAGCCGTCATTTTGCAAACCGCCAATGCCACTGCAAAGTTCACGACAGCACCTACCGCACCAAACGCATTAGCCTCAATACCTAAGAACCAATTAGGGTCCATATCACCTAGAAAAGCCGTGCTTTTAACGAACATGATTCCTTTGTGCTGAAATACATATAACAAGGTCACACCAATACCTGACAACATGCCAGCAACAGCACCTGCGGTGTTCATACGTTTGTAGAAAATACCAAGCATGATGGCCGGAAAGATCGACGACGCGGCTAAACCAAAGGCGAGCGCTACTGTACCGGCGGCAAAATCTGGAGGGTTAAACCCGAGGTACCCCGCGAACAGAACCGTAAATGCCATAGCAATTCGAGATGCGTTTAACTCAGATTTTTCTGAAATATCCGGTCGAATTATACCTTTGATCAAATCATGTGAGATCGCTGATGAGATAGCTAATAGCAAACCCGCTGCTGTCGACAACGCCGCTGCTAGACCACCCGCCGCAACTAATGCGATTACCCAATTAGGCAAACCGGCAATTTCTGGGTTAGCCAGTACTAAAATGTCATTATCAACTTTAACCATTTCGTTCGTCGATTTATCGGCGCTGTACTGTATAAGCCCATCACCATTTTTATCTTGGTGCTTTAGCAAGCCTGTTGTTTCCCAGTTTTTAAACCACTGAGGTCGTTCGTCATATGCTAAATAGTTTCCCGGGGTTGGCTCAATGGTACTCATTAAATTAAGACGAGCCATACCAGCCACGGCAGGCGCGGTTGTATATAAAATCGCAATAAACACTAAAGCCCAACCGGCAGATTGTCTCGCACCTTTCACACTCGGCACGGTAAAAAAACGAATAATCACATGAGGCAAACCCGCCGTACCAATCATCAAAGACATGGTATAAACGAACATATTCAGCGTGCTGCCCCGAGTTGATGTCGTGTATTCCGCGAACCCGAGTTCGGTCACCACCTGATTAAGCTTATCAAGCACGTAGGTTCCATCAGAAACCAAGGTCGAGCCAAGGCCTAGCTGCGGAATTGGATTACCGGTTAACTCCAACGAGATAAAGATGGCGGGAATGGTATAGGCGAAAATCAACACAACGTATTGAGCTATTTGAGTATAGGTAATGCCCTTCATACCACCGAGCACCGCGTAAAAAAATACGATAATCATGCCCGCGGTTAAACCAGCTTCATACGAGGTTTCTAAGAAACGACTAAACGCCACGCCAATGCCTTTCATTTGGCCAATAACATAGGTTACCGACGCTAAAATCAAACAAATTACAGCAACAACTTTTGCAGTGTTTGAGTAATACCGGTCACCAATAAACTCAGGCACAGTAAACTTGCCAAACTTACGTAAATAAGGTGCTAGACACATCGCAAGTAATACGTAACCGCCGGTCCAGCCGAGCAAGAAGACCGAGCCTCCATAGCCTTGGTAGGAAAAACCAATTAAGCCTGCCATGGAAATAAACGATGCGGCAGACATCCAATCGGCACCTGTCGCCATACCGTTAGCAATTGGATGAACTCCCCCACCAGCAACGTAGAATTCTTTGGTAGAACCCGCCCTAGCCCATATTGCGATACCAATATAGAGTGCAAAAGTGAAGCCAACGACAACATACGTTAAGGTTTGAAGTTCCATAACTATTCCCCCTCCTCAGCAAATTGGTCATCCAGATCACTCATTTTTTTAGCGTAGTAAAAAATGAGTGCAACGAACATGTAGATAGACCCTTGCTGGGCGATCCAAAAGCCTAATGGGTAACCACCTAGACTAATTTGATTTAGTGTATCAACAAACACGATACCGCCAAAAAACGGCACAATAAACCAAATTACTAAGAGCTTAACAATCAAACTAACGTTGGCTTTCCAATAAGCCTCAGCGCGATTTTTCATGGTAAATATCTCTATATAATTATTATAAGAAGCCAAAATTTACGTCTAAAACAGTTTGTGACTTGCCCACTTTTTCGCGAAGCACTTACCTCATCTATATATAGCAAAGTCAATGCTACCCAATATTTCAGTGGTATATACAATCAACTATACCAAGGCTAAGCAAACCCTCGAAACACAGTGTTATAAACTGATGTTTATCAATTTAAATATGCCAGATTCGAATGGCTCGCTAACCTAGCCTTATTCAAAAATTTCACCCTACTACATCAATCATCATTGTTTCAGCACATAAAGAACCAAGCGTAATTCGAACCTGCCTAAACTACAATGCCTCAGGCT
>CAZFVP010000057.1:0-13219 GCA_964522345.1 uncultured Gammaproteobacteria bacterium | reverse complement strand
TGAGTACTAATACCCAAATAAGAAGGCTTGCCATATACCTACTAATCAGCTTACGTGCTTATCGAAATACGAAAAGCCTCATTTTTCTAGCAAGTTATTAAGGTCTCTGTTTCTCGCCAAATCTGTTATTAGTTAAAATCCAAGGTCAAAAGTAAACGCTTTTTGTTGTCGCTTAAATTGGGAGAACGATGAACTAAACCACCACCCTCGTTGCCTAGCCACGATTCGCCTTTTAGCAGGGCTACGTCACCGCAGGTAAGTTGGTGAACATCGTTTTGATCACGGTAGAGGCCGGACTCCTCATCGGTTTTACCCTGGCTTCCAATACCCAGTTTTGCCCGGTCCACATCTTGATGAGAAAGCCACTCAGTTGCGACTTCGCTATAAGTAGTGACTAAACGACATGGCACCCTATCTACATGAAACTTTGGACACATGGCACGCTCAAGTGCAGTGAGTCTCAAGCCGACCTGCTTTAAGTCAAACAAACAACAAAACATGGTGACGATTTCAGTAATATCCTTACTGATAAGTTGAGCGTGGGAGGTTGCCCCCATAGCATCAAACAAATTGTCGTATGTATCTTGCGGTGTAACCGACGCTGAGAACTTAAACGCGTAGTTGAAAGCAAGTACGTGTTGAGCTGCCTTTAACAACTCGAGCGACAGTTCTCGTTGCCATATTGAAATGTTGATGTCGTCCTGATAAATATCAGCAAACACTTCAGCCGAGTCAGATTGGATTGAACGACGGTTTATAATCGTCTGATCAAGAATGTGATTAACAGTAAGGTCATTCATAGCATGTGTCTAAAATAAAAGAAGCGCAGTTCGCGCAGAGTTATGGTTTATTTAAGTAGCAGAGTTTGCACTATTCACGCAGTTGAATAGTTCTGTCTCCCAGTCTTGGTTTTGTTCACGCGCGATAATTTCTATTCTGCTTTCATCAAGATGATCAAACGGTATTTCAGTAAGAGTGTCCCGAGTAAGATTGTATGCAAAACATCCATTATTAGTGATAAATGTGGCTTTTAGCCTTTCTGCAGTAATGCCACTTAAAAATGCGAACACGTTATTTTGGTCGAATTCAAACCGTTGAGAAAAACGCCACCCCGCACTGACAAAGCCCTCTCCTTGATTAAGAGCTTTGATAAATCCGCTTTCAGGAATCGGCGTAATAAAATCATGATCGTCTTCTGAAATAGGCATGAGAACATCAATAGAGTTTTCAGAAGCCATAATTTTTGGCCCATCAAGTAAAGGGGGCTCTATAACACCTTGCTCTGTAAATATCAGTTTGATATCGCCTAACGAATACTCACCAAGATATGCCACAAGAGCAGCCTTATCCTCTTCACTATACAAATCTTGCTTATTACCAACAACAATGTCGGCAATAGCAATTTGTTGTTGAAACGTTTCATGCTTAGCGTAACGACTGTCTGATAGATGCCTTGCGTCTACCAATGTCACGATATTTTGTATTGCGAGAACACTCTGAAAATTTTCATCGTAGAGCGTCTGGAGAACTTCCCTCGGGTGGCCTAGACCCGTTGGTTCTATCAATAAGCGGTCGGGTTTAGCCTTCCTGAGTAACTGCGCCAGCGCAACTCGCATAGGGAGGCCCGCAGTACAACACATACAACCGCCTGGTACTTCACGAATGTACACACCTTGTTGTTCGGAGTACTGCCCCTCAAATAATGCTCCATCAATACCGATTTCTCCAAACTCATTGACCAATACCGCCCAACGCTCGTGGCTAGGCTTACTTTTAAGTAGGTGTAATATCGTGGAAGTTTTACCAGTCCCTAGAAAACCAGTGATTATATTGGTTGGCACTCTACTCGTTGGCACGCTATTAGTTAGCGCGTTAGAAATTTGATCGGACTCTTGAGGCATGTGATTGTTAATTAAAATCTCTTAGCTAGTAACAATTTGAATTTTCTGACGAGTGTTGTCTGCTTGCAAATAAAAACAGTGTCTACGGCCAGTATGGCAGGCAACGCCTTTCTGATTAACCTGACACAAGATTGCATCTCCGTCGCAGTCTATTGATAGCGATACTAAGGCTTGCGTATGACCACTGGTTTCGCCTTTTACCCACAGTTCATTTCGGCTACGCGACCAATAGGTAACGTAACCAGTGGCCAACGTTTTAGTTAATGCAGCTTGGTTCATCCACGCCAGCATCAGTACTTCTTTACTAACAGCGTCTTGGGTAATAACTGGTACTAATCCGCGAGAGTCAAAGCCCAGTTTTTTAGTTACGTCGGTAAGTTGAAGCTCGGTAGAGTCTGCACAATTCTCTAAATTTTGAAAATATTCGCGCTTCATAAAGATGCGTGACACTCGCAACTGCTTTGGTCTCGACACAAACGGAAATTTAAGTAATGCCCCAGAGCTACGATACAAGCACCTATCACCGTGAGCACCTTTTCTAATAGTTCGCCATGCCGAAAATCCTCCACCAAAACAGCGGACACTAAAACTAGCAGGCCGAGAATACCAATAACTAATACTCGATAAAATTGATGCTGTTTACACCCCATTAACAAAGAAAACGCACTGCTTGGAATCACGCCCATCAATAACCAGATATGAAACGCTTCATTATCAAGCTGCAACACTGCCAGACTTGGCAAAAGTATGATCAGCAACGGCGAGGCCAAACAATGAATAACACAAAAAGCCGATAAGCCGATTGCTAGATTATTGGTATAGGACGTCAAGAGGTTCATTTTAAGTTCCGTTTAGTTGGCTTTGGTATAACAGCTATTACAAATACAATTCATTTCAAGCTGAGGGCTATTAAGGTGAAAACCTGCCAGCTCAATCGTTTGCTTCAATTCCTCGTATTTGACCTGACTCATACTCAGTTCTTTAACTGTTAAACACTGATCGCAAATTAAAAATTGAGATGCAGGGTGTTTATGATTGCAATCATTATGTGTGCACACTACAAATTTATTAGCCGTTTCTAACTTGTGTACCAAACTCTTACTCTGTAAAAAATCCAATACTCGATAGACCGTTATCACTGGCACAGGCTCATCAAACGTTTTCTTATACGACTCGGCAAGTTCATATGCCGACACGGCCTTTTTGGATAACAGTAATATTGAAAGTACGTTCACTCTTTTACTGGTAATTGGTATTCCATGAGCTTTACATTCCCTTTCGGCGATCTCAACTATCTCATTTGCAGTATTCATCATCTTATTTAAATTCGATTGTTGAAGATTTTGGCTGCAAAATACTTTGGCCTTGTTGAGTCTCTGTAACCCAATTAACGTTGACTGTTTCAAGATCTGAAAAGTACTCAAATAAAGAGACGGTCACGGATCGCAATTGCTCACCATTAACACAGCTAAACACGTACACCGCCGATACTTCACTGTGGCTTACACTGTGTTTATCGTGCTCATCATCACCCTCGTGATGACCATGTTCTTGCTTCTGATTATCATTTAACGCTTGTCCAGCTGGGCCAAGAATATTTACATTCACCGAGTCAGAGGAACAATCACCTCCGTCTATAGACAATACGTTTTCTGCCGAATTTAAAAATGCTTTGGTTTTTTCTATTGCTTCTACCTGCTTTTGAGTTTCAGGTTTGTGCTCAAAACCCAAAAGGCTTATCGCTGGCGATTCAAATTGAACCTCTAAGTTTCCGTTTTCAAATGCCAAGGTTACGTTAGCGACACCGTGGGTGTGAGCTTCACGACTTACCGCTGAACCGTTAACAGTCACCAGACTTGTACAAAAAATCATTATTAACATAGTCCTACTCTTTACTATGGTGCGTCGTAAATCTGACATTATTTTCACTGGTGCAAGCGGCATATTAATAATAGGTTTTTGCATAAAATGAGCGTGTTAGTTAAGGTTCAACATTAGGTAAAGAGAGAGGTATTAAGTTTAAGGCTAAGCGTATTACTCTAAATAGGGTTCAATCAAATGCAGGTTCATACTGTAGGCCGCAGTGGCTATGTCATTGTCGGTTTGCTCTATCTTTATCGCGCCCATAATCCATACGGGGTCATATATGCTCTCGTACTCAACGGGTACCGCGCTGCTAACGTAAATAGTTTGATTGGGTGGCGGTGGCGGCTTATGAAAACAAGCGCCAAAATAAGGAACTAAAAAAAACTCCTTAACTAAATTTCCGGCCTCGAACTCTAACGGCACTATAAAACCGGGCACGCGGATATTCTTACCGTCGACTTCAGAGACGACACCAACCGAGTATGCTTGTGGCGGAGCTCCAGAGTACATCCCTCTTAGATCCAATCCTTGACCGTACCCATCTGTGTACCAATCGTCGTCAGCGTCCAGCGGGTCCTGCTCGATTATCGGCTCATCATAAGGTTTAAGTTCTTCCCAACCCAGTTCTTGGTATTTAGATTTAACTGAATCGTCCGTCTTCTGACCGCAGGCACTTATTAACAGCGTTGTCAGTAAACAGAATACACAGATTGCTAGCCGGATCATTGTCATTACACCCAATAGAGCGGTTGATTATGTTTTAGTAGAAAAGCCATAATGACACTACGTCAATACGCAATGTTATACTATTACATAAATATACGAGATACTAGACCAATAACTTATGAGTTCCAATAGCAACGATCCATTCATCGCTCTAAATCAAGTTAAATTTAGATACTCGGGCGAATCTAAGCTACCTATACTAAACCTAAACTCGTGGAGCGTGAGCGAGGGAGAACGTGTATTGCTTATTGGCAGTTCCGGTAGCGGAAAATCAACATTATTGAAGCTATTGAGCGGCATTCTTAGTTCTGACAGTGGTCAAATTTGGGTTGCTGGGCATGCTTTAGAAAGCCTCACAGATAGGCAAAGAGACCATTTTCGAGCCACTCAAATCGGTTACGTTGCGCAAAATTTCAATTTAATTCCCTACCTATCGACCATCGACAACATCAGACTATCACACTACTTCGCGCAGGATTCTCACAAAGAAAGTGATAACTTTAAAGTTGAACCTCTCTTGCTAGAACTCAATATCGCAGAGAGGCAATGGCACAAACCTGTTAACCAATTAAGTGTCGGCCAGCAACAACGGGTAGCGATTGCCAGAGCCATTATTAACAAACCAAAGCTTCTTATTGCAGATGAGCCAACCTCATCGTTGGACCAAGACAACCGTGACAATTTCATGTCGATTTTAATGACAACCGCTGACACTCATAATATGACACTCATTTTTGTTAGTCATGACCTCTCGTTGAGTCGCTACTTTAATCGCGTTGACTCAATGTCGGATATTAATAAAGAGGCATAATCCAATGTTAATAAGGCTCGCTACAAAAAGCTTACTCGATAGAAAAAGCTCGGTTGTATTAACCTGTATTGCAATGACAATTAGTATCTTCGTGTTACTTGGTGTCGAACACATTCGAAAAGAATCCAAAGAGAGCTTTTCTAGCACGATTTCCGGCGCAGATTTAATTGTGGGTGCGAGAAGTGGCCAACTTAACCTACTGCTGTACTCCGTATTTCGACTGGGCTCACCGGTCAACAATATTAGTTGGCGTTCTTATCGAGAAATCGCCACCAACCCCAGTGTAGACTGGACTATTCCAATATCGTTAGGAGATTCACACAAAAGCTTTCGAGTGCTCGGAACAACTCGTGATTACTTCAAACACTTTAAGTACGGTAAGAAGCAAACACTAAGCTTTACTCAAGGCAGTGAATTCGTCGCCGTTTACGACGTTGTATTAGGGTCACAGGTAGCGGCAAGTTTGGACTATCAGCTAGGCGACCCTATCGTTCTATCTCATGGAATCAGCGATACCAGTTTTACCGCCCACGACCAACACCCCTTCGTCGTCACGGGCATTCTGGCAGCAACTGGCACACCTGTTGATCAAACTGTACATGTTAAACTCGAAGGCATTGAAGCCATTCACCAAGATAGCAAGGCAAGCGATGGTGAGCTTCAACCTGATAGCATCACCGCTTTTATCGTCGGGCTAAAATCCCGTATGACTACATTTCGTCTTCAAAGAGAAATCAATGAAATGGAGCGCGAGCCGTTAATGGCTATTCTGCCGGGGGTAGCTCTTTCAGAGCTTTGGCGCATGATGTCGATGCTCGAGAGCACCTTAGCCTTAATTTCGTCAATGGTATTTGTCGCGGCTGTGTTAGGCCTCGCGGCAGTGATGGCTTCCTCTATCAGAGAACGCAAAAGCGAAATTCATTTATTGAGAATTATAGGGGCACCTCCTAGGTTTCTATTTATATTATTTCAAATTGAAGCCCTGCTGATCAGTATCACCAGCGTTCTTGCAGGCAGTGCCTTACTCACCCTTTCGTTAGCCATTGCGCAGAAACAGATATCGACGCAACTCGGCTTACACCTCAGTACCAACTTGTTTACCGTCAACAGCGCAATAATCGCCATATCGATTATCGTTACAACCGTATTAGTTGCATCCTTTCCAGCATTTCAGGCGTACAAACAAGCAAAATCGGTACGCTAAATGACTTCAGTTTCGAACGCTCCTAAGTTCAAAAACTCACAACATCATCAACAAGTGACAACGATATAACATAACATATGTTAATATCACAATATGGTTAGCCGAAAGTCACTTCTTACAAATACACGCGCCGCGTCGATCGCTGCGCTGTGTGTGTTCATGGTTGCTACAATGTCGCTCGGCCTAGCCCACGACCTCACTCATAGTGAACACGAGCAAACAGAGTTTTGTGAGGCGCTGAACTCTTTTGGATCAAATAAAGCGGTCATTTTATTTGAGGCTATTTCCGAGTTTCCTTTGCATAGTCAAATAGATTTTGACACTTCCCCCCCCTTTTTAGTCAATACGACAGTAATTTTTAATCAAAGGTCTCGGGCGCCTCCTAGAGCCTCTCTCATCAAATGAAACTCCCCGCGGCACCAAAAGTAGGCACTTTTTAGTGCGAGCAGAGGGGTATCTTTTTGCAGGCAAAAACCTATTTCGTGGCGAGCCACGGAGAATTTAAGCCTCGCAAGCGATTAAAAGCTTGTATTTGTTGGGTTTAATCCTTTCTATATCTGGTTAATTAACGGGCAGATATAGGCTTACTACATGAATTAATTCTTTTACGTTCAAAATAAACTCGTTGAGCGTAATTACTATATTAAGAGTTCTGATTAAAAATGAAAACTAAAAACGTGATGATAGCCGCCGCTGTCAATTTAAGTTTATGTGTTGGTGTCGCTAACGCTCAAAACCCAGCCACAGAGACTATCGTGGTCGAAGGCAAGCGCGCTTACTTTAGCGACTTTGAAAACCTTGAAGTTCCGCAATCAGAAGTCATTCTTGACGCTGAATTGCTTTTAAATGCGGGTGTACTAAATCTCGATACGGCACTTGATCTTTCCGCATCGGTAGCGCGACAGAATAACTTCGGCGGGCTGTGGAATAGCTTCTCAGTGCGTGGCTTCTCTGGAGATATCAATCTACCAAGCGGCTTTTTGTTGAACGGATTTAACGCTGGTCGCGGCTTTGCAGGCCCACGAGACATTGCTGGCATCGAATCTGTTGAGGTATTAAAAGGCCCTCGCGGCGCCTTATTTGGTCGTGGTGAGCCAGGTGGAACCGTTAATTTGGTTACGAAGCGCCCAAAATTTGAAACCAGTGGAGAGGTTCAAGCTACGATCGGCAGCTGGAATCAACAACGAGTTAGTGCCGACTATCAAACCGTATTAGGAGAAAATGAGCAAGTTGGCTTCCGTATAGTTGGTTTTTTCGAAGACGCGGAGAGTTTTCGAGACACGGTTGAAACTCAGAAATTTGGTTTATACCCATCAGTAGTATGGCAAGCATCAGACAACACTCGTCTGACTTATGAGCTGGAATACACCGATCAAGCAATACCTCAAGATCGCGGTGTATCATTCACAGAGGAGTTCGGTTTTACCCCACGCAGAACCTTTACGGGTGAGCCGGGAGATGGCCCCATTGACCTTGAAGTGGTTGGTCATCAGTTTGAAGTTCAACATGACCTTTCAGATACGTGGAGCGTGTTAGCAGGTGTTGGTTTCCGGGAAACATCATTACTTGGTGACGCTACGGAGCCAAATTTTGATGGACGCCAGACCTTATTTTTAGATGGCCAAACCCTTTCGCGATTCTTCCGATCTAGAGATTTCGATTCCGATTACACGGTGCTAAGAGCAGAATTAGAGGGCGAGTTTAATACGGGAAGTCTTAGGCACCGTTTTATCGTCGGCGCAGATTATGACGAGTTTGAAAGTAGTATATTTATAGAACGCTTTCGTGGTCCATTTATCGGCACAGACCCAAGCACAGATATCTCAACGTTAGACCCTGAAGCTTTTCTATTTTTAAACGTCTTAACTCCTGTTTTTGGCCAATTTGATACGCCAATACCAGGTCCGAACACAGACACTGATGAACTCCTGCAAGGCTTTGGCATCTACGTTCAAGATCAGATTGATATTACCGATCGATTCCAAATTCGGTTAGGCGCTCGATTCGATGATTTCGAACAAGAGCTTAATGGTGAGCCCACCATAGAAGATACACGTGTCTCACCACAAGTCGGTGCCGTATATCTAATTAACGATAACGTTAGCGTTTATGCTTCTTATGGTGAGGGATTTCGGCAGCAAACTGGGACCGATTTTATGGATAACCAATTCGATCCTAATATTACCGAATCAACGGAAATTGGCATAAAAGCGCAACTGGATATTGGAACAATATCGCTGACGGCGTTTCAAGTAGACCAGAGTAATAATATTGTCAATGATACTAGCCTTGCAGCACAAGCCGCGGGTGGTTTTAATTTGGCAGCCGCCGGTGAAGCGGAGAGCCAAGGGATTGAATTTGATGCTAACTTAACATTTGGCGACGATTTTAATTTATGGGTCTCATATGCTTATACTGATGCTGTCTTCACGAGCAGTAATCCAGATTCGAATTTCGGTGCTCTAGTTGAAGCTGGTGATCAGTTGATTAACTCACCTGAAAATCAACTTAGCGTTCAAGTAAGCAAGGGGTTGAATATTGCTAAAATGCCCGTTGAAGTCGGCGCGGGTGTACTATACGTAGATGAGCGTGCAGGCTTCACAGGGTTTGACTTTAACTTACCGAGTTACACGACTGCACGTGTATTTGGTGAGATTAGACCAAGCGATAAATTCGCAGTGCGAATAGACGTCGACAATGTTTTTGATGAGACTTTCTTCACAAACTCGTTCGCTAACGTATGGGTACAACCTGGCACACCGAGACAATTTCGTCTAACGGCTAGCTATTTCTTTTAATCTTTTCCCCCTGATTCCCGCATTGTATTAACGCCAAAAAATACAATGCGGGAAATCGAAACAACTCCCTCACAACGTGTCGCATCTATAGGCATCGCGTGAGCGTGAGGCAGACTAGTTTGAAAGAAAAACACTATCATGAAAATCACTTGCTAAGTTAGACCCGTATTGGTCGTGTTTACACCTGTTCGTGACTGTAAATTGAGCTTAAACAAACTGTCCTATTGGTCAAATAGGCGTCAACACGGCTAGTAACGAACTATCCAACGTTAAAAACTATATTAAAATTACTGCACAATGATAACTCTTGAAGCTGAAAATTTATCGATAAACCGCGCCGACAAGGCAGTGGTAAAAAACCTTTCTTTTTCTGTTCGCGAGGGCGAGGTCTTTGGTCTTTTAGGAGGCAACGGAGCCGGCAAATCAACTACTTTGCTGGCTTTCCTCGGATTTCTAACCTCAGTGAAAGGTTCTGCCAAGGTGAATGGTGTGGAGGTGGCGCTTGACGTCGCTTCCGCACGTCGCGCAATCGCCTATCTACCAGAATCCGCTAATTTGTATCCGCATTTAAGCGCCCGAGAAAACATTGAGTACTTTCTGTCATTGGCTAAAGCGAAGCGCAGTATAGAAGATATAGAAGCCGCGCTTAATCAAGTGAGCTTGGCGCCCGAGGCGCGTGACCAGCGAATGTCTTCTTACTCAAAAGGAATGCGACAAAAAGTAGCTATTGCCGTCGCAATTCTTCGTCAGGCCCCTATTCTCTTTCTAGATGAACCAACGTCTGGGCTAGACCCAGTGGCGATAGATGAGTTTAACCAGCTCATCACTAAGCTATCTCAAGGCGGTACAACTGTGTTAATGGTCACGCATGACGTGTATGGAGCCTGCCAAGTAGCCGATCGTATTGGCTTACTTCGGCACGGTGAATTGGTTGGAATGTTCGAAGCAAGCAAAGGCAGTCAAATTTCAGCCGATGAGGTACACACTGCCTTTTCATCAGGAGCTTTATGATGAGTGCGACGATCACAATTGCAATCGAGGAGTGGCGTTATTGGTCAAGAACCAAACTGGGCGCCGCCGCCGCCGTATTGGCGCTTATTTTGGTATGCATCTCCGTATTTGCGTCTTTAAGCCAGCAGGCTCAAGAAAAGAATACGCGTGAATCCATGCAAGTAAAAGCAGAGCAAACGTTTCGCGATCAACCTGCTCGGCACCCTCACCGCATGGTGCACTATGGCCACTACGTTTTTCGAACGCCGACAGCGCTTGCGGCACTTGATCCTGGTGTTGATTCATATACTGGCACGGTGATGTTCTTAGAAGGGCATCGCCAGAATACAGCAACGTTTTCACCAAACTATGACGGAGCGCAAGCTGGGCCATTTGCTCAATTGACTCCCGCGCTAGCCTACCAATTGCTTGTGCCTCTTGTTCTAATCGTAATGGGCTTTAGTGTTGTCGCACGTGAACGTGAAGCCGTGACTGACCGACAATTGATAACGTCCGGAATTTCACCTGTCTCAATCTGGTTTGGCAAAACCTTAGCGTTGATCGGCGTCGCGCTCTTAATGCTGTTACCTCTATTGATTGGTGTCATACTTTCTGACAGCTTGAATAGTATAGGCCTTGGGTTCTTTGCAATCTACGCATTGTATTTACTAACATGGGTGTTAATTATCTCAGCAGTTTCCACATGGTCGAGGAGCACTTCAGCCTCGTTACTCATCATGCTTACAATTTGGACTATTCTTTGTATCGTATCTCCAAGGGTTGTAGCAAGCATCGCGAATACCGCAATCCCAACCGCGAGCCAAATTGAAATGGATATGGATGTGCTTGTTGCTTTGAGATCAGTTGGCGATGGCCATAACGCCAATGATCCGGCCTTCAACCGGCTTAAAGCGAACCTGTTTGAACAATACGGCGTTGAGCGAGTAGAAGATTTACCCGTTAACTTTCGAGGTGTCGTTGCACAAACCAGTGAAGCTGAGCTTACCGATATTATCAATGAGTTTGCTCAAGAGCGTATGGCGAAACAAGTTGGGCAGACAGACTTCGTGAAGTTATTCGAATTTGTCTCGCCGTTTCTAATATTACAGTCCGCTTCAATGATCGCTGCGGGAACTGATGGTAAAACTCATCACCGTTTCTTAAGAGAAGCCGAAGCGGTTCGATTTGAATTTGTGCAAAACCTAAACCAAGCTCACGCAGAAAAATTGAGTTACGCCCATGATATTAATAGAAATAAAAACGAAGCTTCGAGCCAGCGCTCTAGAATTTCTGCTGAAAATTGGAGCGTATTAAACGATTTTCGTTTTGAAGCTGACACAGCCGCAAAGAGGCTGCAACGCTTGCGTCAGAGCTTTTTGGTCTTCTTGGTTTGGGTTTTAATATTTTCTTTCTTAGGTTTTTTAGGTGCACGCCGTTTATCCGAGGCTGACCATGGATAGTTTATTTCGTGAACTGAGTCGTGAGTTGGGACTTGCGCTGCGAGACCGAGTGGTTTTATTTACGCTTCTAGGAATCACAGCATTATCAATTTATTCGGTTGCTACTGGGCTGAGTGAATCTGCCGCCGAGCAAGCCACGATTGAACGAGTTAAAAAGTTGGCTAACGAAGATAGAGACCACAGTTTAGCTAGTCAGAGCGATGCAGGTGGGGCGGCCTATTATGCTTTTCACTTCACGTATGACCCACCCTCTTCTCTCGCTTTTGTTTCGCGAGGCATTCGTGACGATTTACCTTGGAAACACCGTGTACGCATGCTGGCGCTAGAAGGCCAGATATATGAAACCGATTCCGGTAATCCGGAACTGTCTCGAATTGGCAAATTAGACTTCACGTTTGTCGCGGCCTTTTTGCTACCACTATTGTCTATTCTACTTTTATACGATCTTCGCGCTGGCGAAATACGCAATAACCGCTGGGCGTTCTTATCCGTGACCAGCGGAAACGGCAATCAACTACTCCGTGTTCGTGCATCACTACGGTCAGCGTTACTCTTTATAGGCATAATCCTGCCTTTTATTGTTTCAGCAGTAATAAATGGTGCTGATTTTTGGGATGTGATGCTTGTGGTTAGTGCCGTGGCCTTCAACCTCGTCTTCTGGAGCTTCATTGCTCAAATTATTTTTAAGCGTGTTGAATCCGGACCAACAACAGCAGCGTTGCTTCTGGGTTGTTGGTTTATTTTCTCAGTTGTTATACCGGTTGGCGGTAAACTTGTTGTAGAACAAGTAATTACTGTACCTAAAGGCGGTGAAATTTTGTTGGCACAACGCGAAGCGGTCAACGATGCTTGGGACCTTCCGAAAGAAGCCACGATGGTTCCATTTTTTGAACGTCATCCGCAATGGGTAAATTCACCTGAAATCACCAAGGCATTTGAATGGAAATGGTATTACGCGTTTCAACAAGTCGGCGACCAGAACGTTGAACGCCTGTCTGAACAACTACGCTCCGGAATTGCACGCCGTGACCACGCGATGGGTTTAGTATCACTCGCATCACCGTCACTATTAACAAAACGTTTTTTATCACGAGCCGCGAATACGGATGTTGCCTCCTTTCAACGCTATGATAGCTGTGTTCGAAGTTTTCACTTAAAGCTACGAGAGTTTTACTACCCAATGCTTTTTGGAAACATCGCGTACTCTTCAGAGCAAATGCGGAGCCTGCCGGCGTTTGTACCTTGCACAGACCGAAGTTAATGGTAATCGCTCAAGTGTAACGATTCTACTAAACCTTCTGTGCTCGGGTTAACGTATATTCTGTTAAAATCCACCGCTAATAAAACAACAAGTTTTATTTATTGACTCTTCTTTAGATGCGCCGAAGATAGACTGAAATTTATTCATAGGCTATCAAGCAAGCCGGCTTCAATGATCAGTTATGGCTAACTTTCATCATAGA
>CAZFVP010000056.1:8504-13244 GCA_964522345.1 uncultured Gammaproteobacteria bacterium | reverse complement strand
TGCGAGTAAATCAAGCGAATAATGCCCAGGTGAATTCAGGAGACTTATTGTTTGTCGTGAAGCCCGTCTAAGTTCAATTTTTAAGCATGGCAAACAAGGCCTTGGCGGTTTCGTCGAGGCCTTTGTTTTGCGCTCATACAGTAGCAACCGTCAGCCTAGCAACACATCGAATCGATGTGGAAAAATACTAAGGCAACTCATAAGCAAATTGTTTTGCCGCTTTTCGTACGATAGGGACAACTTGTTCTAAATCATCGCCACTCAGATTTTCCCGCCATCGCCCAATGCGAACGTTGTGATCTGTAGTAGAGTAAGCTCTGGAAGTTTTTGCTTCGATAAACTTACTATTATTTGTATTTTGTACTCGCCGTGACCACGATGATAGTTCGCTAGCGCATGAGCTTATATTCAAGCCTATATCTACACAGATATTTTGGCTGAACTTGTGTGGGTCAGCTAACATATCCTCAAATTTACACACTTTAGCGAGGTTCTCGACCGCTTGATAGCCTATTGTATTAATATATGCCCAATGATGAGCACACCGTTGTACCAAGGGTAATGACAAACAATCTTCCCAGTCGGGCGGCCTAGGGTGATGCCCCCAATTTTTAGAAATCCCCACTTTAAGAGACGCGATCGTATCTAAGGGGTGTCTAACTTGCCAATAAACACGATTCGAGGCAGGCACGTGTGAGAGCAAGGTAGGCAATGGAAAAGACAAGCCGGGAGTGGCAAGGTGCCCATGACTTTCGGTCGGCACTTTGACCGCAACTGGGTTAGCGAAGTCCAAATCAAGAACGGTTTCGAAACTCGGTTCGCTGTAATAGTGATAATTCGGCAATTGCTCGAACAGCTCTCCAAATATTGAGGTGCCACTGCGACCACATCCTAAAATCAATACAAAAGGTGAGTTATTTAAGATAACTTAATTTCCTAATATTAAGACACCACGAATTGCGGCTCACTCGTTGCATCGAACATGCGCGGATGATTGTTCACAAATATAAGACATCAAACGTTTACTGCCATCAACCATTCCGTATTCCAGCATTTCATCAGAAATACTAACGAACTCATCTACGTGATCCGGTGTTTTGGCTAACGCATGCTTAACAACCTTAGATGCGTTTTCCCACCTCTCACTGTCTTTCGAGGCGCTATCAAATGCGCTGAGACGTTTCATTGTTTCTATAGGAATACTTACCTCATAACCATATCGTTCACTCAACTCTTTATAGTGCATCTGTAGAATTTCAAATTTGCCTGACTCAATCTCTCTTGAGGGTCTCCAGTTTTCAAAAGAGCCACGCAACCCTGCCATTACTGTATGCACCCTACCACTCATATGGGTCTGATCTTCAAACTGAATAAAAGAGGCTTTTTCGCTTAAAGTACTAAGACTTTCTAGTTCATCAAACATTGTCTGCATCCGCTTGTCTTCCCGCCCCATAGAAATCAATAGGGAACCTTTTTCTGACACATCTACTTTGCGCACAGACTTCGCGCGAGCGTTTATAGCACCATCGTGTAATTCAGGGCTAATCGCATAGTAACTTGAGAAATCACCACCTCGCCCAAGCCAATCATTGACGACAAATTTCCCCGCAGCAGAATGACCAAGCAAAATATTGTATGGCGCAGTGCGATACTCTTTTTCAATATAAGGGACGACTTCATTGTGTAGCAACTTAGAAAACTTACTCTGTTCGCCCTCTTCAGCCGGAAAAAACTCCGCGCCAGTACCGCTTACCCCAACAACAATCAACTCAGGTGCTTCTGCGTCAAGCATATTAAAGCCACCACCACAGACAGCAAATCAAGTTACCCTCGCACAACGTAAACCACTGGGTATTGAGTGTTCGTGCTTTTCTCAAAAGATTCAGGCAACGAAATCATAATCTCTCGAGGCTCTCCAAACACCTTAGACTCAAGCATCAAACGATCGGCGTACTTAACCGGCTCAGCCACAACCGTTAACGGCAACAGCAATGTAAAGGTAAGCAAAAGTAATTTCATATAACAAGTTCCTTTCTTATATTTTGATTCATTTTTCAAACATACTACAAACAAAAGTTTTTAGTCTTCATTCCATGCTAGTGTAAAACTACCTTACTAATCTAAACGCGTTTACGTAATGCTCTGCGAACCCTGATAGCCTTCAAGCACATCAACAGCGACATTATCGCCAACCGAATAACTTAAAATTTTACTTAGATGAGTATAGGGCAAGCCAGTCTGCTGGTGCCACTCATTAAAAGCCTCTTGCACGCGTTTTAAATCTCTTTGACTACTTGCTCTATCGCTTATATCTACACCGTTGGCAATGAGCGCGGTGATAACATCACCACTCAGTACAAAGCCATCTTTACCGGTAAAACGAATGAACCATTGAGCTGTTTTACCGCCTAGGCGAGAACCGTGTTTATGTAAATATTTCATCAAACCAACCTGGTCGCTACTCGGCCAATGAGCATAGAACTTAGCGAAGCTGTCGTGTTCTTCGGCTATTTCATCAACCATTGCGGCGTTATGATAAACCGTTTGAATTTTTTGCCAATTACGAATAATTCGTGTGTCTTCGATATAAGCCTCCCATTCCTCTGGCGACTTAGTAAGTAACTGAGCTAAATCAAAACCATGAAAGGCTTCTTCAAAACCGTCCCATTTCGCGCTGATGACTCGCCAATGAAACCCTGCGTTGAACACACAGCGAGTCATTTGAGCTAGGTAGCGTTCATCGTTGACCTTGGCTAGTTGAACTGGCGAAATTGGCTTGGTAAGTAAACGCGCAAGCTCTTTTTTACCACCTTTACGTTTGGTGGCAGCTTCTTGAATAAATTTGAATTTTTTCATTGCGTAATGATAAATTACTTTATGAAAGCTCCCCGCTCTCTAATTTTTCACGAAGCACTTTCTTATCAAGCTTGCCAATACTGGTTAACGGAATAGCATCAATAAAATGCACTTTCTTCGGCACTTTATAAGGCGACATATTCTCGCGACAATAGGCAATTATATCGTCCCGTAAATTCTCATGATCATCGCTCAAATTATCGGGCATTAACTCTACAAACAAATTAACAACATCGTTGCCGGGCCGCGCCTCATCAGCAATACCAACGACGGCAGTATTTGCTATGTATTCAAGATTATTCAACTTATCTTCGAGCTCTACAGAGAATACTTTAAAACCTCCCACAATCAACATATCCTTGGCTCTGTCAGAAATCGTGACATAACCTTCTTCATCCATAAACCCCACATCACCGGTGAACATCCAGGTCTTACCGTCGAACTCACGCATCGCTTTGGCTGATTCTTCTGGGAGGTTTAGATAGCCTTTCATCACATGTGGGCCTGCGGTAACAATTTCACCATGTTCTCCAAGAGGCATTTCTTGAGTGCCGGTTTCTACGTCCATTATCTTTACATCAGCACCCGGGACAGGAATGCCTAAGGCCGTTGGCTTAACGCGCTGAGGTGGATTAACTATGTAGACAGGCGCGGTCTCAGTCATACCAAAGGCATCACACAATTTATTAACACCAATGACCTTTTCTACCTTGCGCCGATCGTCTGACGTCAACGGGGCCGCACCAGTTACCGCCATCTTTAATTGAGAAAAATCGATTTGATGAAACTTGGGGTTTTGCAACAACATCTGAAGCAATGTGGGAACAGCGCCAAAGTAGTGCGGAGGGTTAGCTAACATTTGATCACAAATATAATCGAGGTCACGAGGGTCTGGCACTAAAACGGCAGTCCCGCCATAACGCAAGCCACTGACTGCGGCACCCGCGCCGGCAATATGGAACATCGGAAACGGTGTTAAAAATGAATCTTTGCCCGGAGTCATTGGCAAAAAAGAATATTGTGTCGCTGAGCAACGCACAATATTACGAACTGAAAGCATAGCTCCTTTCGGCGCTCCGGTGGTTCCACCCGTGTATTGAATTAAATACGTATCATTCCAATGCACTTCACGCTGTTCAAACTGGTCGCTGGCGCTCTCCATTAACGTTAAAAAAGACTCTACGCGAACACCGTCGATCTCTGGTAAGACCAAGTCACTTGGTGCCAAATAATCTGCGGCACCAGTAGCGATTACGGTCTTCAAACATTCTGGCCTATCAGGCATAGCAACAATGCTGGCGTTGGCAAGTGAATCTAAGGAGATGAGAACACTGATCTTGGCGTCATTGACTTGATAGCTCAGTTCAGCTGGCGCCAGCATCGGCGACACACCCGACCCCGCACAGCCTATTTTCGCAACCGCTAAAAAACCCAAAATGTATTGAGGAATGTTTGGCATATGAAAACCAACAACATCGTCTTTAGTAACACCAAAGTCGACCAAGACATTTGCCAATTTATTCGCTTGCTTATTTAATTCCTGATAACTGATCTCCAGATTAAAATATCGGACCGCTGGAAAGTCTGGGATAGTATTGGCGTGCTCCTCAACATAGATACTAAGTGCCTTCTCATCGAGTGGCGGGTTTTCGACTCCGCATTCATCATAAACAAAATCCCAAAGTTTTCTTTTCTCGCTCATCTTACTCCTCTAATTATTAGTTTTATTTTTTATCTACTTATGCTCTCACTTTATTGTGTAGGCCGACATATCTATTTTTTTCAAACGTTTAACATATTCGCGAGTGCCACCCATCCAATTGTTGGTGACTTTGTTTCCGTCTTTATACCAACTCTGCGCAACCTTGCTAAAGGCCATATTAG
>CAZFVP010000056.1:0-8404 GCA_964522345.1 uncultured Gammaproteobacteria bacterium | reverse complement strand
ACTTTGTTTCCGTCTTTATACCAACTCTGCGCAACCTTGCTAAAGGCCATATTAGACAACCTTGATTGAAGCTCTTGATTGTATTTTTGTTCGACATCATCTTTTATGTCACAGGTCTGCTTACCGGTTTCATCAAGATAGCTCATCGCCTGTATAACGTAATCGGCTTGAGCTTCAAGCATAATGATAATCGAACTATGCCCTAGGTTCGTATTCGGCCCGTACAACAGATGCAGGTTCGGAAAACCGTTAGTAGACACTCCAAGGTAAGCTTGCGCCCCTTCGCTCCATGCGTCTCTAATACTGCGTTGACCAACTCCTTTAACATCAATGTCAGCTAGAAAAGGGTTAGTTTGAAAGCCTGTTCCATAAATGATGACATCAACATCAACCGCATCATTTTGTGTATCTAATACACCTGTCGGTGTAAACTCAGCGACTCCATTGGTATTTAAACTGACGTTGGTACGCGCCAACGCGGGGAAATAGTGATCACTGAACAGCACTCGCTTGGCACCAACCGGATAATCTGGTGTCAGCTTTTGACGTAGCTCCGGATCACTCACGTGCTTATTCAAATTCGCTAAACACGCTTTTCTAACCGCCCAACGAGAAAAACGATTACCCTTAATAGCGGGTAGCACGCCATACTCGCCAAGCATCCAAATAAAGCGGCGATAAAGCGTGGCGATAAAGGGAAACTTAGCCGATACACGTTGTTCCCACTCAGCATAAGGCCGGTCAACTTTAGCTAATACCCAGTTCGGACTGCGTTGGTAAATAGTAAGGTGCTTAGCAAGCTTAGCGACTTCAGGAATAAACTGTACCGCGCTCGCCGCGTTGCCAATGACCGCAACCGTTTTGTCTTTTAAGTCCACCGAGTGGTCCCACTTAGCCGAATGAAATACATCACCTCTAAAATGATCGGCATTGGTAAATTTAGGGGTCGACAGCTTGTGTAATTGTCCTATAGCGCAGACTACGTGCTGTGCTTGAAACTCCTCTCCATTGACAGTACTCACTGTCCAGCGCTGGATAGCTTCGTCAAATACCAAAGAATTAACTTCGTGATGATACTTAAGATGCCTATCTAATCCATATTTCGAAGCCGTATCACGTTGATACTTAAGAATCTGAGCTTGACCAGACCATTTAAACTGCCAGTCGGAGTTGTGCTCAAACGAATAACTGTATAGTGCCGAAGGAATATCACATTCCGCACCAGGATAGGTGTTTTCACGCCAGGTACCACCGAGACTACTGGCTTTCTCAAGGATTACAAAATCATCTAGACCTGCTTGCTTGAGTTTAATACCCATACAAAGCCCTCCAAACCCTGAGCCGATAATAAGCGTCTTTACTGTATGCACGGAATAAATATTCTCATTCTTAGAGTTCCTCTTTATATTGTAAGAATCACAATAGCAGATATTTTGTCAACGTGGGTTAAAAACGATAACGAGCCTCAGCAAATACTGAACGGGGTTCTCCTGGGAAATAACGCTCATCTGTGAAGCTGGTGAAGTCAGCTCGTTCAGCATAACGTTGGTCCGCCACATTGAGCATTCTTAAGGCAAAACCCCAATGATCGTCTAACTGATAGTCCGCTCTTGCATTAAGCAGTGTATGACCTTCATACTCATTATCATTACTTGGGTCCAGAAAATAACTGCTTACGTGTTGAACTTCAAATTCGACGCTCGCTTTAGGGTTCGGTTGCCAGGTAAGAAAGAAACTACCAAAAAACTCAGGCGCGGTATCGACTGTGTTGCCATTGAAATTTTGCCCACCAATAATCAAGTCGGAGGTATATTCATGGTCAGCGTAGGAACCCACCGCACGCCATGACCATTGTTCACTTAGTCTTTGGTCGAGTGAGAACTCGATGCCTTGACTCAAAGTGCTTTGACCGTCGACATTAAAGAAGTCACTGTCGCGAATAATCAAATTATCAATATCAAGACGATATAATGAAACGCTAAATTGCAAATTATCACTTTGATAGCGCGCACTTAGCTCTGCGCTTACCGATTCCACGACATCTAGATCTGCCACCGTTTGCTCGCGCTGCAATCGATACAACTCGGTTGCTTGAGGTGCTCGAAATGAATCGGCTAAGCTCACGCTAAACTTCCACGCGTCGTTTGCAACATAATGGAGCTCTAACTTAGGAGACAGATGAGTAAAATCATCTTCACGATCCGCCGGTCTACTATATCGACAGCCACCAAAGCCACATTCGGTTCCGTCGTCACGAGTGCGTCCGTCAAGGCTAAGATTATCGTAATCATAGTCGGTGCGTTCTAGCCTAGCGCCGGCGACCACTCGCCATTGCTCCGAGATCGACCAATCAGCGTGAGTAAACAGCGCTATTTGCTGCGCATCTACCTCATAATCATAATGAACCCCAGTTGGAATCGTCTCGGTCAAAAAGGCCGAACCTTGAGTTGGTTCATCTTGAGTTTGGCGAAGTTCACTATCGGTAATGTCTCCATCAAAGCCAATAGCCCAGTTCAACGAATCGCTCGGTGTAAACGTGATCGCTGACTGCCAACCGATTCCTGTTTGTGCATTTTGCTCTAGCGGGTCTCCCGGTAAAAAATGCAGCCGAAAATCCATATCCGTATCACGAAAATAAACGGTGCTGTGTACTTGAGCACCACTCGCTAATTCGGTCGATGCCTTGAGCCATGTTCTCAGTGATCTGGTTTTTCGAAATGCTTCAGGGTCAAGATTTTGACGCGCAAGATCACGATCTCGAAAACTATCAAGCCCGACTATAAAACCCGCCGTTTCTTGATCTAAATCAGTATAAGTCGCGCCGGCTTGCAACTGCCAATTTCCGACAGATGCCGCATGGCGCCAGCTAAATTTTTGCTGCTGATAACCCGAGTCATCTCGATAACCTCCATCCTCAGTAATCGATGCATATACTCGACCACCATTATAGGAAACAGCGGCCTTACCCCTTAGGTAACTATTTTCACCAACTTCGAGAGACGCTTGGTCACGCCCTTCAGATGGCAAAACAACATTGACACTGCCAGTTAAAGCATTAGAGCCATAAAACGATGTGTTCGCACCGCGTACCACTTCAATTCTCCCTGCCTGTTCAAAATGGGTATCAAACAATTCATTTACGTTACAAACACCTGCCCCACGAACCGGTATAGCCTCTTCAAGAATCAACACACTGCCACAGGCACCAGCACCGGTAAGAACCGCAGAACGAATGCCTGGCAACGACTCCTGACCGTTACCGCGTTGCAAACTAACACCCGGCACTCTACTCAAGGCTTGTTGAATATGTACGGGCGTAACACGCAATAGCTCATCGCTACCAAGCAGGCTCACATTAGCCGCTTGCGTTGAAACCGGTTGAGCTGTGCGGGTGCCGATTACCGAGACTTCTTCGAGCTCATCGGCATTAACAGGTAACACCAACATTGCCGATAATGCCGACAAACTAAGCCGGTAAATAAAAGATAACTTCATAAGGTGAGGGATTTAGTTGTGAGGAATTCAAATAATGTACTAACCATAACATATTCATCTAAAACTCAGCTTCACTCTAAGGCCCGTTAAACATAAACAATCAGCTAGTTCTAAACACCGATTTTACGCTACGCCTTGATACTATTTACATACGGCGATTACTGGCGTAAGTAAACCTTTGAATCAGGAACAGTTACCTTTCTCGCCTTGCAAGCAATAAAGTTGGCATTGATTACTGTGTCAATTAGGCTTCACTAGTAGAAGCAAGCTAGGTGTTATTACAGCATCATTGTTACGAGGAATTGAGTCTGGTGGATTTTCAATCACTGGCTCCAAGGCCAAGAAATTAATAACTTCTCGAAGAATCGCTCTGTTATCCTCTTCTTCGATGTCCGAGCCAGGACCGTTGTTCCACATTGGTTGGCGGTCAAACATAGCCACGATATGGCCTTGCTCGACAGGTCGTAACGCGAGTGAGGCATATACAGGATCGGCGATAGTAATATTTTGAGAGTGTGGAATAAGGGGGTTACGACTGCGTATATAGGGAACCAATATCTCCACATTAGAATCATTACGAGCGCTGGCTATCGGAGAAACGCCTTCACCTTCAAGTACTAAACCGTTGATGCCTGAAATGGATGTATTAGCATTCACCACTTGCGCTGTCGTTCCATCTGCTTGATCTACGGTCACTTGCATGCCGTATTGAGCAATCAAATTGTTAGTCGCGGTTTGCCCTACTGGGTTCTGAGCACCTACGATCCGAAAAGAACCACCAGATGCAGAATCACTGTAAATAAACATACCACCACCAGATCGAAGCCAACGATCGAGCGCGCTCTTCTCACTCGCTGACCATAGCTTTTGATGCAATCCAAAAATGATCACTTCATAGCGATTAAGAAATTCGGAATTTAAGGTAATACCATTGTCGCGAAATTGATCAATCGAATGACCTTCGGCTTGAACCAGTTGTCGAAACACTGAGAGGCCACGGTCACCACTATCAGTAATCAACATTTGATCAAAAGGTTGACCAACCCCTTCTGCCAATACAGTACCGTCATTCGCGACTCGCCCATGAATATAAGCAATCGACGCAGCGAAGGCATTTGTACTAAACACAAAAGATACAATTAAAGATATCGATACTAGTTTTTTCATGGCTACAAATAAGCGACAAAGACGACTAAAACATTAGCGTCCTTCCTATGTGAACGCTCAGTATCTAATGCTCAACGGCTTTTTGAAAGCTCAATGCACTATCTGTAACGTTTACTACAATAAGGTCACCAGCGGTAAACTTACCAGACAAGATATACTCAGCGAGTGGATTTTCAATGAGATCTTGAATACTTCGTTTCAATGGCCTAGCGCCATACACAGGGTCAAAACCGGCTTGACCCACGAGGTCTAAGGCCTCAATACTAATATCTAGCTTAATTTCTTGGGACAGTAAACGTTTACGTAGAATGTCCACCTGAATATTAGCAATCGCCCTAACCTCAGCCTCCCCCAATGCGTGAAACACTACGATATCGTCTACACGATTAATAAATTCAGGCCTAAAATGTTCACTTACACTTTCCATTACCAGATCTTTCATCCCTTGGTAATCACCTTGATAACCATGCACTCGTTGTGAGCCTAGGTTAGAGGTCATGATGATGACGCAATTTTTAAAATCTACCGTTCGCCCTTGACCATCGGTTAGACGACCATCATCAAGCACTTGTAAGAGGATATTGAAAACATCAGGGTGGGCTTTCTCAACTTCATCAAGCAGAATCACCGAATACGGTTTGCGTCGTACTGCTTCGGTTAAATAGCCTCCCTCTTCGTAACCAACATACCCCGGTGGCGCGCCAATTAAACGAGCCACAGAATGCTTTTCCATAAATTCGGACATGTCTATACGCACCATTGCATCATCGGTGTCGAACATAAATTCGGCCAGCGCTTTTGTTAACTCAGTTTTACCAACACCAGTTGGGCCAAGAAATAAAAACGAACCTGAGGGCCGGTTAGGATCTGACAAACCCGCTCTCGAACGTCTAATCGCGCTAGCAACCGAGGTAATCGCCTCGTTCTGCCCAATAACTCGCTTGTGTAAATTGTCTTCCATTTTTAAAAGTTTTTCGCGTTCACCTTGCAACATCTTAGAAATAGGGATGCCGGTCCAGGCAGCGACAACATCAGCAATCTCTTCTTCGGTAACGTTACTACGCAAAAGCTGGTTAGGTGCCCCCTTAAGCTCATTACTTTGAGCTTGTTCTAACTGAGATTCAAGCTCAGGAATAACCGCGTATTGCAATTCAGACATCTTAGCCAAATTACCCGCTCGCTGAGCCATGTCCATTTCGATACGCGCCGCTTCTAACTCTTCTTTAACATGTTGAGCACCGTGAACGGCTGATTTCTCGGCCATCCATATTTCGTTTAGCTCACCAAACTCCTTTTCAAAATCGGCTATTTCAGCTTCTAACTTTTCAAGCCGTTTTTTAGAAGCCACATCGCTCTCTTTACTTAACGCTTCACGTTCTATTTTTCGTCGAATGATTTGTCGTTCGAGTTTATCCATCGACTCCGGCTTTGAATCAATCTCCATACGAATAAGGCTTGCGGCTTCATCAATTAGATCGATCGCCTTATCAGGCAAGTTTCGATCAGTAATATAACGATGAGACAGCGTCGCCGCTGAAATAATGGCCGGGTCAGTGATATCCACACCGTGATGTACTTCATACTTTTCTTTCAAACCGCGAAGAATTGCGATGGTATCTTCAACCGTAGGTTCATCGACTAACACCTTTTGAAAACGGCGCTCTAATGCCGCGTCTTTCTCTAAATACTGACGATATTCATCGAGTGTGGTCGCGCCTACACAATGCAATTCGCCACGCGCCAACGCGGGCTTCAACATATTGCCCGCATCCATAGCGCCTTCAGCCTTACCCGCGCCCACCATAGTGTGAATCTCATCAATGAACAAAATGATTTGACCTTCTTGTTTAGACAAATCTTTGAGTACTGCTTTGAGACGTTCTTCAAACTCACCTCGAAACTTTGCACCGGCAATCAAAGCACCAAGGTCCAACGACAACAAGCGTTTATTCTTAATACCTTCAGGCACTTCGCCATTAACAATACGTTGCGCTAAGCCTTCAACAATTGCTGTTTTACCAACACCCGGCTCACCTATAATAACGGGGTTATTTTTAGTGCGGCGCTGCAATACCTGAATGGTACGGCGAATTTCATCATCTCGCCCAATAACCGGGTCGAGTTTGCCTTGTTCGGCTCTTGCAGTTACATCAATAGTATATTTTTCAAGTGCTTGGAGGTTGTCTTCTGAGTTAGCATCATCAATATTAGAACCGCCGCGTACGTCTTCAATCGCTTTATTTAGCGCTGATAGTGTTGCGCCTGCCTCACGTAAAAGTACTCCAGCTCGGTCTTTGTCTTTAACTAACGCCAATAAAAATAAATCGCTGGAAATGAAGGAATCACCACGCTCTTGCGATAACTTGTCAGCCACGTTGATTATTCGCGATGTCTGCTGCGACAAATGCACTTCCCCCGCTTGGCCCTGTACTTGAGGCATCTCGATGAGGGCCTTATTTAGAAGGTCGCTTAAAGCTTTATCTTGAACTCCCACACGCGCTAAAAGCGGCCGAACACTGCCTCCGTCTTGTCGGAACATAGCAGCTAGCACATGGCTGGGTTCAATAAATTGATGGTCCTTGCCGACTGCCATACTTTGCGCATCAGCAAGAGCCAACTGAAATTTGGATGTTAATTTGTCCATTCTCATGGCGATTCCTCATAAAGCGGTAAGTTCTCTAAAGTTAATTTAAGGCATAGAGATGAAAATACAAGAGCTCATCGACGCAGAGTAACCTTGGTGCTCGCTGCCTTACCTCTAATCTGATCCGGGATTGATCATTTTTTGAGAGATCAAAGGTTTCTGTTATTCTGGCACACTCACTTTACCCGATAGAGAAGTAAACATGTCACAGACAGAATCAAAATCTATTCACCCATTACCCAAGAAAAAGGTAATCAAGCGTTTGGTTAAAAACTGCCTGCGAGAAGATATTGGTAGTGGCGATGTAACCGCTAGACTGACACCCAAGGAGAGCCAAGTTGATGGCAAGATAATTTCTCGTGAAGACGGAATTATTTGTGGTGTTGCCTGGGTTGATGAGGTATTTAAGCAAGTCGGCAAACGTCACAAAACCAAGATTACTGTTGAATGGCACGTGAACGACGGCGACATTGTAAAACCAGATCAAACCCTCTGTCGTTTTGAAGGCTTTGCGCACCCCATTCTTTCAGGCGAGCGTACTGCATTGAATATAATGCAAACACTCTCAGGCACAGCAACCGTTAGCCGGCAATACGCTGATGCCATAGCGCACACCAAGGCTCGATTGTTGGATACACGAAAAACGCTGCCGATGATGAGAGAAGCACAAAAGTACGCGGTACTTTGTGGCGGAGGTGTCAACCATCGTATGGGTTTATACGACGGCATTATCATTAAAGAGAACCACTTACGCAGTGGTAAAAGTTTAGAACGCATCGTTACCGACGCGATTGCATCAATGCCTAATGACGCCTTAGTTGAACTTGAAGTTGAAACTATTGAAGAGTTAGAACGTGGCCTCCACGCTGGCGCAAAGCGAATTATGCTGGATGATTTTAGTATGGCCGATATGCGTTTAGCGGTAGAGTTGACAGGCGATCAAGCTGATCTAGAAGCATCGGGAAATGTAAATATTAAGACCATCGCTTCAATTGCTGAAACGGGAGTTGACTTCATATCCTCAGGCGCGATTACAAAGCATGTCCGTGCCTTAGATTTGAGTATGTTATTTGACTATAAGTAGAATCAATAAACTAT
>CAZFVP010000055.1:8883-13303 GCA_964522345.1 uncultured Gammaproteobacteria bacterium | reverse complement strand
ACCTGCATTCCAGGAAACGGAATGGTAGGGAAAATTTCTCTCTCGAGCTTAAAAAAACCGACAATCCCGGCGACTAAAATCGCAATCATTAATAAATTGGCAGCTACGTGATTATCGGCCCACCATCTGATTATGCCTTTCATTTCTCGCTACTCCTAACTTAGTGGCCTTAGCCTTGCTCGGTCACACTAGGTTCAACATTACTGGCACCGCTGCTCGATGATTCGGGCGACACTACTTCTTCTGGTACAGCATCATCTAGGGGGTGGTCATTAACGGCTTCATCACTTGACGTCTCTTCCTCTAAGATCGTTTCCGGGGTTGGACTATCAGTGTTAAGCGCTTCAGCCAGTTTAACGGGCATGCCTTCATAGGCACCCGGCACGGGTGACGTAATAACACGATCGCCTAAGGCTAATTGAGAAGTTTGATCTTCTGAGAGAATTACCATTTCTCTTGAGGTGTACACTGACTTAACATTTTTAACACCTAATTTATCATCTTGATAAACGTAAACTTGATTGCCATTTCGCAAAGCCGTGCGCGGCACTTCTAGGCCGACTAACTTATTTGGCGAAGACAATTGCACGTCAACAAACAGACCCGGCACAAGTGGCACTGACTGACCAGATTGTTGCTCAAACGGCTTATCTACCACTACGGTTGCAAAAAGTAAGCGAGTAGTACTATCTACGCTAGCATCTACGCTTCTTACAAACCCATGCCAGAGACGTTGCTCTGAACCAAACAATGCCGTGACCGTCGCCGGTAAACGCTGGTTTCCAGATTCATTTGCAGAATACCCCAAGGTCAAACCGAGCTCGCTAATTTGCACATCTGTCATGGGTATTCGCACTTCCATTGTCTGGGTAGCGAATACCCGACCGATACTCGAACCCCGCGACATAAATTGACCCAACTCCGCCGATTTAGACATGATACGACCATCAAATGGCGCACTGATTTTAGTGCGATTGTAATTTAAGTTCGCTGCGGCTAATTCCGCCTTCGCTGCATCTAGTCGCGCATTAGCGCGATCGATTTGTGGTTTATTTAAACGCAGAGGATTCGCTTCCTCAATCGGCTTTCCCTGAAGTTCACGCCATTCTTTAGCATTGGTTGCGGCGGTTGCAAGCTCGATATCGAGGTCTACTTGAGCTGAGGCGACTGACGCTTGAGCTGATTTAAGCGCAACTAAATAATCAGAGTCATCAATTTGCAATAGTGTTTCACCGGCTTTGAACTCTCCACCTTCGATAAATTTATCCGACACCGACATCACTTTACCGGTAACTTGAGTCACCAATTCAATATCTGTTTTGGCACGCACTTCACCTTGAAAGGTTGAGAAAACAATCTGCTCCTTATGAACAGCCTCTACGGTACGCACCACTAATGGAGCTTTGGCTGTTTCTTCTTTCTCGGTCTCAGGTTTTAACGCTTTTAAGGCAAATACCACCGCGACAGATGCAAATATGATTCCTAAACCTACGAAAAAAGGCTTAAACCTTGCAAGTTTCATAATCCATTCCTAATTGTTTTTAAGCGAGAGTTCTGACCTAATAAAGGTTAAGGCACTCATCAACCTAATAAGACAGTTGACTAGCATATAGAGACAAAAGCGACAAATTAAACGTCTAAGTCTCACTCTTAACCAATAAGATGCTATTAAAACGCACTTGGATTCAAAATAAATTACACATTTTTAGACTGTAATATTTGCCAATTTACTTCAACCTCTCCAAAGTCGCTTGCAACGTATGCCGACTGCCCAGTTATAGTTACTGATAAGTCCATTGTACGCGTTAGAAATTGTGTTAAACGACCTATTTCGGTGTCATTAAAACGGAAAACACTTACTTCTAATCTACCAAATTTCGACTTGTTCTGAGCCCACCAAACGTCTGATTTAGAGTTAAAACTATACACTAGCACCTGTGTAGCATGACGCGACGCCTTTTTGATACGCTCAGGTGATGGCTCGCCGACATCTATCCATAGTATGGTTTGATCATCCAAACTTCGCACCCAAATATCGGGTTCATCGGTGTCGCTCAAACCTTTAGCAAAATTTAAGCCATTTTGCGTATTAATACAATACGCCATGACCCGCGCCATCATACGCTCTGGTGTTTCAGATGGATGCAGCGCAACAGTTAAATTCAATGAATCATAGTAGTTGCGTTCGAGGTCTGACAGTGCAATCCTCAGTTTATAAATCGTTGGTTTTGTAGCCACGAAACGTGTTCCTAAGCATTTAGTTTTGGAACAAACTTTATAACGTTTATTTATACTCAGTGCGAGTAAAAATAAAACACGAGGATAATTATGACTATTGGTGTTGGTGGCAGTAGTGCCGAAATCGAATTGGCTCGCTTGCGCGATATGACCTTAGAAGTTGAACCAATTACAAAAATAGAATTCAAAGCTCGTATTGAAAATGCTTGCGCTTTGATGAAAGCTAATAATATTGACGCTGTGTATTTAAACGCAGGAACTAATCTATACTACTTTACCGGTACGCGTTGGGGAACCAGTGAGCGCATGGTCGGAGCAGTATTGTCGGCTAACGGACAACTAGAATACATAGCACCTTATTTTGAGATCGCAACAATTAATGGCTATAAACTGATTGATGGTCAAGTTCATGGCTGGCAAGAACATGAAAACCCCTATGCCCTGTTTGGCGATATACTTAAGAATATGGGCCTTACCTCCGGTATCGTCGGCTTAGACGAGTCTTGCCCTTTCTTTATCAGTGATGGCCTCACCAAAGCAAATAATGATAAAGAGCACGGCTATTATGAATTTGTCAGCGCTAAAGCAGTTACCGCTGGCTGTCGAATGAAAAAATCAGCTAGCGAACTTGCCCTGCTTCAACGAGCAAAAGATATGACGCTAGAAGTGCATAAGAGTACCGCGAAAATTCTTCGTGACGGCATAACAACTCAAGAAGTCACTCAGTTTATTGATCAAGCTCATAGAGCCGTCGGGGCGAGCAAAGGATCATATTTCTGTATCGTCCTATTCGGGCAGGACTCAGCCGTCCCTCATGGTGTAAGTAACCCTAAGAATCTTGAGTTAGGTGATATGGTGTTAATCGATACGGGCTGTCAGGTCGAGGGCTATAACTCGGACATTACTCGTACCTATGTTTTCGGCGAACCCACCGCGCGTGACCGCGAAGTTTGGAACCAAGAAAAAGCCAGTCAGGCAGCCGGTTTTAACGCCGCTCAACTAGGCAAGCCTTGTGGTCAGGTAGATGATGCGGCTAGAAACTACTTAGTTGAGCACGGTTATGGGCCAGGTTACGCCACGCCCGGCTTACCACATAGAACAGGACATGGTATCGGTTTGGATATTCACGAATGGCCTTACTTAGTGTCTAGCGATCAGACCCCCCTAGAAGTGGGTATGTGCTTTAGTAATGAGCCAATGATTAGTATTCCTGGTGAATTTGGTATTCGTTTAGAAGATCACTTTTACATGACTGAATCTGGCCCTAAATGGTTCACGGAACCTTCGTATAGCCTTGACGACCCATTTGCATACGAAGCTAAAGAACCTTTGTAATAAATTTTTTGCTCAAGTACGGCGTTGGAAGCGCGCGAAAACTGTCATATTCACCTTATAAACTCCTCTTTTGTGAGCAATTTAGCCTTATCGTTGAACGAAGCAAATTCACTGCAGAGGCAGCCTAGATAACTTTATTACGATACGATCAATATGAACATTTCATGGAATATCAAAACACTAGATGAACTGACTTCTCAGAAGCTCTTCGAAGTCCTTAAGTTACGTCAATCAGTATTTGTCGTAGAGCAGGAGTGCCCCTACCCTGATATTGACGACGTTGATCAAGTAGCAATGCACCTCTGTGGATATACAGATAGTGATCAATTAATTGCGTATGCCCGACTAATAAAACCCGGAGTGAGCTATAAACAATCTTCGCTTGGCCGTGTAGTGGTTTCGCCTGCTGCACGGGGGCAGCGACTTGGCAAAATTCTAATGCAGCAAGCATTGCAAGAAATGAATCGCTTATACCCAGAACAAACAATCAAAATTGGTGCTCAAGAACGATTAGAAAAATTTTATACCGGCCTAGGCTTTAAGAAAACCTCTGAAATGTATATGGAAGACGGCATTCCTCATATTCATATGGAGGCCAAGCAGCCGAACACAAAAAATAATTAGAGCGCCATGATTTCTCAATCTGTACTTATCGCGGCTGCTAACATATAAACCAATGGCGCGTTCCAGTTAATCGCTATCTCATTGGTTGAATAACTGCAAACCGTATCAGCGTAGCTGATCGCAGGGAGCTTGCTAGGATACTCGCAGCGATCTTGTTGACCTTTATGAGGTCCGCCTGCGATGAAGCCCGGAATCGGAACATCAGTTTGATCGGCTACCGAGG
>CAZFVP010000055.1:4731-8783 GCA_964522345.1 uncultured Gammaproteobacteria bacterium | reverse complement strand
ATAACGCTCAGATGTTCCTGGGAACCGCTCTTCAAATTCGCGAAAAACTCGGCTCGCAACCGCCATAACCGCCGCGTAGTCTAAGCTGGCTGTCACTGACTTACCAATGACATAACGTTGAGACATCTCGTTCTGAGGACTAACATCTATATCCGAGAACTGCAGAGCGGTGAGTTTATGATAAACGCCACCATCGAGGTCTTGCATTTGTTCAAGCCAATCCAAGTTCCATTTAATTTCATCAATTAAGTCGGGCACTGCATCGCCGCTTTCTAGAATATTGAGGTCTAAATTTTCATAGAAACTCGTATGATGTTGATAGGCTGCCAGCAATGTATAAGTCGATATGCCAGAATTTACAACATACTTTCCATAGTCACCTGCGTCATACCACCCTTTTGATAATGAAAGTACCGTCCCTTTAGGTCTCGCCTTGGTGGCGGCCGACGCGTGTACCTTTACTTTAGTATCAAAGTGGCCAGCTTCTCGAGCATGTAACCCACTTCTTTTCTCATCAATCGCTATTGCTGATCGATTAAGATAAAACGATTTAAGCGCGGCTTTGTGCACGTCTTGCAATGGTTTTTCACCGATATCAAACGCGTATGACTTGCCTTGCTTACCGGCTGACAATACATAACTACCAGCTTGATATAGCGCAGAAAAATCAGCTTGTTGAACAGTTTCGTTTGAGTAAGGCCATAATCTAGGCTCCGACAATTCACCTTCAAATACGAGCTTACCGCTTAATCTATCTATAATTTGAAAGGTTTGTGTTGCTGCATTCTTAGCATTAGGCTCTATCGCAGCTGGCACTATAGCGTTCTTTATATCTCGAGGTTTATAACCAAGTTGATTTAATTTTACACGACCAACACTTGAATCAACGTCAGGTTTAGAGGTTGCTTGAGAAGAACATAACAGGAAGGCTAACAGCGTGGTAAAGAGAATAAGTTTTGGCGGTTTGATAATAAAGACTTCTTTTAGTATCAATTCTCATCTCTGGCGATACCTTACCTCAATTATGCTTTGCTGAAAACGTTATTAATCCAAGAGCCTATTTCTTGAATTTGTTCCATCACAACTTGATGTTCCATAGGGTAAGTTTTCCATTTAACCGAATAGCCCAAGTCGCCAAGAATATCGACGCTTCGTTTGCCCATCGCCAATGGTACTACAGCATCATAGCTACCATGGCTCGCGAAAATTGGGGTGTCTAGGTTTGCGCCACTTTGCTCACGCTTAGTATTTTGGTCAAATGGTAAATAGGTCGATAGAGCCAACAAACCAGCGAATTTCTGCTTACTGCGTACACCAGTAAAGTAAGCAACAGCCCCTCCTTGAGAAAAGCCCGCTAGGATAATATTCTCGCTACTAATGCCCTTGGCGACCTGTTCTTCAACCAAACCTTCTAATAACTGTTGGGATTCAGCCATGCCTACAGCGTCTTGCTTATCGTCAATAGTTACACCTTTTATATCGTACCAACCAGGCATTCGCATACCACCGTTGATGGTTATCGCACGATCAGGAGCTTGCGGAAAAACAAATCGAATAGTTCGGTCATTCGATAAACCCAATTCTGGAACTATCGGAGGAAAATCATTGGCACTCGCACCAAGGCCATGCAACCAAATAATGCAATGCGTTGGTGAACCTTCACCATAGTTGAGTTCGATTGAGTTAGTAGATGAGGTCATAAGAATAAGACTGTATGGGAAATTTAAGGATATAGCGGGTGCAATGATAGAGCCTTGATATTAAAACTGCATCACACACGAAAACATGTCTATTTATGCAATTGACGAGCAAGCATTACCGCCGCTAACTTGGTTCTTGCAATTAAGCTTTGAACCGTAGATTCTTCACGTGACGAATGAGCACCCTTGCCATCAACACCGAGGCTGTCCATGGTTGGTAAACCAACGCCTTGTGCAATAGAACCATCGGTTCCGCCGCCAGAGTAGCGCGTACCGGTAATTGGTTCACCGATTACCGCCGATATTGCCATTGCCTGACTAATGATTTCGTCAACCTTTGCGTTTTCAGCTTTAACCGGTCGATGCAGTACGGCCCAACTTTCAACTTTTGGTAAGTTAGGGTATTGATCATTTTCAATTACCGTCTCAGAAGCAATATTGTTAATACTTTGTTTAAGCCGTTCGCCGTCTTCTAGAGTCGGAAAACGCATATCAATATAGGCGTCAGCACAGCCCGGTACAGTATTGCGTTTTTCTCCGCCGCTTAATACCCCTGTGTTCACGGTGACTTTACGCTCGTAGTCAGTCAAACTTTCAATCGCGATCACTTTATGCGCCATTTCAAGGCTAGCCGAAACGCCATCTTCATGAGCTCCACCGGCGTGCGACTCTCGACCGGTTATGCGCAAACGTGCTTGACCAAGGCCCTTGCGAGCTCTGGTTGCCAAATTATTAGATGTACCTTCAAAAACTAAACCCACATCATGTTGCTTAGCCAGAGTTTCAATAAGGCTTCTTGAACCAAGTGAGCCAATTTCTTCATCACTGTTAAACAGCACAGTAAGGTTAGTATTGTTCAACAAACCTTGGTGATGCAAGGCACGGAGTGCATTAATCATGACAACAATGCCACCTTTCATATCAGCGACACCTGGGCCCTTTAAAACCCCATTGTCTTCTATAACAAGCGTTTGAAACTCATCTCCTTTAGAGAACACGGTGTCCATGTGCCCGTTTATCAATACTCGATTATTGGCTGAACCTGTTCGGGTCGCAACTAAGTGATCTGCGATTTTAATACTCCCACCTTTGCAGCTCAATATTTCAATATCATCAGACGAGTATGCTTTTGTCATAAAATCAAGTTCAGCTAATTCACTAGCTAATAACTTGCGATATTGATTTAAACCTTGCGTATTATCGGTCCCGGTATTGATATCAACGTGGACTTTCAGCTCGGCAAGAATTTCATCTCGATGCTGATCTACCCAATCGATCATCTGTTGCTCTTGATCACTCAATACCACCGTTTGCGCAAAGGTCGAGCTAACGTTTAGAGATAATGTTACAAGCGCGAGGCCAATCAGAGTATATTTAAATATCATTGAATCTTTCCAGTTAGTACAGCATTGAGTGTAAACGAAGTTAGGACAAAGGTTTAAACTTAGCCACTAACATAGGAAGCATAATCAAGTTGGCAGTCAAAGCGGTGATCATCGCCAAGGCAGTTAGCACACCAAAATACATGGTCGGTACAAAATTCGAAAACACCATGATTAGAAAACCCGTGGTTATAACAATAGTTGTATAGAACATCGCTTGGCCGACGTTGTTCGTCGCTTCATAAATGGCTGAGACATCGTCGTCTTTTTGGTTCATCTCATTCTTAAAGCGATCAATAAAGTGAATTGAATTGTCGACCGCAATGCCAACACTAATTGCCGCGATGGTTATCGTCATTAAGTCCAGTGGCACACTAAATACCCCCATAATGCCGAGCACTACGCCCGCTGAGAACACGTTAGGAATAATGGTTATTAATGCGAGTTTAATACTACGAAACAGCACGATGAACATTAAAAAGATAACCACAAAAACGGTGCCTAAGGTCAATATTTGCGAACTAAAAAGAGAGTTTAGCATGTTGTTATAAAACACCAATAAGCCAGAAATATGTATTTGTTCATCTTCTAAATTGTGCTCTTGAATCAATAAACTCCTAATATCATCAATTAACTGATTACGATCTAATCCTTTTAAGGTTTCGAAAACGCGAATATTAATATGTAATTGATTGCCATCATCCGATATATAAGGTTTGAATAATGTCTGCTTATTAGAATCCGACAGCACGTTCAACATAAACGACAAATCAATGTTGTCCATTGGCTTCGCGTTTTTTAAACCGTCAAACACGCTCATGGTGGTGGCAAGACTCATCACTTTACCCGTTGCGGCTAAGGAATCTAAGGATTCTTGAATGGCTTGAATCTTACGAATACCACCCTCGTTGAACCAGTATGAAGTGGCGACAATATTTTCAGCCCCCTCTTCGTCATCAAACTCATCAAA
>CAZFVP010000055.1:0-4631 GCA_964522345.1 uncultured Gammaproteobacteria bacterium | reverse complement strand
TCATCAAATTCGTCAAAGAAATCATCCTCTTCACTTGCGAGCCCTACCGCGTCGACCGGTTTAACTACCTCAACCTCAATAGGTTTATCTAAGAAGCTTTTCGGCGCATCAATAATAATATTTAACGGTGTAGTGCCACCGAGTTTGGCATCTATCTCAACCATGCCTTGATAAATTTCGGTACTCGGCTTGAAGTAATCTATGAAACGATTTTCAACAGTTAAATTTGCCATTCCATAGGCTGCGATACCGCCAACCGTAAGAAAAAAAACGGTAACAATTATGCCTTGCTTATGTAAGCTCTGTGCGCCGTTTAATATTGCTTTACTAATTGGATCTTTATTGGCGGACACTTGGCGGGGTTGCATGAAAATAGTCAACGCAGGAAAAACCACGAAAGTTGTTACCACAGCAACAAGAATGCCTAAACACATAATCCAGCCGAAATCGATAACTGGCCGAATTCCACTAACAATCAATGATGCAAATGCGACGATAGTCGTTAACGCCGTATAAACACACGCAACGAACTTAGACCTTACCGTTCGGCTCAAGAGGTCTTGTTGACTCAAGCTAGGATCGAGCTTTGCAAGCTCACGGTAACGCACAATTAAATGGATATTTAGCGATAACGTGATTATCAATAATAATGACAGAAAATTCGACGACACTACTGAAATCGGCCAGTTCAATAGACCCAACAAACCAACCATAGTATAACCTGTCACCGCACAGGTAAGTAAGGGCATGACCACCCAACCGACTTGACGAAAAGCAATCGCTAAAATTAAGATAATGAGTGCTAGTGAAGCCAAGCCAAAGGTTTTAAAATCAGAGTTAATAAATGCGACCGAGTCAGCAACAATCATCGGCAAACCGCCTAAGAATAACTTAGCGTTTGCTTGATACGGCTGCATAATACCGCGGACTTGTTCGATAAAATCACTCTGTGTGGCCTTAAACGCGTCGTCTTTGTTTTGATACTCTAAAGTCAACTCATCCAGCTCTCGTTCTTGCTCAGGCTCGAGCCCGTTTTGCTCACGCAATAGACGCAAAGCATTTCGGCGGTCCAACAAAGTAGACAACTCTGAGTTAGTCTTTAGCGATACCGCAATAGCGGTAGTCGAGTAATCATTACTTACCAGCAAGTCACGGTACAAATCGCTATCGCGAAACTCTTTTTTAGCCAGCGCTCGATCAGTTTTTTCGTCCAACAAAGTTTGTGTGCCGCTAGCTAACTCGCCTAGTGTTATCGGTGGGCTTTGCGTTAGAGGAACATCGATAATCGACAATACCGAACTCACCGGCTCAAGCACCCTGAGTTCATCGCTTAGCTTTTTAATATCGGCTAATGTCTCGTCGGCAAAGAGATCGCCATTGGGTGCATAAGTCAAAATCAGCAACTCTTCACCGCTGTATTTACTAACAACATCACGAAAATACTTTAACGATTGATCGTTCTCCAAAACCAATGAATCAGAGGATGTGTCTAAACGGAAATCATCTAAATACGGCCAAAGCGCTGCTAAGAAAAAAGCAACGGCTACCAGCACCCATTTAGAATAGGTAAATACAAGAGTATCGTAGAGGGAATTTGATTGAGACGAATTAGAGTGAGACATAAATATCAAAAAATTAGTCGGGCCGACTATGCAGTGTACAACCTTGAGGATAGCGAAATAGTGCTAATTTGTCCTCGGGAAAAATAAACTGAAAGACAAGAAAAACCAACGAAGGCATCGACTTTCGCTGGTTTTATTTCAAGCTTTAACGCTTTACTTTGCCTTGTTTAAAAACTCCCCTTCAATCTCAATAGAAACTTCTGCTCCAACTTTTGGAGCGTACTTACTCAAGCCCCATACGGTACGATCAATTGTTGTCGTTGCTGAAAAGCCAATCAAGGGCACCTTCACAAACGGGTGAGACGGTGTCGAACCATTAAGAGTCGCGGCCAAAGTCACAGGGTGAGTTTGCCCCATTAAATTCAAGTCTCCGTCAATTGAAAAATTTGAACCGTTGAGCTCGCTAACCTTTGTTGCCGTAAATGTAATGGACGGATTATCAGCCGACTTAAACCAATCTTCGGCCAATACTTTGTTAAAATCCTCTTTCTCTGGGAACGGATAATCAGTATCGAGTGAATCAACCTTAATATTCACCTCAACCGAACTCTTAGTGAAATCCTCACTATCGAGAGCAATATCAGCCGAAAAATCATTAAACCGCCCGACATAAGTCGAAAAACCGAAGTGGCTAACTTTCCAAATCACGCTAGCATGCGTTAAGTCAACACTATAAGTGCCAGACGGCATTCCTTCTAAGGGGTTTGCATTCGTATTGACTGCATGAAGAAGTGAAATAAATGTTATTAGGGTAATAGACATACTTTTGGCAGAGGATAATAGGGTCATGATTAATTTCCTTGAATTTTACAGGGCTCTATAGCACTCACAATGAGATACTAAAATGAAAACGTAGTTTAATCAGTCTCGGTGAACTTATAGTCGAGACTAACTACATAAAGACCGTGTAAGGCTAGCATTCCATTGCTAGGACGTCGCGTTAAATTAATTCATTGAATAGTTTTGAAGGTGATTTTAAAGATAGCTTGTATCACTTATGTCTATTGTCAGAGCAAATAAATCGCCAGATTCAAACTAAAAACTCTCTAATGACCAATAAACTCATCGGCGTTCAGATTAAAGCATGTGTCGTCGAGTGAGCTGACCAATTCAAACTTGGCAATCGTTTTTGGTAACTCATAACGGTAAAAGAATTTACAGGCTGATAATTTACCGCTGTAAAAAGCGGCGTCTATTGCATTGCCACTGCTCTGCCCTTCTAGCGCAGCGATCGCTTGCTTCAACCACATCCAGGCAATAACCACATGCCCCATCGCGTCTAGGAAAATAGTCGCATTGGCTAAGGCTAATGACGGGTCTGGTGCTTCACTCACCGACTCTAACGTTGTCTGAATCTTTGTCATCGCCGCAGCTAAATCTTGGCTATACGTTATTAATTCGCTATGGCCACTCGCGACTGAAATAGTTTGGGTAATTTCGACAGCTAATGCTTTCAATGCGGCACCATCAGCGATACGCACTTTACGGCCCATAATATCTAAGCCATGGATAGCATGAGTACCTTCATGAATGTGATTTAAACGATTGTCGCGGTAATAGCGCTCCACGGGATATTCACGTGTATAACCGTACCCGCCAAGCACTTGAATCGCCAATTTGTTTGCTTCGAGGCAAAATTCAGATGGCCACGACTTACAGATTGGTGTTAACAATTCTAACAAGAGTGTCGCTCGCACTTGCTCATCTTTAGATTGAGCCGTTGCTTGCTCATCGAGTAAACGAGCCGCATAGAGAATTAATGACTGAGCCCCTTCTACAAACACTTTTTGTGTCATTAGCATCCGTTTTACATCAGCATGTTCTGAGATCATCACCATTGGCGACTCTGGATCTTTATTGTTTAAATGACGGCCTTGAGGTCGATTACGCGCGTAATCAAGAGAGTAAAGATACCCTCCCAAACCAATAACGGTCGCTCCCATGCCGACCGCAACTCGCGCTTCGTTCATCATGTGAAACATGTTTGCTAAACCTTGGTTTTCTCCACCGACCAAATAACCAATAGAGTCACCACTTTCACCAAAGTTTAGTAAGCAATTTGTCGTGCCTTTGTGCCCCATCTTATGGTTCAATCCAGCAAGAGCAATGTTATTCGCCTCACCAATAGAGCCATTATCATTAACTCGGTGTTTGGGCACCAAAAATAAAGAAATACCTTTAACACCAGCAGGACCACCCGGAATTTTCGCTAAAACCATGTGTATGATATTGTCGGTCATTTCATGATCACCGCCGGAAATCCACATTTTGGTGCCAGTGATTTTGTAACTACCATCATCTAGCTTCTGCGCTTTGGTACGGATGTCAGCTAATGAAGAACCCGCCTGAGGTTCGGACAAACACATGGTTCCATACCAATCACCAGCAACCATATTGGGCAAATATTTATCTTTTAACTCATCAGAACCACAAGCATTAAGCATGTTAGCCGCTCCTTGAGTTAGGAAAATATAGTTAGCAACTGAGGTGTTCGCAGTAGTGAAGATTGCACTAAGCGATTGATGCACCATCGATGGAAGCTGCATTCCGCCCATATCGTAATCGTAACCACTAGCAAAAAGGCCAGCATCTTTATAAGCGGTAAGCGCCTCTTTTACTTCAGGAATTATCTCTACTTTACCGTCAACATACCTAGGTTCATTCTGATCTAAATACCCCGCAAAAGGTTGAAATATATCTTCGGCCATTGATTGGGACAAATCAAGAATGGCACCGATAGACTCTCGGTCATAATCGCGGTAGCGTTGATGCTCTAATAACTCATCTAGTTTAAGAGTTTCATACATCAAGAAGTCGAGATCACGACGATTTACAATAGTAGACATAGTGGTTCCTTGTTTAACTGATTAAGGGATGTTCTGTGTTAGCAGTGTATTAATGGTCGGTGACTAGCGCTTACTTACACACAATTTTGACTATTATATTGTATGTTTTTACTCAGAGTATGAGCTATGACATTTTGTCTCATTTTATGTGCGAGATTGTTGA
>CAZFVP010000054.1:11499-13328 GCA_964522345.1 uncultured Gammaproteobacteria bacterium | reverse complement strand
GCAAAGTGCTCTGCGTCGATTTCCATCATGCTTTCCATTCCATTTTTAATCGCGGCTTCATGCGCCAAAGTGCGTGGCATAATACGTTGAAAATAGAAATCAGCGGTCGCGATTTTAGTTTTATAGAACTCGGGTTCGGAAGCACCATTACTCAAAGCTTTCTCAGCAGCGACTGCCGCTTCGGCCCAAAAATATGCCATTGTGACATAGCCAGCGAACATTAGATAATCAACTGCTGCTGCGTTGACTTCATCAGTATTACGCATCGCAGAGAAACCAATTGAACGAGTCAATGACTCCCAAGTGCCTACATACGATTTAAGCTGCTTGGCAAATTTATTGCGCTTGTTTTGTTTAATGAAGGTCTCGACTTTTTCAATCATCGGCTTAAGCACTTTGCCGCGCGTTCCGAGTATTTTACGACCTAATAAATCCAAGCCTTGAATACCAGTCGTACCTTCATAGAGCTGAGAGATACGCGCGTCGCGAACTTCTTGCTCCATGCCCCATTCTTTAATAAACCCGTGGCCACCTAATACTTGAATACCATAGTTAGTGGTCTCCATAGACGTCTCAGACAAAAAGCCCTTAGCGATAGGAGTGAGCACTGCAAGCATGGCTTCAGCGACTTCATGCTCTTCTTTTGAGAAGTCAGGAGACTGTTCAATATCAACCATTTGACCACAAAACATATTAAGCATACGACCGCCTTCAGCAAACGCTTTTTGCGTTAACAGCATACGGCGGACATCTGGGTGGCAAATAATAGGGTCTGCATTTTTCTCGGGCATTACACGAGGCTTGACTCTAAATTGAACGCGGTCTTTGGCGTAGGCAAGTGCTTTTTGGAATGATACTTCTGAGTGAGCTTGCCCATGCATTGCAACGCCTAGACGAGATTCATTGATAAATGTAAACATCGCGCGCATACCCTTGTGAGGCTCACTGATTAGATATCCTTTTGCACCATCAAAATTCATTACACAGGTAGAGTTTCCATGGATACCCATTTTCTCTTCAATCGAGCCACAAGAAACGGTATTTCGTTCGCCTAGCGACCCGTCTTGATTAACATTAAATTTAGGTACCACGAATAAAGAAATACCTTTAATGCCAATAGGCGCATCAGGAAGTCGAGCTAACACAATATGTACAATATTATCAGCCATATCGTGTTCGCCTGACGAGATGAAAATTTTACTGCCAGAAAGTTTATACGCGCCCTCTTCATTAGAGTCTTCGTCTACTTCAGCATATGTTTTCAACAAACCCAAATCAGAGCCGCAATGAGGCTCTGTTAAGCACATAGTGCCTGTCCAGTTACCGGCAACCATCGGCGGCATGAAACGCGCTTTTAGTTCTTCACTAGCATGTGTATAAACAGTTTTAACGGCTCCTTGACTTAACCCCGGGTACATACTCCAAGAATGATTAGAAGCAATCATCATTTCCATCATTACCAAACCAACCGATTCAGGCATGCCTTGGCCGCCAAATTCAGCGGGGCCACACAACGCTGGCCATCCGTTTTCGACAAAGCTCGTATACGCGTCTTTAAACCCTTTAGGAGTCGTTACTTCACCGTCATTAAAGTGACAACCTTCTTCGTCGCCGCTTGCGTTCATCGGCTCGAGTTCATTTTCACAAAATTTAGCCGCTTCCTGATAGATAGCATCTAACAATTCAGGCTCAGCTTGCTTGCCTTTGGTAAATTTTTCATAGTGACCAGGCATGTCCAACACTTCTTCGGACACAAATTTCATATCTTTTAACGGGACTTTATAATTCATTGTAAATACTCTTTAGAATTTTTAAAAATTTGAATAGTG
>CAZFVP010000054.1:0-11399 GCA_964522345.1 uncultured Gammaproteobacteria bacterium | reverse complement strand
TCTTTGACTCTCTCTGTTGCGACTCTGGTAAGCAACGTGTCTCAAAATAGAGAAAGAAATACCACGGCTGTAACAGCGTACTCGCGTACAAATGAAAACGAATACTTTGCTCAATCTTAGACCACAAAGAATCGCACTTCATTGCATGTTGATGAGTCAGTTCACTGGCAAGCCGCACGATATCGGCGATCATTACGGCGATATCTTCTTTCTTGGAAATACAAGAATAAATCGACCCCATACTCATGCCAGTCTGACGTGAAAGATCACGCAACGACATTCTATCAAAGCCAGATGTCGCCGAAATTTCAAACGTTTTGGTTAGAATTTTCTCTAAATTAGCGACCGCGAACCGCTCTTTTTGAGTCTGAATAATATCGCTATTTCGATTAAAAACGGTGGCATAAAGGGACTCACGTTGTAGCGGAAAGCTATCAATAAACGACGCCAAGGAATCAACTTTGGTTTGCACAACACCAAGTTCACTCTTTGGCTGAATATTGTCTAACACAGATGTCATAGGTGAAGTCTAACACAATAAATAGAACGAACGTTCGTTTTATTGTGTATAACAACAAAATTTATACTTTCCATAGAGATGTTAGACTGCTGAAATATAGAAAACTCGCTAAACACACGTCAATGCTCTCACTTCAAACCGCACTGTCAAGGCTGATAACCGTCAAGCCACAAGAAATAGTGGCCTTATTAGTTTCCTGCACTTATTTTTTTATGATTCTTTGCGCCTATTATATTATCCGACCGATAAGAAGCGAGATGGTCATCGCTAATGGTGTGGCAAATATTCAATGGCTAATGCTAATGACCCTAGCAGTGTTAGTCCTTATCACGCCTATCTTTGGATGGGTGACTACACGCTTTCGAACACGGCAATTTTTATCATATTGCACGCTATTCTTTGCAAGTCACCTAATCATATTTTTCTTTCTATTTAATGTCGAAGAACGATCACCTATTACCACTCGCGCGTTCTTTATCTGGGTTAACGTATTCAACATGTTCATCGTCTCTTTGTTCTGGAGTTTTATGAATGACCTATTTAGCAGAGAGCAATCCAAACGTTTATTTGCTTTTATCGCCGCTGGTGGGACAGCAGGTGCAATATGTGGGCCGATCGTCACAGCCAGCCTAGTTAAAACAATTGGGCTAGGTCCACTACTATTAGTCTCAGCCGTTGTATTAGCTGGTTCAGTCGTGTGCATTAACTGGTTAACTCGTTGGAACAACAGCGTTATTCTGAGCGATGAAGTCTCAAACAGCCCCAAAAACGCTGCGCTCAAAGGCGGCACCTTGGACGCATTTAAGCTAATTGTTAAATCACCTTATTTACTCGGTATTTGCCTATTTATCACACTTTACGCGATGAGCATTACCTTTGTCGAAATTCAACAAGCAGAGCTAATCGAGGCTAGCTTCAGTGACCCAGCGCAGCGTACACAGCTATTTTCAACAGTTGATCTATCGGTCAATGTACTTGCACTTGTCTTTCAATTATTTCTTACCAGTCGACTGATTCAATGGTTCGGCTTTCGTAGCGCACTCATGTTAGTGCCGGTGGGAATCACTATCGGTTTTGGCTTAATAGCAACAACGCCAATCTTGGCCATAATGATCGCGATTGATATATTTCGTCGCTCTGGAGACTACTCGATCATGAAACCTGCTCGAGAAATGTTATTTTCAGTAGTAAGTCGAGAAGAAAAGTACAAGGCTAAAAATTTCATCGACACTGCCATTTTACGAGGGGGTAATGCCGGCAGTGCGCTCGCCTATACGGGCATCAAAACAGCAGGAATTGCTGGTGCGGGCGTTGCAGGAATCAGCTTAGCTCTGGGTATAGCTTGGTGTGCAACGGCATTTTGGCTAGGCGGCCAATTCAATAAAAAACAGAAGGAAACAATTCATTCATAGACACTTTGACTGTTTCTATAAGCCTTCGGTGATAGACTTGAGGCTCTCAAGGTCCTTAATTAAGATCTATTGACGTGATAACACACTAATTTCCAGAAATACGATGAAAAATTTATTGATTATAGTAGGAATAATCGCAGTACTTGGTGCAAGTTTTGTCTGGTTTATAAGCGACCGGGATAGAGGGATGTGGTTTCTTACAACGGCGCTAAAAATAACCAACCCAATCGACACCGTTGAAGACATTGCTTACGGGACCGAGGATTGGCAAAAACTTGATGTATACCCACAGAGCAAAGCCGCTCCAGTTGTCATATTTATTCACGGAGGCAGTTGGCGTCATGGTCGCAAAGACCAATACCGTTTTGCCGCCGATGCTTTTTATCGCCAAGGCTATACAGTGGTGTTACCAGATTACGTAAAACATCCAGACCAACGCGCTAAGTACCCATCATTCGCAATTGACGGCGCTAAAGCTGTGTCTTGGGTAAAACAAAATATCACTAAATACAACGGTAATGCCGACAAGATATTCGTCGCCGGTCATTCAGCCGGAGCGCACACCGCAATGATGCTAGCCACCGACAAGCAATTTCTTAATGCTGAAGGCTTGGCGCCTAAAGACCTAAATGGCGTCATTGGCATCGCTGGACCTTATAGCTTCATACCTGATTGGGAAGTCACACAAGCGGTGTTCGGGCCACCGGAGAATTATCCGTTAATGGACGCACTTAATTATGTCGATGGTGATGAACCGTCAACTCTTTTACTGCACAGCTCTGGTGACGAACAGGTAGGCCAATACAACCAAGAAAAAATGCAAGCCGCACTTAATAATAAGGGAGTCGATACAGAGGCAGTGCTTTACTCAAGCCCTGGGCATATTGATATGGTCACTCATTTGCATCCTTGGTTTGCTAAAGAAGATAAGCTGATGAACGACATTCATAAATTTATTCAAAAACGCATATAAAAGTCACAATGAATGTGGCTAAGGCCAAGCTGTTTTTCTTAATAGTCTTGATGTCACTGATTAGTGCTTGCGGCACAACCGGCCTCGCAGCATTAAACAGCACAATCAAGATTGAGAATAAACCTGGAACCTTAAGAAACCTTGCTTATGGTCAACAAGAGTGGCAAAAACTGGATGTTTACCCAAATAAATCTCTCAACCCGGCCCCAGTAATTATATTCCTTTACGGTGGAGGTTGGGACTCAGGCAAAAAAAGCCAATACCTTTTTGCTGCCAATGCCTTCGTCAAACTTGGTTATACGGTGGTCGTACCTGATTATATTAAATACCCAGCGGGGCAATTCCCGAGTTTTGTCAACGATGGTGCAAAAGCGTTCGAATGGACCAAACAAAACATAGAAAAATACAATGGCGACCCAAACAACACCTTTATCGTTGGTCACTCTGCCGGCGCGCACACGGGCGCATTGCTAGCGACCGATGCACGTTATTTATCTAATGTTGGTTTTTAAAAAACGGATATCCGCGGCTTCGCGGGCTTAGCTGGGCCATATGGGTTTACTCCTAAGACTCGTAAATATGTGGCGGTCTTCGGCTCAGAAAGCAATTACCCAAAAATGAAAGCAAAAAATTTTGTTGACGATTCTGAACCACCAATGCTGCTAATGCACGGCTTGGGCGGTCGAGTTGTCGGTGTACAAAATAAAGACCAGCTACTCGGCGTGCTTGATAAGAAAAACGTGAAAACTCTAGACATAGAATACCCAGGTGTTTCCCATGTCGGCATATTATTAAAGCTACACCCTTGGTTTGACTCAAAGCACCAAGTCGCAAATGACATTGATGCATTCTTTAAATCACTTATTAAATAAGCGTTGTAACATTAGTTATCACGTATTCAGTCATAGCTTAAGGCAGTTGCTTTTCCCGAAAACACTCGATAGATAAAAATGGTGTACATAATAATGCACGGTAGCGCGATACAAACACCATAAAACGTGAACATCAGTGCGCTGGTATGTGAAGCTGCTTCCCAAATCGTCATTTGGCCAATGATAATGTCAGGAAAGATACTGTAGGCTAAGCCCAAAGCCGCCATTAAACAAACGATTACAGGACAGATAAACAAGAACCATGGGTTGAGACTTCGCAGGCTTTCTACGTCTCTGCGTAACAATATCGTCAATAATATAAGCGCTATTGCACTGGCGATTGGAATCGGCATTAAGCCGATAAAATTTGGAAGTTGAAACCAACGTTCAGCAATTACATCGCTGACCATAGGGGTGGCAATTGAAACAAAAAACAAACCTAACGTCATCGGCAATACCGATTTACGAGCCCACCCGACCGCTTTAGTAAAAAGATCTCCTTCCGTTTTAATAAGTAGCCATGTTGCACCTAACACGCAATATAACGCAGGAAGACAAAGAGCGATCAAGATTGAAAACACGGTATTCGTCAACGACCCGGAAAGCCCTGTAATATACGAACCAAGCATCCAACCTTGAGCCATTGAGGCAACCAAGGAGCCGATAAAGAAGATACGATTCCACATTGCTTTTTTGTGGTCCCCCGCTTTCACTCTAAAATCAAAGGCAACACCGCGCAGAATCAACCCCAAAAGCATGATAGTTGCCGGTAAATAAAGCTTAGTTAGAATAATGCCGTGCGCACTTGGAAAGGCGATTAACAGCACCCCGATGCCCATAACGATCCAAGTTTCGTTGGCATCCCAAAAAGGACCAATAGATGCAATCATGACATCTTTTTCATCATCGTCACCCAAGGGCAACAACAAACCAACGCCTAAATCATAGCCATCGAGTATTACGTACAGTAATAAAGATAAGCCCATAATAGCGACAAAAATTAATGGTAACGCAGTTTCCATAACACTCCCCTACTTCAAGCTGATTGGGCTATATGCGCGGTCTTCCGGGTGTGCACCGGGAAGACCGTAGTTGTGCATATGTAATAATGACTGAGCAGGCTTACTCGACATATAAAACACAGCACCGATATAGCTAATCAATAAAAAAGCGTACATCGCGAGATAAGCACTCAAGGTCGTTATTAGAATACCTGAAGAGTGGTCTGCGACTACCTCTGCAGTGGTCACCAAACCAGTAACCATCCATGGTTGACGGCCGATTTCTGTTACATACCAACCAGCAAGTACAGCAATCCACCCAGAGAATGTCATTGTAAAAAGCACTCGTTGACTAAGCTTATTAATCGATCCTTTGCGCCAAAACTGCCAACAACATGCCCATGAAACGAATAACATTATGACACCTAAGCCGACCATCACTCTAAACGCCCAAAATACAGGTGCAACCGGAGGGTGTTTACCGTCAAAGTCATTAAGGCCCTTAATCTCGCCGTCCCACTCATGAGTTAGGATAAGACTCCCCAGCTTTGGAATTTTTATTGCGGCATGTGTGGTTCTAGTTTCCTCATCAGGAAATCCAAATAAGGTCAGCGCAGCACCAGTCTCGGTTTCCCAAACAGCCTCCATGGCAGCGACCTTAGCCGGTTGATATTTCAAGGTATTTAAACCATGTAAGTCGCCTAAGAGTATTTGCGTAGGCGTCAGTATCGCGGCGGCAATAATGGCAACTTTTAAGACCTTCATAGTCGCTGGACCATCGACTGATTTTAGAACTCGCCAAGCGCTTACACCCGCGATCAAGAACGATGCCGTAATCAAGCTCGCAACCATCATGTGTGCAAAGCGATACGGGAATGATGGGTTGAATATAACGGCAGACCAGCTCTCAGCGATCATTACGCCGTTCTCATAAGTATAACCAGTGGGAGTTTGCATCCAAGAATTGAGGCTCAAAATCCAAAATGCCGACAACGTTGTACCCAAGGTAACAATAGCGGTTGAGACTAAGTGCAAACGATTTGAGACCCGACTTCGCCCGAATAACATGATGCCAAGAAATGAAGCTTCGAGAAAAAAGGCGGTCAGAACTTCATAGCCTAGAAGTGGGCCCGCAATATTGCCCACCTTTTCCATAAAGCCTGGCCAATTAGTGCCGAATTGAAAGCTCATAACAATTCCTGTCACAACACCCAGCGCAAATGTTAAGGCGAACACTTTCACCCAAAACGCATAAATAAATTCCCAGTGAGGATCTTTAGTCTGGGTATAGCGAATACGAAAAAAAAGTAAAAAGTAGCCTAAGCCGATGGTGATCGTCGGAAATAAAATATGAAAGCTGATATTCAATGCAAATTGAATACGCGACAAGACAAATGGATCAAACTCCATGACGACTACCTCGTTGTTTCAACGGCATTAAGTATAAACTAAATACCTGAGCCAGCAGATGACCTTAAGCTATATCACCGATACGCCGGCGTTATGTCATGAACACGAACTAGACACTCACCTTATCTCATACTTTGCATTCTTGTTTTGCTTTAGCGCTAGACACAAGTTTTGTAACTATGCTTCTAAACCGTTGTATGTTTTGATAAGTGTCGACAATCGTCAATGCTGGCGGCTGATTAACCACATATCAGAGGAACTGTTGACGGCATCATTGATTTTAGAGCCGAGGATATATCCTGAGGGCACAGCTTTTCTAGGTCGATTACATCAGTTATTGTTTCGGTAGAAACATAAGACTTTTCTTGGTCATACATTGGGACATATATGGCCTTAATAGCGTTCATAGGCACAACCACCAACAGCCCATTTGATCGATATGATGTGAAATTGTGGGTACGCAATATAATAGATAGAGTTTCGAACGAAATCGGTTTATCTTGTGAGCCAAATAGAATAACTCTTCCCTTTACTCGTGGGTCTACTAATACGGTTTCACCAGACGAAGAAGAATAGTTATTCAAGATTTCTTCGAAAGTAACTCGATTGTCACCAACCTCGAGACTTTGTGCAGAAGCCACCATCGGTGATAACAATAGTGTCAGTATCAGGCAAATTTTGTTCATCTCGCTCCTTTATTATGGTCCATGCAAAAATTTCTTTGTACTAACTTGAATCATAAATAACATCATCTGTTAATCTACTACGAAAAAAATGCTGTACGTTCTGTCAAAATACCTCCAACAGTGTCGCACCGACTCGGTAGTTAGATTAACTTAATAAACAACCACAACTTTAGAGCCAAAAAAAAGGCTGCCGATTAAAAATCAACAGCCTTTCGATCCAAAATAAAAGTAAAAACTAGACAGACAATTCAACCTCATCTGCAGCGTTCTGATAATTAGGTAGCTCGTTGAAATTTAGATACTTATAAATATCATCAGCCACCAAATCTAAGTTTTTAGAGATTTCTAAGTATTCCGAAACCGTAGGTAATGTGCCTTTCACAGCAGCAACAGCAGCAAGCTCTGCCGACGCTAAGTAAACATTAGCACCATCACCCAATCGATTAGGGAAGTTACGTGTAGAGGTAGAAACCACCGTACATCCGGGCGCCACACGCGCTTGGTTACCCATGCACAATGAACAGCCAGGCATTTCAGTTCGCGCACCGGCTTTAGCAAATGTCGCATAGTGACCTTCTGCGGTTAGCTGTGCTTCATCCATTTTTGTTGGTGGTACGATCCAAGTACGTGTTGGTACTAACTCACCCATTTCATCGAATAACTTAGCGGCGGCACGGAAATGACCGATGTTGGTCATGCACGAGCCAATGAACACTTCATCAATACCGACATCGCCTTGGGACAGAACGTCAGACAATGTCTTCGCATCGTCGGGGTCGTTTGGACAACAAAGAACCGGTTCTTTAATATCGTTCAAGTTAATTTCGATTACTTCGGTGTACTCAGCATTGGCATCGGCTTCTAATAAATCAGGGGTTTCTAACCATTTCTGCATCTCAATGATACGACGAGAAATGGTACGTACATCTCCATAACCTTCTGAGATCATCCACTTCAACATAGTGATATTCGATGTGATGTACTCAATGATTGGTTCTTTGTTTAACTTGATCGTACATCCGCCAGCAGAACGCTCAGCAGATGCATCAGCTAATTCAAACGCTTGTTCTACTTTTAAATCAGGTAATCCTTCAATTTCTAGAATACGACCAGAGAAGATATTCTTCTTGCCTTCTTTCTCGACCGTTAATAAACCGCGCTCGATCGCTTTCAAGGGAATAGCATGTACTAAATCACGTAATGTAATACCAGGTTGCATTTCACCGGTAAAACGAACCAACACAGACTCAGGCATATCAAGCGGCATTACACCAGTTGCTGCTGCAAACGCCACAAGACCAGAACCGGCAGGAAATGAAATACCAATTGGGAAGCGCGTATGTGAATCACCACCGGTACCAACCGTGTCAGGCAACAACATACGATTCAACCAAGAATGAATAATGCCGTCAGCTGGCTTTAATGAAACACCACCACGATTACGAATAAAATCAGGCAAGTTGGCATGTGTATTGACATCAACTGGCTTAGGATAAGCCGCTGTATGGCAGAACGACTGCATTACTAAATCTGCCGAGAAACCTAAACAAGCTAAGTCTTTCAACTCATCGCGAGTCATTGGGCCAGTTGTATCTTGTGAGCCAACTGTAGTCATTTTTGGTTCGCAGTACTGACCGGGGCGCACCCCTTCAAGCCCACATGCCTTACCGACCATTTTTTGCGCTAGCGTATAACCCTTGTCGCTATCGCCAACCGGTTCAGGCAAACGGAACAACTCAGATGCGCCAAGGCCTAACGATTCACGTGCCCGTGAAGTAAGTCCACGACCAATAATAAGAGGGATTCGACCACCAGCACGAACTTCATCGAGCAATACCTGAGTTTTTAGTTCAAAAGTAGAGATCACTTCCTCAGTGCCATGACGTTTAACCACGCCTTCGTATGGGAACACATCGATCACATCACCCATTTCCATTTTCGCAACGTCCATTTCGATTGGCAAAGCGCCAGAATCTTCCATGGTGTTATAGAAAATAGGGGCAATTTTATTACCAAAACAGTAACCACCATCACGCTTATTTGGGATGTGAGGAATATCATCCCCCATGGTCCAAAGTACTGAGTTAGTTGCTGACTTACGTGATGAACCCGTTCCAACTACATCTCCAACATAGGCAACAGGAAAACCTTTTTCTTTTAATTCTTCGATTTTACCCAATGGATCGCCATTAACATCAAAACCGTCTCGCGGCATTTTTAGCATTGCTAAGGCATGTAACGGGATATCTGGGCGTGACCATGCATCCGGTGCCGGAGACAAATCATCAGTATTCGTTTCACCAGGCACCATATAAACCGTGACAGTGATTTTTTCAGCGACTTCATCTTTAGACGTAAACCACTCAGCGTCTGCCCAAGACTGGATAACACGTTTTGCATGCTCATTGCCAGCATCGGCCTTCTCTTTGACATCGTAGAATGCATCAAACATTAACAATGTATGCGATAACGAATCTGCTGCTTCGTCAGCCAGCCTAGGATTATCAAGCGCTTTGATCAAAGGTTCGATATTGTAGCCGCCAAGCATCGTCCCCAAAATTTCCGTAGCACGCTCGTCGCTAATTAATGGAGAAGACGCTTCGCCATCAGCAATCGCCGCCAAAAAACTAGCTTTAACGTAAGCGGCTTGATCAACGCCCGCCGGAACGCGATTAGTGAACAAGTCCATTAAGAATTCTTCTTCGCCGGCAGGCGGGTTCTTTAACAACTCAATCAAGTCTGCTACTTGGTTGGCGTTTAAAGGCTCAGGCACAATGCCCATCTCAGCTCGTTCAGCGACGTGCGCGCGATATGCTTCTAACACAATAAATCCTCGGCTATTTTGCTAATGAAAATGTAAATTCTAGAATCTAGAAACCAGAGTGCTCACAATATCTACAATATCTCTTATATAAGTATCAATTTCAGGCACTTTCAATTTAGGAGAGAAATTTTACTATACACGCACCCAAGTTTGAAGTAATACTATGAGCTAAGCTGTTTTGCTACGGCATATTTTGACTATCATGAGTGTGAATACACATTGAACGACGTTCCTCTGGGAGTACTTTCCCTCGCATTACTTCTACTGATTCTATTATCAGCATTCTTTTCATCGTCGGAAACTGCCATGATGGCAGTTAATCGGTATCGTATAAAAACACGCGCTGAAAAAGGCAATCGCAGTGCCATGCTGGTACTAAAGCTATTAGAAGCACCTGACAAATTATTGGGGACAATTTTGTTCGGTAATAATGTTGCCAATATCGCAGCTTCTACGTTGGCGGCGCTTATCGGCCTGCGCGTGTTTGGCGATGCGGGCCTTGCCTACGCTCCAATACTATTAGTTTTTGTGGTGTTAATCTTCGCCGAAGTCGCGCCAAAGACACTGGCAGCAATACACCCTGAACGCATCGCCTTTCCAGCAGCTTGGGTGTTAGCCTTCTTACAAATTGCACTAGCGCCGTTTGTGAAATTGGTGAAGATTTTTTCGAACGGCCTATTAAAACTAGTTGGCGTACAGGTAGAAGTACAAAATGACGCACTTAGTAATGAAGAGTTGCGTGCTGCCGTGAATGAGTCGGGAGGCAAGCTAAATACGTCTCACCAAGAAATGCTAATACGTATTCTTGAGATGGAAAAAGTAACGGTTGAAGACGTTATGGTCCCGAGAGCGGATATGGAAGCCATCGATTTGGACGATGAGTGGGACGAGATAGTTGAACAGCTAGCGACTTCTCACCATACTCGTGTACCCGTATTCAAAGGCTCAATGGATAATTTTGTTGGCGTTGTCCATATTAGAAAGCTATTTTATCTATCGCAGATGGCGGATTTCAATAAAGAAACCATGATAGGTATGATTCGCGAGCCCTACTTCGTACCTGAAAACACATCGGTAACTCATGCACTCACTAATTTACAAGATCAGCGCAGGCGTTTCGGTATTGTGGTCGATGAATACGGTGACATTAAAGGGCTTGTTACCTTAGAACTCATTTTAGAAGAAGTTGTCGGGGACTTTACATCAAATATTCCCGGCTTAGATGACGAAATCACTCCAGAGAGCGACGGCTCCTATCTAGTTCGTGGAAACACTTACTTACGCGATATTAACCGCCAGCTTAATTGGGAGCTACCGACCGATAATGCAAAAACGGTTAATGGTTTAATTATCGACCACCTCGAAGACATTCCAGAAGCAGCTACTTGCTTTAGGCAAGGCGACTACATGGTAGAAATTGTGCAAAGCAGAGATACGTCGGTACATGTTGCTCGATTAAAGAACCTTAAACAAGCGTAACCTTGGAATTGCAATCAAGCGATAGACAACGCACGCATAATAACCAATAATCACAAATCGAATAAAAACTGTTATTCAAGCTTGCTCCATCGCAGGTGTTTGAGATATATTTCCAGAAATAACAAACACATATAATCGATACTGAATCTATCTTATGAAAAATTTAATCCTAGCTTTAGCTATGACCCTTCTTCTCGCTGCTTGTAGTAGTGGTTCAACCGT
>CAZFVP010000053.1:0-13460 GCA_964522345.1 uncultured Gammaproteobacteria bacterium | reverse complement strand
AGCCCAGAACGCAATCCTCAAACACAACTAGGACACTCTGCAATCAAGCACATTCTTAGTCCAGGATACGAATACTGCTTTTCTACTGTGCAAAATTGTAAACTAAGCTAACGCTAGTAATTGTGTCCGTTTCATCAAACCCGACGGCCGGATCAGTGTTATGGCGAATAATCACACCCGCCTTAAGAGCGAATTTCTCATTCATCGAAACAAGCAATGCCGCTTCATTTTGAAAAAACGTATTGTCAGAGCTGATATCAGCTTTAAACGTATCAATGAATTGAGTGTTTGGCGTAAGCTGGTTGCTATAATCTGAACGAAGCACAAGTGTCCCACCACTCAGATCTTCACCTTCTACTCGACTACCGTCGGCAAGCTCTAACAATTCAGACGTATCACGGTAACCAATACCTGCGCCAACTTCCCAAGTAACTGGGTCACTTAGAATAACCTTATAACCATAACCAACCCCAGCGCCTACTTGTTCTGTAAAACCGTCAAAGTCATCATCAAGGTAGCTAAGATTAAAGAAAATATTACTACGCTCAGACAAATTTCGCTTGAGCGTATAGTCAGCAGCCAAACTCTCAGCCGAATCAACGTCATCATTAGATGCGGTAAACGCCGCTATCGCGATCTCATTGGTCCATACTTCACCACTTTTCGAAAATTTTAGCCCTATGTTGACGTTTTCGCTATCCGTATTGCCGCTTGCCTTAACGAAACCAGCCTCACCTTGACCGGTCCAACCATCGGCGTACACCACATTAGATAAACACAGACTCATAGCAATCGTTAATAATTTAAACTTCATATTTGTCTCATTCTGTTTTTGAAATCGGGTCGTAATTATTACAGGGAGATAGATGCAATCAAGGTCGTTTAACAAATGTTGACAATAAAATCAGAAACGCTCGTATAGCAATAACTTACTACTATCGTAAGGCTATCACTGAGCTTGAGTGAGCTACCAAAACGTCAAGTTTTGAATAATAATGATAAATCTCTATTGATTAATGATAATTTTGATAATAATATTAAATTTGAAACTTTGGCCTTGGAACACTAGAAATGAATCAAAAAGAATATTATTCAACTGTTGATGCAGCAAAATTACTCGGCGTATCCGTTCGAACGGTGCAACTATGGGTTGAAAGTGGCGCCTTAGAAGCCTGGAAAACAGCTGGCGGGCATCGCCGCATTGTCGCCTCGTCTGTTGACGACTATATCGAAAACCGTCAAACCACTACTGAAAACGACAAAGGCAGAAAAAGCGTGTTAGTCGTTGAAGACAACCCAACTGTGTCAAAGTTCTATGAGGCGGCGATAAAATCATGGAACCTCCCTGTTGACGTAATCGTTAAAAATGATGGCTTTGAGGGCTTAGTAGAAATTGGTCGAAAGGTCCCTGACCTGGTTATCTCAGATGTCTACATGCCAGGAATGGATGGTTTGCAGATGATCCGTTCGATGTATAAGTCACAATTACTGTCGAGTGATCAAATTATTATTATTAGCGGTTTAACTCAAGAGAGTATTCAAGACCGAGGCGGTATTCCTTCTGGCGTTGCATTCTTTAGCAAGCCAGTAAATGTCGAACAATTAAAAAATAGTGTCGTTGAAAAACTGTCACTCAATATAACGCAGGAGGTTTAAGAGCAATGAAAGGAATCATATTGTCAGAGTTCGTTGAGTTCATCGAACAAGAGCTTGGCGAGGATACAGCTCAAAGTATTATCGATAATAGCGGCGTAGAATCCGATGGCGCTTATTCACGAATTGGCCTATACGACTATCAGGAACTAATACAGTTATTGACGCAAGCTGTGGCTGAAACCGATACGCAAGCATCCGTGTTATTGGAGAATTTTTCAGATCATTTATTTATGGTGTTCAAACGAGACTACAGTGTGTTCTTTGAGGGCGTTGAAACGGCTGCCGAAATGCTCAAACAAATAGATAACCATATTCACGTTGAAGTTCAAAAACTTTACCCCGATGCCGAGTTGCCATCATTTGACTATACTCAAGATGGGCCTATCTTAACCTTGTCATATCACTCACCTCGACCACTCGCATTGGTAGCACATTCACTAGTTGGTGCATGCCTTAAGTTCTTTGGCAATAACGAAGAGCTCTTAACAAGTGACATTGCCGATGACCAGAAGTCTGCACACTTTACCATTCGAACCGGGGGCAGCGAATAAACGCTAGTAACGTCATGGGGGACGATCTAAAACAGAAATTAGCCTTATCGCAGGCACGTTGCAAACGCCTAAAAAAAGCACGCGCAGAGGCTGAAAGCGTACTCGAATTGAAATCACGAGAACTCTTCGACGCTAATCAAGCGCTTGAATCAAGCCAACTCAAATTAGAAGATGATATTAAACAGGCCACCTACGAACTCAGCGTGACTAATAAACGGCTGCAAGCGTCGTTAAACGATCGGTCAGCCTTTATTGGGCAAATGAGTCATGAAGTGAGAACGCCATTAAACGCCATAATCGGCCTGTCAGAAATACTGCTCACCAGCAAACTCGATGACGCACAAGCCGATTACGTTGACACAATTCACAACGGTGCTAAATCATTGATCGTTTTACTTAACGATATGCTAGACATCACCAAGATCGAAGCAGGTCGTGTCGATATAAACCCTCAAGCAGAAAACACGCATCGTGTACACAAGAATATTGTCGCCATGTTTGACTTGGAGGCAAAAAACAAAGGTCTGAATTTAGAACTTAAAATCGACAACTCGGTGCCAAAGCGCATTTCCATTGATAAAGGGCGCTACAAGCAAATCATCAACAACCTAATTTCGAACGCACTAAAGAACACATTCCAAGGCGAAATACTGGTAGATGTCACTTATCAACGCAATGTAATTTCCGAAGGTATGGGTATGCTTACGATTAAGGTCACGGATACTGGTGTCGGGATCGCCGAAGACCAAATAGAACGTATTTTTAATGCCTACGAACAAATAGGCCGGCCAGACCAAGGCGTTGGCCTTGGCCTTGCAATTTGCCAGCAATTAAGTGAGCTCATGATGGGCAAAATTAGTTGTGAAAGTGAGGTCGGTCAAGGCAGCGTTTTTAAACTAGATCTACCGGTTCAAGAACTGGCTGAGTTAGACCCAAGTTTACCTCAAGGCATAAGAACGAAAACCTCGCCGCTACCCACACTAAAAATATTGGTTGCGGAAGACAACCCAACAAATCAGAAAGTTATTACTGCCCAGCTAGCGCAATTAGGCCAACGCGCCGATATTACAAACAACGGTGCAGAGGCACTGATCAAGCTCAACAGCAATGATTATGACGTTGTAATTCTTGATATATTGATGCCGGTTATGGACGGCGAAGAAACTATTAAAGCCATACGGGCCGCTAAAAAAACAATCTCGCAACACTATTGCATTGCCCTCACAGCATCAAATTTTCAAGATCAACGTGATCGCCTTTTGACCTTAGGCTTTGATGCATTCTTAAGTAAGCCTCTGAGCCTTGAGCAACTTGCTGTGGCACTAAATGACGTACCTAGAACACCAGAGCTTAAGCTTGATTTAGGTGGCAATTTTGTGCAGAACACCAGCATAGTAGAACAAGCTAAATTAGCATCGTTTGATTTTACGTACCTTAAAACCCAATTTGGCGATGCCCACAAAAGTATCTTTAAAGAAATCGCTCCTACTTTTTTAGAACATGCCTATCGTGAATTGGCAGAACTTAAAACACTAGCCGAGATCGGCAACACTGAGAAAATTAGACGTGTGAGTCATTCAATGAAAGGTGCAGCAAGCAGCATTGGCCTGACTGATTTAGCCAACGCTCTTCTGCAAATTGAAAGCAAGGTCAAGTCCGGGAATATGAATGAACATATCGCTGAGGTTGAGCAAATCATGAATGATTTAAAACCTCTTATTCAATACGAGTTAGATGCTCTAGAAATGAATAGCTAGTATAGCCATGTTGATGCGGATAAAAAGTAAGTTGAACACCTTTAGGTCTCAAGGTTCAGAGCATGTGTTTCTTAAAAACCTAGGCTGGCTTGGTACCAGCGAGGTATTTGTTCGTGTTACACGCTTGATAACCGCGGTAGTGTTGGCTCGGGTAATGGATCCGCTGCTCTTCGGTCTAGCCGCCTTGGTGTTAACGATCAATGAGTTGATTCGTGTTTTTAATCGCAATGGTATCGGCGCCAAACTCGTTCAATGTTCCGATGACGAGCTATCCACTATTAGCAACACAGCCTACCGCCTTAATTTTATTTTTTGCATTAGTTTATTCATTATTCAGTGCGCTGCCGCTTATCCCTTAGCCAAATTTTACGCCACACCAGAATTAGTACCTATGCTTCAAGTACTATCTTTAACGTATTTGTTAATGCCATTCGGCATGGTGCAAGCTGCTCTAGTACAGCGTGAACAACGACTAAAAACAGCGGCATTAATCGACGGCGGTCAAGTCGGTATCGACAACGTAATCACCACTCTACTAGCGATCTCAGGCCTCGGCGCATGGGCTATCGTATTGCCTAAATTCTTAACCTCACCAATATGGGTATTTGGCTATCGCCGTGCTTTTCGTTGGCAACCAACCGGGCCTTTTTTAAGCTTTCAACTGTGGCGTGATGTACTGCAATTCGGCCGTTACTATTTGAGTATAGAGCTACTAAAAACCGCCCGACTTAATCTCGATAATATGATCATCGGGCGTGTGCTTGGTATGGAAGCACTTGGTCTTTATTACTTTGCTCGTAACGCAGGCCTAGGCTTCAGCCTAAGCCTAATCAATGCGATGAACTCTGCGCTTTACCCTAACCTATGCGAAGTGAGAGATAACGCAACGCAACTCAAAGTGCGCTTCACTCGAAACCTAAAGCAAATTTCCTTAATCACGGTTCCTCTAATTTCATTACAAGCAGGCTTAGCGTTTATTTACGTACCTATTGTATTCGGTGATCAGTGGCTTACTGCGGTACCTACTCTTACCCTATTATGCTTATCAGCATTACCGAGGCCGCTAGCCGAAAGCGCGTCGGCCCTCACGTTGGCAACGAACCGTATCGACCTAGATTTCAAATGGAATATCTTATTTACGATCGTGTTTGTTCTATCGGTATGCATTGCTGCAAACATCAGCCTTTATGCGGTAGCCGTTACCATTTTATTCATCTACGCCATTAGTCAACCAATCTACTTAGCCTATGTTTGGCAGCGAGTGTTTACTAACGCCACGAAGCCAACCTTAAACGAGAATCAAAATAGAAAAACTACTACTAGTCAGGGGAGCATGTCACATGCAAAAGCACACTAAAATGTATCAAACTAAGCTAACGCCCTTAGTCAGCGTTGTAGTACCTGTTTATAACGTTGAGCAGTATATTGAAGAAGCATTATGCTCAGTGCTTGATCAAACCTATACGCATCTGGAGATCATAGTGGTCGATGATGAAAGCCCTGATCAATCGGTCGCCTTAATAGAACAACGCTTTAACGACCCACGAATACGCATCGTTAAACAAAAAAATAGAGGCCTCGCCGGTGCGCGTAATACCGGCATTCGCAACGCAAACGGAGAGTATGTTGCATTTTTGGATTCCGATGATTTTTGGCAAAATGACAAAATCGAAAGACACGTGCAACTAATGCAAGACAACCCCAGTTGCGGCGTTAGTTTTTGTTCTTCGTTATTCGTGGACGAACAAAGTGCATCGCTAGGTCGCTTACAAGCGCCAAAGAAAAAAGATAACTATCGAGCGAATGATATTTTCTGCCGTAACCCTATTGGTAATGGGTCAGTGCCAGTGATTCGCAAGGGCACCTTGGAGCAAATCGGCTTTAGTTCTGCCGATAAGTCTCACGACGGCAAGCCCTATATTCAATACTTTGATGAATCGCTAAGGCAATCTGAAGACGTAGACTGCTGGACGCGCATTGCCTTGCTAACAGGCGCGCAGTTTAAATATATCGATGCACCGCTTACTAATTACCGCCTTAACAATGAAGGCTTATCCGCCGATGTCGACAAGCAATTTGAGACATGGTTGACACTGCTAATAAAGCTGCAAGGCTATGCTCCTCAGTTCGCTAAAAAATATGGCCCTGTTGCCAAAGCGTTTCAGTACCGTTACTTAGCACGAAGATGCGTATTTCAAGGCCAAGGCAAACTGGCAGCAACACTAATGTGGAATGCCTTCAAAACTCACCCTATCGCGCTAACTAAAGAATTTCGCAAAACCATAGAAACATCGATAGCAAGCCTGGGGTTAGCATTAATGCCACAGAGTTTACAAAGCAAAATAGTCGCATACGTAATTTAGAATTTGAAACCATAACCAATGCAATGCTCTTATAAATGAGGCTCGACCACATCATTTAATATCTCGACTAATTCTTGATCCATATATTGATACTCGTCGGGAATATCTAATACGACAATCTTCTTATACTCAAGTAGCCGGGCAAAACGAGCTTGTATCCTTTGTTTGTGTTTACTTTCCATGACAAATATATGACTGGCCCAACGAACATCATTTTCAGAAACCGTTCTTTTAGCCTTGGAACTGGTACCCGCCGACCGACACTGGTACCCATTAGCCAAATACACTTTTTCGGCAGTGGGGCTTCTCCACCGATTTCGACTGCAAATAAACAGTAAGTTAGTTTCGTTTTTCATGGAAATTTTCTTGGCAATCAACTCAGCACCAGATTTCACGGTCGATCAACTGGAAATGAGCCTCTAAGTCAATCAAAGTCGTTTATTTGACGACCGTCGACTAAGGTTTGAAATTTGTATATTCATATACCTCTCATGCTATAGTAAAACTTGCTAGGGGTGTCATGAAATTGGTCGCGAGTCATTGCCAACCTTTCATGGGCTGAGAAATACCCTCATAACCTGATCCGTTTAATGTCGGCGTAGGGAAGCTTGGTAATTGTTTGTATCATATATAAAATGTGATAACTGTAGACTGCCTACTTACTTTTCCCTTCTTGGTGACATCTCACCATTCGCCATTGCTTATCGGATTTTAGTATCTAATCTGGAGCTTTAAAATGAATAAATCTGTCGCCGCTGATGCAATTAAGAAAGAGTTTGTTACTAAAACTAACGAACTATCGCATGACGTTACCCAACCCATTCCTGGCTCAAAAAAAATATACGTACAAGGGTCTCGTCCAGATATTCAAGTGCCAATGCGTGAGATTACACAAGCGCCTACCGGAAGTGACTTTGGAAACGAAGAAAATCCGCCGGTAACTGTTTATGACACGTCTGGCGTGTACACCGACCCTACGGTCAAAATCGATTTACTCAAAGGCTTAGCCCCGCTTAGAAATAATTGGATTAGCGAACGCGAAGACACTGAGCAATTAGCCTCACCTACATCCGAATACGCGAATGTACGTTTAGATGACGATTCCCTAAACCATCTACGGTTTCAACATTTACGCCAACCTCTGCGAGCAACCGCTGGGAAAAATGTGAGTCAGATGCATTATGCTAAGCAGGGCATCATCACGCCAGAAATGGAATATGTTGCCATTCGCGAAAGTCTAAAGTTACAAGAATTACGCAAAGACGAACGTTACACAAAGCTCTTAAAACAACACCCTGGACATGACTTTGGCGCGTCTATTCCAACTGAAATTACACCCGAATTTGTGCGCGATGAAATCGCTCGTGGCCGCGCGATTATTCCAGCTAATATTAATCACCCAGAATTAGAACCAATGATTATTGGCCGCAATTTCTTAGTGAAAATTAACACCAATATCGGTAACTCTGCTGTCACTTCTTCCATTGCCGAAGAGGTAGAGAAACTGGTCTGGTCTGCACGCTGGGGCGGTGACACCTTAATGGATTTATCAACCGGCAAAAATATTCACGAGACTCGAGAATGGGTCATTCGTAATTCACCAGTGCCCATTGGTACGGTGCCGATTTATCAAGCGCTTGAAAAAGTAAATGGCAAATCTGAAGACCTCACGTGGGAAATTTTCCGTGATACCTTAATTGAACAAGCCGAACAAGGCGTTGATTACTTCACAATTCATGCGGGCGTACGTTTAAAGTACGTCCCACTTACCGCCAACCGAGTGACCGGCATTGTCTCTCGCGGCGGTTCAATCATGGCTAAATGGTGTCTGGCACACCATCGTGAAAACTTCTTATACACGCATTTTGAAGACATCTGTGAAATCATGAAAGCCTACGATGTGTCCTTTTCACTAGGCGACGGGCTTCGCCCGGGGTCATTAGCCGACGCAAACGATGCGGCGCAATTTGGCGAGCTTGAAACGCTCGGAGAATTGACACAAATTGCTTGGAAACATGACATTCAAGTGATGATTGAAGGCCCGGGGCACGTTCCCATGCAAATGATTAAGGAGAATATGGATAAACAGCTAGAGGACTGTTTTGAAGCGCCTTTCTACACACTCGGGCCATTAACCACAGATATTGCTCCCGGCTATGATCATATTACCTCTGGTATTGGTGCTGCCCAAATTGGATGGTACGGCACGGCAATGTTGTGTTACGTAACGCCAAAAGAGCATCTCGGTTTACCCAACAAGCAAGATGTACGTGACGGTATCATCACTTACAAAATCGCGGCGCACGCGGCCGATCTAGCAAAAGGTCACCCAGGGGCACAATTACGAGATAACGCTTTATCAAAGGCGCGTTTCGAATTTCGCTGGGAAGACCAATTCAATCTTGGTTTAGACCCAGAAAAAGCACGCGAGTTTCACGACGAAACCTTGCCGAAAGACTCGGCCAAAGTCGCACACTTTTGTTCAATGTGCGGGCCCAATTTTTGCTCAATGAAGATCACGCAAGATGTGCGTGAGTACGCCGCAAAGCAAGGCATCAAGGCCGACGAAGCGTTAGAGCAAGGCCTAAAAGAAAAATCAGAGGAATTTCGAAAATCAGGTGCTGAAATTTACCAAAAGGCGTAATCGCGCGACTCATTAAGAGCGTATAACATGACCTCTGTGCACATTATCGGTAGCGGCATCAGCGGCCTAAGCTGCGCGCATGCATTGCAAACAGCGGGCTGCACCGTCACTTTAACCACCGCCAGCGACGGCCCGGATGAGAGCTGCTGTTCGTGGTGGGCCGGTGGCATGTTAGCCCCTTTTTGCGAGCAAGAATCGGCCGAACCTCTGATAGGAAAATTAGGGGCTGAAAGCATGAGCTTTTGGCAAAACCTAAGCGAATCCAGCGAGCTTAGTTATCATGCCAATGGCACCTTAGTGGTCGCTCCCGCGCGTGACCAAGCGATGCTACGTTCGTTTGAGCGATTAACCGAACAAAGCAGCCGTGTTGACCATCAACAACTGATTACGCTTGAACCTGATTTAAACCATTTCAACAGTGGCTTGTTCTATAAAGACGAAGCACACATAGAACCACGCCTCGCGGTTCAAGTATTGTGGGCGCAATTGATAGAATTAGGGGTAACAATCAACACTCAGCAGCCTTTAGCTGACCGTGAAATAACCCAAGCTTCTCAAGAGCACGATTGGCAAATAGACTGCCGAGGTTTGGCCGCGTCAAATTCATTGAGCGACTTGCGCGGTGTTAAAGGTGAGATGCTGCATATTTATTCAACTGAAGTAGAACTGAATCGGCCTGTTCGTCTATTGCACCCCCGCTACCCGCTTTATATTGTGCCGCGCCCGAACAACCAATTCATGGTCGGCGCCACCATGATTGAAGCGAATAACAAACTTAAGCCCACGGTACGCTCAGTGTTAGAACTATTGTCAGCTGCGTACACCGTACACCCCGCCTTTGGTGAGGCTGAGATTGTTGAAATTGGTGTTGATGCGCGCCCGGCTTTTAATGACAACCTGCCCAAAATTAGACGCTACGGCAATCAAATCTACGTTAATGGCTTATATCGTCATGGCTATCTCGGCGCACCCGCTCTGGCTCGCCGCGTGATGGACTTAATAATTAATGGCACGGTGTGTGCCGAGGTAATCGATGCAAATCATCCTGAATGGCCAACCAATAGAAACACATCAAACGTCGCTTGATGGCTTACTCGTTGAACAAGGCTATGCAGACATGAACGTAGCCACCGCAATGAATGACCATTTCGTGCCTCAAACCGAACGCTCCGAAACACGGTTGCACAAGGATTGCGTGATCGAAGTCGTTGCGCCAATGCAAGGCGGATAAACACCATGCCATTAACCCTTTATAACACCGAGGTTAACTCCCGATTGTTGCTCGGTACTGCACAATACCCATCACCTAAAATTTTGCAAAGCGCAATTAGTGAATCCGCTTGTGAGATAATTACTGTGTCGGTGCGCCGTGAATCAAGCAGTGATCAAGCAGGCCAACATTTTTGGTCATTACTCAAAGAAACAAACACGCACATCTTACCTAATACCGCAGGCTGTCGAAGTGCTAAAGAGGCTATTACAACAGCGCAAATGGCGCGTGAGCTATTTGCAACTCCATGGATTAAGCTAGAAGTCATTGGCAATGATGACAATTTACAACCCAATGTATTTGAATTAGTCGACGCCGCTCGAGAATTGTCGAACCAAGGCTTTCAGGTATTTCCTTATACCACCGATGATATTGTGGTGGCTGAGCAATTGCTCAGCGCGGGCTGCGAAGTGCTCATGCCGTGGGGCGCTCCTATCGGCAGCGGTCGCGGCTTACAAAACCCGTATGCACTGAAAACGATGCGCGCCTATTTTCCAGAGACCCCTTTGATTGTAGACGCCGGAGTGGGCTTGCCATCTCATGCCGCGCACGCCATGGAAATTGGCTACGATGCCGTGTTACTTAATACAGCGGTGGCAAAATCAGGAAAGCCAGTTGAAATGGCAAAGGCTTTCTCATTGGCGGTAACGGCGGGTCGACAGGCTTACCAAGCCGACCCCATTGAATCACGCGATATGGCCGCTCCGTCCACGCCCGTCGCTGGCACGCCATTTTGGATCGATTAGCCATGCCAAACGACAACACTCTGCCACGCTTTTATCAAATCGTTGACGACACTAAATGGCTTGAACGATTATTACCGTTAGGCCTAGAATTAGTACAACTGCGAATCAAGGATAAGCCAGAGCGCGTAGTTCGCGAACAGATAAAAACCGCCAAGCGTTTATGCACTGATGCAAACTGCCAATTGGTGATCAATGATTATTGGCAAATTGCCATTGATGAAGGTTGTGATTTTATTCACCTTGGACAAGAAGATTTAATTGATGCCGATTTAGACACGATCAAAGCACATAATATTAAGTTCGGCTTAAGCACTCATGATAATGCTGAACTGCAAATAGCGATTAATGCTAAGCCTAGTTACATTGCCCTCGGTCCGGTCTACCACACTATTTTAAAAGCCATGAAATGGAGACCTCAAGGCATTGAAAAAGTAGGCCGGTGGAAGCAACGCATTGGTGATATACCTTTGGTAGCGATTGGAGGTTTAAGCGTGGAACGAGCCCCGGCGGTTTACCAACAAGGAGCCGATTCTATTTGTGTGGTGACTGACGTACTACTCAATAAAGACCCCGAACAACGACTAACGCAATGGTTGCATATGAGCAATATCGAAAATATGTGTACGTAAATGCGTTGCTTCACAGACTTTTAAATTAACCTATGAGCGATTCGAATAACCGGTATATCCGTCAACAGCTAGTTCCTCAGCTTTCCGGCAATGCCTCAAAAAAACTATCCGCCGCTAGAGTCTTAATTGTAGGGGCCGGCGGTCTTGGCTCGCCGGTAAGTTTGTTCTTAGCCGGAGCGGGCGTTGGTCACATTACCTTAGTCGATGCCGATGTGGTCAGCTTATCAAACTTACATAGGCAAATATTATTTCAAGAGTCGGATATTAAGCACTCTAAAGCAGAGACCGCAAAAAACCGCCTTGAGGGCTTAAATAGCCAAATTAGTGTCACCGCAATCAATCAAAAACTGGGCATTAATAACGCTGAAAATCTAGTTAGTGAGGCTAGTGTGGTGGTCGACGCCGCCGATAACTTTTTAGTAAGCTACCTATTAAGTGACCTATGTTTTGAAAAACGTATCCCCTTAGTCAGCGCCTCAGTGCTAACAACTCACGGCTACGTCGGCGTGTTCTGCGGTACTCAACAACGGCCTGCACCCAGTTTACGTGCGGTATTTCCAGCCCCCTCGTCACAAGCCAACAACTGCGACACGGCAGGAGTAACCGGCCCAAGTGTCGGTATTATTGGCAGCTATCAAGCTCAGGAGGTATTAAAGGTGATCACGGGCGATGAGTCGCAACTGCTCGGCAAACTGATGTCTCTGGACCTTTGGAATTACCGACAGCACATTATCGACTTCAGCAACGCCAAAGAACCGAACCACAAAGCCAGCTTTATGGCTTTACAAGAGTTAGCCGAAGAAGATATTTTGCTCGATGTTCGCACCGCACAAGAACATGAAGACAAGCCCTTACCTAAGAACGCCATCAATATTCCACTGCACGAATTACCCGAGCGCCTTGACGAACTCGATCACGCTCAACAGATTCATTGCGCTTGCCAAAGCGGACAGCGTGCATTGGTTGCTGCGGCGCTGCTATTTAAGAATGGGTTTAACAAGGTCGTAGTGATATCGCCATGAAAACATGCTTAACAATCGCGGGCTCAGACAGCTCTGGTGGTGCGGGCATTCAAGCGGATTTAAAAACATTCTGCGCGCATCAGGTATATGGAATGTCAGCGGTCACAGCGATCACTGCACAAAACACCTTAGGCGTAAACGCTGTTGCTGCTGTTGACCCGATATTAGTGGCACAACAAATACAGGCTGTCTTTGATGATATACCACCCAATGCCGTAAAAATTGGAATGCTTGCAAATTGCCAAATCGTTGAGACGGTAGCGGAGCAGTTATCCGCATATGAAGCCAAGAATGTTGTACTTGATCCGGTGATGATCGCCACATCAGGCGACACGCTACTCGATAAGCGCGCTATACGAATATTAGTCGACAGGCTCATCCCACAAGCCGACATTATCACGCCAAACACCGCCGAGCTATTAACACTCTGTCGTGCGCAAGGCATTAAAATAGACAGCAATCAGCCAATTACCCACACCACCGTAGAGACATTAAGCATGGCTCTGTTTGAATCCTTGCCCGTAAAAGAAAATGGCAACAGAGTATCGCTACTCAGTAAAGGAGGTCACTTGAAGAGCGACCAATCTAATGACTTTTTAGTCACAGAAAATTCAACTCTTTGGTTTGATAGTAAACGCGTAAACACCCAAAACTCGCACGGCACGGGGTGCACGTTAGCCGCAGCCATTTGCGCACAATTAGCTCTCGGAAAACGCTTAGACGTAGCCTGTAAAATGGCAAAGGAATATCTAAGTAATGCGCTCGCTAAAAATCTTAATTTAGGTAACGGTAACGGACCATTAAATCATCAACGCTAATTCA
>CAZFVP010000052.1:12386-13528 GCA_964522345.1 uncultured Gammaproteobacteria bacterium | reverse complement strand
TCACCTTTGGGGTAGTAACCGTTGATCACTCGTAATTCAGTCTCAGCATTCTTAATTTCAGGCTCTAAGTCTTTGGCTAAGCTGGCGAAAGTATCGCCTGGCTTAAGTCGTTCATAGGAAATTTTAGTGACATGAGTGGCTGTTTTGTCTTTTGGTGTCATTCTTCTGAAGCTTCGAATCATGCCAACAAATTCAGCATCTTGTTCTGGCGTGATTTTATTGTTCTTAGCAATACCTTGAAAATGAAATGTATTGCGAGCAACCTTAGCCAGAGCGACTCGCTGACCAGGAATTGCGCCTAGGGTTCCCAAATCTCGTTGCGACCCTTGTTGAATTTTTTCAGCGTTGACTAACTCCGGATATTTGGCTTCTAGAGCGTCTTTACTGCTCTGCTTTTTATCAACGGTCTTCTCAATACTAATTTTAAATTGTGCTGTTTTGTTAGCATCTTTTAAAACAATTTTTGAACCATTGATCGACCGAGTCCAAGACTTGGGGTGTAAAAACGTAATGCCCAATGTTTCATTTGTATAACGCCGAAAACCAAGAGGGGCTCGACGAGTGTAATTTGGACCATGAATCATGCCACTGATCGCTTCTCGGTACTCTTCACGACCGATATATGCTTCCCCAGGAGGAAACACGCCGGCGTCTTCGATGGCCTCGCGTAGCCTAATATCCGAACGAGGGTGAGACGTTAACAAGCCATGATGAGGCAAAGAACGATTAGTCGTTGATGCTGCATAAATATTGTTGTCTCTGAGCTGCGCCAACGCATTCACCAATTGACTAGGTTCATACTTAGCACCAAATAAATAACGCGCAGCGAACGAATCAGCTTCAAGTTCAGCCTCTCTTTTATATTCTAATAAGCTAACCGTTCCTTGAGTTTGTATCGCGTTTCCAACGCCACTATTGCCCACCGCAAGAGAGGCTAAGGTAGCTAAGAAACTGTTGCGTCGATTCCGCGCTTGGAGCTTGCTAGAATGGCGAGCAATATTATGTCCCAACTCATGCGCCATCACCGCGGCAAGCTCTGCTTCTGAATTGAGTAAACTCAACAAACCCCTTTCGACATAGACATATGGAGTTCCATTTACAAACGCGTTCACAGCTTCGGTATCTCGAACAACAAATTTGTA
>CAZFVP010000052.1:10221-12286 GCA_964522345.1 uncultured Gammaproteobacteria bacterium | reverse complement strand
TAAGAATATAAAATAACTTCATAACACGTTCCTCAACAACACAAAAAATACTAAGGACTGGTCTTCAGAGCATTCGGGTCTTTTGCAAAAAACCTTACTAATTGTTTCCCCATGCCCTGACAAGCATCCCCTTCGACCTGCGCCAGTAACGGAATTGGAATAACAAAAGCTGGCATATACGAAGTACCAACTGCTTCGGTACTTACACGGCCAACTTCCGAAAATGTATCTAGGTCCCAAATAGTGGTTTCATAGTCACTGGTGTCTTCCCATGTACCAAAACCAAAACAACCGCCGCCGCCAGGACCAATTGAACAGGTCATACTACCGGCTGAATTAGTTCGCTCAGTTGAGCCTTCTACCCAAACAAAGTAACGAATATTAAGCTCTTTTATTTTGTTAGCAACTTGAGGTTGATCGAGTACCTTGCGTAATTTCTTAGGGTGCAATGGCGCCGTTCGCGCTTCAAACCAAGGATAAAATGCATCAACAAACTCAGCCTCAGGGATAATACGAACATCACCAGTCCCTCGAGCTAGACGGCCACCGATACATGAGACCAACGATGCTTCGGTCTGGATTTCAGCCGTCTGATGACGACCTAATACAACCATTGCGTCACCTTCTCGCAATTCAGTCGTTTCTTTAAGCCGTACTTGATCAACATTAATAGTTGTGCACGCAGATAAAACTATCATAAGTGCGCTGATAAAAAATAATTTAACGCTAGACTTCATCACTGACCTCTGTATTTGTATTGTCGTCACTCTCTACATCAACTTCATCAACGGCTTCTGTATCTGATTGACTCTCGGGTTGGGCAGCGCTTTCGCCTTCAACGAAACTTTGCACGTCACCTGTTTGACTGCTATCACTACTAACATCGGCGACAGCTACTTCTACGTTCTCTTCAACGTCGGTATCTACGTCTGGGATCGCCGGAGGAGCCCCACCATCCAACAACGTTTTAACGACTCGCTGGCGAGGAAATCGAATTGACAGTTGCGCGCCCACATCACGCAAAGCGACGTTGGTTGCGGCATTAAAAGCTGAAGAAGCAGTGGTGAGTAAACCGGTCGGTGTTTTGCCATAACCCTTAACCGTCCAATCAGCGATACGTGCGCCATCCACATTGCGAAGTTTCAAACGATATTTAATCCACACTTCATATTGTTTGAGTTTAGTTTCTGTCGGGGATGAATATTGAAAATCTAAAATTTCCGGCTCAATAGTTAAATTCCTTGATGCATCGTCAGCACTAACCAAGTTTGTTACGGAGCTGAAAACCTGTTCAAACATAGTGGTTTGGGCTTCAGTAAAGTCGATGCTTTTAAGACTGCCTCGCTTTTTTTCAGTTTCTAAGTAGACATAGTCTTTAAAACTATCAGAGTAAACAAGGCTGGTATTAAGTGGTAATTTTTGCACCAGAGGGTTGGGGATATCAGGTTTAACAACGACTGAGCTCGCGCACCCGGTTAGCAAGGCCAAACAACCTAATACTATTACTCGAATATAACCTCTACGCCAAATATTTGAATTAACTTTATCTAACATCGTTTAGTCCTATAAATGTTCCGTTATTTTGCTCCGCTAATTCGCGCATTAACGTTGCATAACGCATATGTGAGCTGTTGATACCAGGGTCTCGGCCAAGCAAGTGAACGGGAAAACCAACGCTGTGTATACGCACCAGGGTGTCACCTCGACGATTAGCTTTGTTTAGCTCTTGAACAATTTTCAAAACACGTCGAACGGACCGACCTTGAAAATCATCGCCCAACACATACAAACTGATTTTTTTATTTTTATCGTAATGCTGTCGAATTGCATTAGTTATACCACCAACTGGGCTTGATGTACTAAAAGCAGACCAAGAAGCGAGCTTTTGAACGATTTGTTGTCGACGACTAGGCGAGTCAGGCATGAATTTGCCACGAAACGAAGGGAACATATAAATTCCTTCGTTGTTCATTACTTGAATGCCTTTTACCTTCGGGTAAATCGCTAGGGTATTGCGCACTTCAGCAAGCACTCGCCCCCAGGCTCCGCCGGTCATACTGCCCGA
>CAZFVP010000052.1:0-10121 GCA_964522345.1 uncultured Gammaproteobacteria bacterium | reverse complement strand
CTGTTCTTGCTTGGCATTTAAATCAGTTTCTAAGTATTTAACCTGACCACGTATTTCAAATAATCGTTCCTGCAAGGCACGTACCTGGCCTTTATCTTGAATAATTGACTCTTCAAGCACGATAGGCTGGCTCGGACGCACGATAACCAACAACAAAACAATTGCCCCAAACCCACAACAAATAATATCGAGGAAGGAAAGGCTGGCATCTTCAGCACTACGACGACTTCGACGACTCATGGCCAATCCCTCGCTGGAGTAACATAGGCGCCGCGAGTTTGCACCGCCAATCGCCAAAAAGAACCGGCCGCATAAGGGTCACCTTCTAATGGCAACAAGAATGTATTCACGGGTATTCCTGGCGCCAGTTTTCTTATCGCCGAACGGAAGGTTCGCAAACGCTGCACGCCTGTAATACTACCTGAGTCGGGTGCGCCGTCGCCCTGCGTTGGCAAACCGTCAGTAATCAAAAATATATTATCAGGCTGAGGTGTCATGCTCATTGCTGTTTCGAAAACTTTGTGCATGTTAGTGCCATTTTCAGGTACGATTTTATTCACCCCGGCTACGGCTGCGGCAACCGAGATACGATCGCCCACCTCATACCATTCGTTCATATTTTCACCAAATACTGGCGACACCTCTTCGTTGAAGCTGAGTACTTGAAAGTCACTGGCAATCGGCAAGTTAGCAACAATCCATTGAGCGATTGCAGTCGTGCGCTGCCACTTGGGAGACTGTAATTTGAGGTTCTCACTCATATTACGTCGACGCAAAATATTAACGATGGTTTCATCTAACATACTCGACGACGAATCAACTAAGATTAGTACATTTTCTCCACCTAGTTTAATACCGGTTAAGTACTGGCGCTCGCCATCTCCGGTAAATTCATACGCTTTATTACCAGCCGGTACGGTTGTTTCTAACGCTTCTTTTTGCCTTTCCAGGCGCGCAAGTTTTGCCTTTAAACCGGGCACGTCTACTGGGGAGTCAGGTTGAATTTCTTCGAGCAAACTTTTAAGCTCCTTAATATCTTCTTCGATTTTGCGAGCCAAGCCTTGTGCTACAACTGTTTCATCACTGATTTCGCTAATCGTATTGCGGATACGAACTAAGTTTTTTTCACCGACTAGAATTTCTTCTTCTAATAGGCTTATTTCGGATAAATCTTGCGGATCTTGATTAGGTACCGGCGAATCGACAACGTGCTTCAATAACAAAAAAATCAGTACCGCAGCGCCTAGCCCACAGGACATAATATCCAAAAAGGATAGGCTGAACGTCGAAGTTTTTCGTATTTTTTTGCGGGCCATAATCAGTCTGTCGAAGCGCCTCGCTTAAAGAACCTGTATAACGGTCGCTACACCGTCAGCTAATTGAGAGCCAATTCGATCGTTGACTCGCATTTGAGTTCGGCTCTCATCATTTAAGATAAACAACTTACCTGAATCTAATAGCACTTGAACGTCACCCACGTCACCTTGTTTTAACCCGAGTACGCCATTGTCTGTAGTAAGTTGTGCTGCGTTAATCGGCACAGCTCTACCAGCATGTAATATGTGAGTTGCCGCATTAGCTGGGGCAGTTGTGTTCACTGTCTGTTTTGTTGTCGTTGAACTTGGCGCCGTTGCAGTAGCCTTCGGTTGAGCGGCTTTAACAGATGAACCGGCGTCGCGTGTATTAATGGGCAACTCGGTTTTATAGATAATGCTTTGCGAACCAGGTGCTTGAACTAATAGATCTAGTGAGACCGGAGCTGGGTCAACGATATGAATTACACCAGCATCGCTTAGCGCATCTAAACCGGTGGTGCCAAACGCTGCATTTAAATCAACGTAGCTCATCTGCGCTGAGTGATTCATTTTCAGTAGACTATCTGAAAACGGTTTTAATAAAGCATGCCATTCTTTACTATCGAGCGTTGTATTATGCAAACGCCCTTGATGTTGCAAGCCGATGCTGGCCTTACCGTTTTCCGACAGCTGTGCTGCAATGCTTGGAAGTTGGTCAAACAGTTGTTGTTCCGTTGCTGCATCATGAAGTGGATCGAACCGATCGTTTTGTATAAAGTTATTTTGCAAGCCTTTTAGCAAGGCTTCTTGCATCAAATGAATACCGACGTCACTTAATATTTCAACGTCGCCTAATTTCACCACACCATTACCAACTGAGATACGTGAACATACGGTTTGATGGAGTTGCACGTCGAAATGCCAGTAGTCGCCGTCTTTATGTCTGTAATTTTGTAATGCAACAACAGCCTTGTTTGTTAGACCTACAACCTCTAATTGGCAAGCCTTGGCAATCCCTAGCAATAACTGCAGGTTAGATTCTCGATAATGCGAAGGCACAACTAAAACCAGTTTTTGTAAATTTTTAGCCTGCTTTAATTGACTTAAATGTTGCCAAACTAGGTCTGCAGCATGCCGCATTCTCGCGCCGTTAGCAGGTATCGCGCTCTGTTCACACTGTTGCCAATAGCGATTATTCATTTCTTGAGGTGCAAGCCGGCAATGACTCAATGGGGACTCCCCATCGCCTAAATCAAATATTACATCATTGCCTTTTAGCCAAGCATACCCACGGCTGAAAAAAAGCTCGTCAGCAGACTGAACAATCAAGTTGTTATCATTAATATGAAGAACATCAACCATAATAATTACTCAAACTAAACCTGTTAGCTCTGAAGGTGACGAATCAAATTATCATCGCAGTAGTCTTGAGCTTCTATCACCATACGCTCTTGCATTAAGGTGATTTGATGCATTAGAAACATGATTACGATACTAATTAACAATGCTATGAAGGTCGAATTGAAGGCAACGCCTAAGCTTGCTGTTACGGCCGCAATATTCCCGGCAACAGCTTCGTGTGCATTACCAAGGGCATCACCAATACCTCGAACCGTACCAATAAAACCAATGGATGGAATCGCCCATGTAATGTAACGTACCATTGATAATTCAGAGTCCATACGGTCGGCCTCTGTATCACAAAGATCACGTACCACATTGGACACGTCAGCAATTGACGCAGTTGAGCCATATCTATTGAGAGCACCACGCAGTGCTCGGGGCAATAGAAAACCTCGTTCAGGCTCAGGCAATGCTTCAAGTGGCCTCGAAAGTTTCCGAGCATCTTCTGGGAGTACTCGCCGGCCTTCCTCAATGCTCACTAAAGGTTGAGTTAGCATACGCCGTTGAGACACAACACCTTGAGCTTTCAAACCCATGATCGCCATTACCCAAAGCATCAAAATAAAGCACGATTCTTGCTCGTAGTCTTTCAATACAACCCAAGCAGAGCGTTCAATGGTTGCTATTTCGCCAGTTGTTTCTTGAGCCGCTATAGACTGCCGCTCACGCTCTAAAACCGCTTCGGCGTTCGGGCGAACCAAGCCAACGTAAATCGTATGTACCACCACGAATGACAATACTAGGGCGACGATTTGATAGAAAAATTCAGATTTTTGGAACTTCATACTATTAGTTTTATCTTCACGGTTTTGATTCGGTTACCTGTCCTGCCGATGACATTAAATGTCAACTGGGAACGGTACTGGAGAGTCCTCAGAAATTTCCTCTGTAGGTTTAAAGACCTTGCGAGGAGTCTTTGGCTTACGAGTCTCTTCTTTCTTAGCCTGTTGTTCGGCGGCTTTTTTCTGCGCGGCTTTCTCAGCGGCTTCTTTTTCTAGGCGTTCTTTCTCCTGATCTTGAGTCTGCTTTTGCTCATCAGAATTAGCCTCGGGCGTTTGTTGCGCATAGCTAATGTTCACACTCGCTAAACATACCAAAATCAACATTAATAAACGGTTTACCAACATATTATTTTTTCTTATTCAAACCAGCATATCGAGCAATGCGAAAGCCGATATCATGCTTACCTTTAGCCGCAAACTCACGATACGCAAGTCGCAGTTGAGGCAAATGGCCTTTGGCCCAACTCCCACCGCGCACTACATGAAATTCGCCTTCGTCAGGCCCAAGCGGGTCAATTAAAGCGCTAGCGTTTAATTCACTGCTACCTTTGGAGCTATACCAATCGTTAACCCATTCCGATGCGTTGCCGCCCATGTCAAATAAACCACGATGGTTCGCTTTAAACCGTCCGACCGGTGATGGGCCCTTATAGCCATCGTCATAGCCTTCAACGATAAAGGCTAGAATATCGGCTGCTTTCTCATCAGCAAAGTTCCCAACACGCTGATTATTCGGGATTGCTTTGCTATTACCCCAAGGATAGGTTAGTTGCCCATCGTCGGTATTGCGTGCGAGCCACGCCCATTCTGCTTCGGTCAATAAGCGATAACCATTGGCGTCTTTATTGTCTCCGGAAACATAGCCTTTAGTAGTTTGGTAAAACGGATCGAGGCCTTCTCGAGCACTTAACCAATTACAATAACGTGCAGCCTGTTGCCAGCTCACATTTGTTACTGGCGCTTTTTGAGCGTCTAAACTTTTCGCTTTATAGTTACCTGAATTATGAATCGACTTAAACTCGCGAAACTGTTTATTAGTGGTTTCATGCAAAGCCACATAAAATGGCTTTGTAAGAGTTGCTTTATAAACAGCCTCGTTCGCGCGACGGCCGTCTTCTCGACGAGAGGAACCTAAGTTTACTTCACCTAACTGCCTAAACAGTTTTAATTGGTGCCCATCACGAGTTGAATACGTTGCCGGTACTTGAGCCCAATAATGTTGCTCTTCGGTTAATAAATTGACGCTAATAATTTGTTTATTCTGACGAGTAGGAATGATGTCATTGGTCTGAGTAACGTAACCCGGTTTACGCACACTAATGCTGTGCGGTAAGGTATTTAGGTTTAATGTTTGACTACCTTGACCACGCCGTTGACCATCAACATACACGGTTGCGTCGCTAGGAGATACGCTCACTTTAACTGCGATAACATCGGCTTTCAAGGCCACATTTTGAGCAAACTCTTGCTCAGGCGCGAGTGATTTTGTTGTATCGGATAATTGGTATCCCGCCTTATAAACCTGTATTCGCTGTCTCGTATCGGGTGCCACGGCGACTTTCAATGGCGTAGTACCTCGGTATTGGTCGTTAATTATGACCGATGCACCAATCGGTTTAGAAGCGACACTGAGAATACCGTCGGCCGGTATAAGCTGTATTTCTGGGATCGCTAAATTTTCTCCAGCAACTACCCCAATTTCCTGCTCAAACGGCTTAAACTTATCGGCTTTAACTAATAAGCTCCTAGTGCCTTCTTCCACCTTGGCTACTAATGGAGTTTTACCTAACTCTGCTCCGTCTACCACAATCGTGGCGCCGGCCGGGACCGAACTCAATGAATATTCAGCCCATGCTGCTTGTAAATCAAAATCCAGACTTTGTGTTTCGTCTTTACCTCGCACTAACACTGTTTTCGATGCAGGACGATACAACGGAGCATCGACCATGATTTGATGTTTCCCTGCGGCAATATTATCAATGATGCCTGGCAAGGTACCAACAAGCTCACCATCAACAAACACCTCGGCAGGGCTTAGCTCTGCAAGGTTGATTTCCAGCTTACCCGGCAGGCGAACCAGCTCTAATTCAAATTGCTGATGACGCTCTGAACCTACGTCTAATGTTTGCTCAATACTGGTAAAGCCATCCGCCTGAATATTCACAATATGCGAGCCCGGCAATATCAGCACTCGATTGCCCAGAGGTAACTTAAAAGTTGCATCGATATCAATATTTGCGGCTTGATTCAAGTAACGAGTAGGATCATTCAAATCACGTTTAACAGCACGTATTTCGATACTCTTAGAAAACGAGATAAATGCGATAAATAATAAACAAAGTAAGGCGAAGCCAAACAATATAAAATGCACGGCGGTCAGCCGAAAGCCTTGTGAATTACTTTCGCCGCTGGGTATCTCAAACTCGATTGCATCTATTCGAGCATTATCTAATTTTTCTATTTTATTCATGAGACTTAATTAGTTACTACGGCCGCGCCGCCGACAGGCGTTTTGCAGGCAATAGAAAATTCTTGAACATCTTCACTACTCACTCGCAACTCGATTTCTCGTCGCTCATCTTTAAACCCTAATCTAGCGCCACTAATAACGTAGCGACCAGGTTTGAGTGCTAAATTCTTGATCGAAAATTTTCCTAGGCGAATCTTTTTTGAACCTGCTTTGGTCAAATTCACATCGGTTAAACCATCGGATGTAAAACTAACCTTAATAGTGCTATCGACTTGTTTCATTGATGCTTCGATAGCAGCAATTTGTTGAGATAAAACACTTCCTTTGCCTTTTATACGCTTAGCATCTGCAAGAACACTTTCAGCTCTTTCTCGTTGTGTAACCCGAGACAAGGCTAAGGTATCGGACAATACAGTTTTTATAGAAACATCTAACTCCTTACGCGCTTGAGAACGAATTTTCCCTAACTTAGCCGACACTTGATTTGGATCTCGCTGTAAGACTGCCTGATAAGTGCTCAAGGCACTCGCCCACTCCTCACTACGTTCCAAACGTTTTGCAGTCGCTAACATCGTACTTAGCGAAGAACGTTTGTCCGATGCCAACGCCTGCCGGTATGCCGAATTGGCGGCATCATCGTTAGGTTTAATTTTTAACGCCTCTGAAAAGCCCTGCTTAGCGCTCGAGTAACGTTGACTAAAAAGCGCCGAGAAACCTTTTGACATAGCGGTTCTAAATTTTTTATCAGCAATCAACTGGGCAACCCGTTGAGCACCCTTACTTGCATCTTCAGTCCGGGGATCTAAAGTCAGTACTTGAGTATATTTTTCCGATGCTAGGCTCAAAAACTCGATATCATCCGAGGCTTGAAATTCTTGTTCATCAAGCGCAGCTTCTCGCATCAAACCAAGCACTTGATCTAATGTCCCTGCGCGATCAATTCCGCGCAAAGCAGGAATATTATTTCTATCTAAGTTGACCGCGGCTTGAAATTTTTCCCTGGCAAGATCAGTTTTACCGTCATCAATAGCGCTATTACCTTCCCTGACAAGTGTGTTTAGTACTTCAGGGATTAGCGCATCAAGACTCTGCATTTCGCTCAACGCATCTTTATATGTAGCGATCGCGTTTTGAAAATCTTTCAGCTTATAAAACTCATCACCTTGAGCAGCTTTATCTAAGGCCGATTGATAACCTTCAGCGCCCCATTGGGTAACGTTTCTCGCCTCTAAATCTTTTTTAGACTTGAGAAGCTCGGAAAGAATATCTTGTGAGTCGGTACGCGCTTGCTTGTTACGGCTTTCATCCCAAGGCGCAGGTATATCATCAGATTCAGCGACCGAGCTTGTCGCTGTACTTGTTTCGCCTTGTGCAGAGACTAAGGTATTATTTATTTTCTCAGCATTTGGTTCTGGAGCTAATACGATAAATAAACCAGCCGCGACAACTAACAAACCAAAAACACTAAGCATTAAATTAAACTGAGAATGCCACCATGGCGCATCATCGCGCGTTAAAAGTTCTCGACGGCCGATAGCATTTGAGTTTACAGCTTCTGTAGCTGCCTGATTCACATCTGGAGCATCAAATACAACGGCCTTTATTTGGTTTTCACCTACTCCGCTCTGATTGATGGATTCATCTTGGTCTGCCATTTTTATTTACAAACCTGTCTCAGAGGTTTCGTCCAATTGATTATCTTGAACATCTTCTTGTCCCTCGTAACTTGATACGGCTTGCACTTCTTGTGGTCCTACATCGCCCTCTTCTATACGAAACATTTCGCCTAGAATGCGGCGCCACTCTTGGTATTGATCGTCTACCGTGCCGGATAATGTGACGCTGCGATCTTGCAAATCAACAATACTCGGTTCAAGTTCAGATTCTAAAGAGGCACCAAGCTCACGCAACGTTGAACTATGCCCCAAAGCCTCTTCGGTTTTTAAAAAACTATTACCAAACAAACGGGCCCCAGTAAAAATACCAATATGACCAGCGCCACGAGTGGTGCGACTATTATTACTGGTTGCCGCTGCGATACCAGCAGCAATTGTCGCTAGACCGGCAATTCTTTCTTTACGACCTTGCTCTTTCAACTGACGAGAATAAAGCACTTCTTTATAACTTAGCTTGCGCCACTCTTGATACGGCGCCTCCATTCTTCGATTAAATGCGCGGTAGTAATCTTGAACCACATCAAGAAATAAATCGTTGCGTGATCGAATACGCTCGACGCGCAACATCATAGGGTCATTGTCAGCTGGAATTCGATTTAAGCTCAACTGACCCGATTCATCGGTCTCAACGAAACTATTAAAAGCATCCGGCACGAAATCGCGCGCGAATAACACCTTCGACACACTGCGAATATTCAATAATTGGTCACCAGTCAGGTTAGCCCTATAATTGAACATGTCATTAGCAATTTCATTAAAGGTGGCTTGAAACGGGTCTCCCGGCAGATCTACTTCGGGGTTATACGCGTAAGCACTTGCACGTTGATCGTACTCTTTACTAAACCACTCTCTGCCAGTGCTATCTTTGGCAGTGATCAATAAACGAACAACTTCGCCGTTAGACTCTAACAACGTGCCCGTCACATAGACATCTAAGCCTAGGTTATTTCGAGGTAAAGCACGAACCAAGCCCCAAGCATTGCTTGTGTCAAGAGTGCGCTTTAACTGGCTGGTAAACCAAACTGCTTCACTTTGACGAACGCTTGAGTAATCGGTCTCATTGGTGTCTAAATCGACGACACCTGGGTCAAATAAGATAATACCAACATCGAGAATATGCTGCTCTTCAATCAACTGTTCTTGAGCTTCGTTTATTCTTTCGATGGGCACTTGCTTTGTCTCGTGGTACTCATAGTTTGTGCAGGCGCTCAGAAATAAGCCTATCGCTAACATCGCAATATTCTTAATATTCAGTGCAGCCCCTTTGTCAAACAATTGAGCATTTTTAAGCAAGCCTTGTACCATCACTATTTTCCTCCCCTATTGGTTTTTATAACTGTAGTATTCATCCCAAAGCTTTTTCTTTAACTCGGGATCAGTTTCGTTTTCCGCCGCTTCTCTAATTTGACGTGCAACAATATCGTCGTTTTTACGCAAGTCTTCGAGGTCGGGGCGTTTATCTTTCTCTTGTCCGGGCTCAGCCTGTTGCTCTTCGCCTTCACCTTGTCGCTTGGCGTTTTGTCCACTCGATTGGCCGCCCGCACTTTGAGAATCGGAGCTATCAGATGCCTCACCGCTGTCCGATTCGGACGCGCCACTTGCCGATGGTTGGCGCTTACCTTTAGCAACGCCGTCTTCGTTCTCATCGTAGTCGTCGAATGCGCCCTCACCTTCAAACGGATCGTCTGAGCCATCACCGCCATCTTCATTTGCTTGACCTTCGGCATAACCCTGTTCACGCTCTATTTCTTCATCGAAATCACCTAGCGTGTCATTCAGCTCTTTCTCTAACTCGGCTAGCTCTTCTTCAGATAAACCACCTTTATCTTCGAATGAAGGTTCTTCGAAGTCTCCAGAGCTCTTCTCTTCGGGTTCTTCAAAAGTGACATCATCATCACTCGCTTCACCTTCACTATCGTCGTCTTCCCAGTCTTCAGGAACTTCGCCTTCACTAGCTTCGCCTTCGCTACTTTCCTTACCTTTTGCCTCAGCACTTTCAGCACCTTCGCCCTCTTTACCCTGCTCTCCTTCTTCTCCACTCTCTCCGCCACCAGAAGGTGGCTTGCCAGGAAGGGAAGGGGGCTTAGGCTCACCCGGCGACCCACTAGGACCACCACCGCCCACAGGAGGTACTGGCAATGGCAACGAAGGGCCACTAGGGCCGCTCGGACCTTGACTTCCACCACCTGGGGGGCTTACACAAGCAGTCATTATCGCTGAAACCGCGATGGCAACACTCAACCGTTTAAACTGCTTAGGCAAAGGAAGCCCCAACGCTGGAGCAATATTTTTAAAATTCGATTTGGTTTTGTAAAAACCTTGCACAGATGATCTCCAGATTAATTATTCGGCTGAATCTTTAGCAGCAACGGGCTTGGGCTTTGACCTACGCGAAGTTACTTCTACGTTATAATGGTAATCTTTTACTGAAGTCAGCTTACCATTTTCTATTATAGGTCGAAACCTTGAGCGCTTGACAATGCGTCTAGCTCGA
>CAZFVP010000051.1:11804-13636 GCA_964522345.1 uncultured Gammaproteobacteria bacterium | reverse complement strand
TAGAGCAACTGCTTCTTGTGTGGGTATAAACGCGTTATTAAGTTTTACTCCATTTTTTGAGGTGTCTCTCAATAACCAGTTTGGAGCTTGCCATTCAATAGTGATGTGTAGTTTGGATGCAAGAGAATAATCGATTGATGTATCGGCTGAATCGTTGTGTCGTCCAAAGGTGTGGTGGTTACGTAGATATACCCGGCCATTAAAGTTTGAGCTTGCTAAATCAAGAGATGCCATTTCTTTCGTAGCTAACGGGTTATGGGTTTTGTATTAGGCTGAATCATTGGCAATAAGGTTACTACGCTTACGGCGATTATTGAAGCCTATTTCTCTAAGAAGTCAATCAGCTCTTTTCGTTGCGATATAGCATCGTTGTAACCTAACTCAATTAGCTCTCGGCAGAAATTTTTGGTAAACATTAAGTAGCTTATAAAGCGTCTGCTATTGGCTTTTGCCATGCCGATAAATTTGAGTGCGATTCTAAAGCTCTTTGGTAACTCTAGAAAATGCTTCATGGCAATATTGGCAATGTCTTCCGATGGGCTAATGACAAAGTGATCTATCACTCTTAGATCTTCGCTTGTTTCTGATTGGCTTTCTTTAAGTGTTCTATTCATGCGTTCCATGCGTTCAATATCAGACTGCAAGCTATTTAAGAATAGAGTGTCTAGCACATACCCCGATATTTGGCCCAATGATGGTCGGTTTCTTGGGGGGGCGGGTAAGCCAAGCTCTTTTTCCATTCTTAAGCCGATAATTAGTATTTTTTCAGCACCAAGATGCAGAGCTGGGCTTATCGGTGAAATTTGTCGCATTGATCCGTCGCCAAAATGTTCCTTGCCTAACTGTACAGATGGGAAAATAACCGGGATCGCAGATGACGCCATCAAATGATCGATGCTCATTTTTTTGCGTATACCTTCGCGATGTGTGCGCAACCAGTTTTTTATTTCAGGCCCACCGTCATAGAATGTGGTGGATTCACCGGATGTGTAGCTGCAAGCGGTTAGACAATAGGCGTGTAGTTCACCGTTTTCGATAGACTTATTGATATTGTTAAAATCGATGTGCTTGTTAAGTAATTCGCTCAATGGCCGATTATCTAAAATAGAGCTAGGTGCTTTGTGGCGATCGCCAGGGCCTAGATTAGCCCAAGCCCAGTGGCCAATGCGTTTAAATAGGTTTTTAGCGTCAGCATAGAACACATGATGTAGTTCAAAGTTTGACCATACGCCAGTAATTTTTTTAACGCCTTGGTGAAAATTTGACGCGTTAGATGCTAAGGCTACCGTGTTGATTGAACCGGCGGAAGTGCCACAAATAATCGGAAACGGGTTTGGGCATCCTTCTTGCACCATTTCCGAAATAGCTTTGAGTACTCCTACTTGGTACGCGGCCCTTGCTCCGCCGCCGCTAAGTAGTAGGGCGGTGCGTCTATTACAGTGTTTTGTTAAGTCTACTTTTGTTTCGGCCATACGCTTTAGAGATAGTATATATAGTTTTGGTTAACCAACAGCTGGAACCTCTTGTCCACGACGACCGCGTAATGGAATACGCGGGGCTTTTTTAGGGTCACTCTTGCGTTTTTCCATGGCGGCTAGTTTTGCGGCTTCACGTTGCTCAGGTGTTTGCTTCGGCTCACTAGATTGCTCGCGTTGTTTCTTAGGCATTCTATTCGGGTTGCCTTTTTCTCGCCGTTTACGGTCACCTCGATTTTCATCGCTGTCTTTAGCGTGAGCGGGCTTGCTTCTATGAGCGTTATTAGGTTTGCCGTCTCTCTTGGGACCGCTTTTTCCTCGGCTATCTTTCTTGCGATTTGATTTAAGTTTTGATAG
>CAZFVP010000051.1:0-11704 GCA_964522345.1 uncultured Gammaproteobacteria bacterium | reverse complement strand
TCAACTAATTTTTTCCCGTCTTCATGTATTTGTATGGCTAACTCACGAGTAGGTGCGACAACCAATGCTCGAATTGGATTTTTTTTCTTTGATTTCTTAGCCTCACTGTTGAGAAGCTTATGCAAGCAAGCGATTAAAAATGCGGCGGTCTTGCCTGTACCTGTCTGCGCTTGCCCACTTACATCTTTACCTTGTAGGGCAATTGGGAGCGACAGCGCTTGAATTGGTGTGCAAAACTCGAAGCCTATGCCTTCGATACCTTTTTGCACGTCTGGGTGGATGTTTAACTCGGAAAACCGAGTGTCGCTTAAATGTTTTTCGGTCATGATTTTATGAACACTAATAGTTAGCCTAAGGAAGTTTATGCTTGATCACGCATTTATTAATTCTAGATTGGTGATAAACCGTGTCGAGCAACCTAAGTTCGCTGAGATGCGGTAGACCAATAAATAGAAACGTATAGCGAAGCGCTCCAATTAAGGCTATTTTTGAGTTGAATTGGTCTTAAGTGATATGCTCGATAATTACCATACGTCTAGCAATGAGTTATAGTTCTCAGCATTTCGTATAGAGAGATTAACTGAAGGCCAATTCCAGAATTTTTGTACTTGCAATATGAAAAATAATCCGCACACTATACCTTAGTTTCCAAATAAATAGGCGAATAAGTTATGTCCCAAAACACCGTTGAAATCACCGATTCTAGCTTCGAGTCAGACGTATTGCAGGCCGATAAGCCCGTATTAGTTGATTATTGGGCTGAATGGTGTGGCCCGTGCAAGATGTTGGCTCCAATCTTAGATGAAGTAGCCGCTGAGTATGGTGATAAATTGACCGTCGCTAAGCTTGATATAGATAGTAATCCGAACACGCCTCCTAAGTTTGGTATTCGTGGCATTCCTACATTAATGTTGTTTAAAGAGGGCGACGTTGCAGGGACTAAAGTTGGGGCGATGTCTAAATCTCAGCTTACCGCGTTTATTGACGAAAACATTTAAGCCGCACTAACGTCTTTAATAGCGGTGGGTAATTGGATTACTCACCGCTGAATAAGGCAGACTAAATTGCCGCAATGAGAGCGCTCGTATACGAGGCTCTTAACAGCTTGTAATAAACGTGTGATTAATCAGCTAGACATTCAACTAGCTAGCATGATATTGTCTCTTAAGATTCGCAATCGCCGAGTCGTATTCCAAAAAGTATCCCAGCGCGCCAAACATGGTTAGCAGAATTCAATCAGCAGTTGAGGTTGGTAAAGAGCACCTGTTTTAAGGTCTTAATCGAAGAGTTGAGAGTAGGTCTCTAAAGTTTCCTTAAATAAGATAGAAAAATTTTGGGTTTGAATAAACTCATGAAATGCTCGCCGATCGCCTAATTTAAAGTTACAAACAACTCAATACTGCACGTAATCCAAACAAAGATATCAATAGTAATATGTCAGCATCCTTAACCGATCTAAAAAAGAAAACCGCCACCGAATTAACTGAAATTGGCCGCTCCATGGAGTTAGACGGTCTAGGCCGCATGCGTAAGCAAGACCAAATTTTCACTATATTAAAGTCTCTCGCAAAGAAAGGCGAAGATATTGAAGGGGAAGGTGTTGTTGAAATTTTACAAGACGGTTTTGGTTTCTTAAGGTCGGCTGATAGTTCTTATCTTGCTGGGCCTGACGATATCTATGTGTCGCCGAGCCAGATTCGCCGTTTTAATTTGCGCACAGGAGACACGGTTGCTGGGCTAGTTCGCCCGCCGAAAGATTCGGAGAGGTATTTTGCCTTACTTAAGGTCGAAACTATTAACGGTTCTACACCGGAAGAAGCACGTAATAAAATTTTGTTCGAAAACCTAACTCCATTGCATCCAAATAAGCGCATGAAGTTAGAGCAAGAGAATGGTACTTCAGAAGATTTAACTGGTCGCGTCATCGACTTAATTTCGCCGCTTGGTAAAGGTCAACGAGGTCTAATTGTATCGTCGCCGAAGAGCGGTAAAACTGTAATGCTTCAACAAATCGCCCAAGCGATAACAACTAACAACCCAGACGTTGAATTGATGGTGTTGTTGATTGATGAGCGGCCAGAAGAAGTAACAGAAATGCAGCGAAGCGTGCGTGGAGAGGTTATTTCATCGACGTTTGACGAGCCTGCGGCACGGCACGTGCAAGTAGCGGAGATGGTAATTGAAAAAGCTAAGCGGCTGGTTGAGCATAAGAAAGATGTGGTAATTTTACTCGATTCGATCACCCGTCTTGCGCGAGCGTACAATACCGTCGCTCCGGCATCTGGTAAGGTACTTACTGGTGGTGTTGACGCAAATGCATTGCAGCGACCTAAGCGTTTTTTTGGCGCTGCGCGTAATATTGAAGAAGGAGGTAGTTTAACTATTTTGGCGACCGCCTTGATAGAAACGGGCTCTAAAATGGACGAAGTGATATACGAAGAATTTAAAGGCACTGGCAACATGGAAGTGCATCTGGAGCGTAAAATTGCCGAGAAGCGCGTTTATCCATCAATCGTTGTTAACAAATCTTCAACCCGCCGGGAAGAGTTATTGATGGACCCTGAAGAGCTGCAAAAAGTATGGATTTTACGTAAGTTGCTTCACCCAATGAATGAAGTTGAGGCGATAGAATTTTTGTTGGATAAGCTTAAGGCTACCAAAGCTAATTCAGAATTTTTTGGGTCAATGAAGCGTTAGACTTCAACCTCGAACGAAGGTTAAGAAATCGTGGTTAGCCTTTAAATGTTCAACTAGTATCGGGTACCAAAAAGAGCGTGATCATTTGATGCACGTTCTTTTTTTGGCTAGTGTTTAAGTGCTGCTGAGCTTAGGAGCTGCAGGCTTCTTCTAAGGTGTTTAAAATAGCCTCATGTTCGCCATTACGAAGGCTTTCTTTAACTACGTCTACCCGAGGGTGACAATGGGCCTCTAGTGGCATTGCCAATGGCTCTGGGGAATAGCGAACAGCTCCATTTTCGTCGACGTGGCCAAGTATCATTTTTGATGCATCGCCATTGATCAACAAGTCTTGATGACCTAAACCTTGACCGACAATAATGTTGTCAATGCCGTTGAAGTTCGTACGATCATATATATGGATATGACCGCTGAGTAGGGTCGTCGCGCCTACTTTTTTAAGTGCATTGATCAACCAATCTCGCTCTCCTGTGCTGCCGAGATCATGGTGGCTGTCTTCTGACGGGTCATGTAATGGGCGGTGGGTAAACGCGACCGTATCGACATAATTGTTGTCTTGCTCCATCAACTTAAACATCTCTCCGCGTTGCCCAGCGTCATACGGTAAAACGTTAGCGGCAGTGTCGATATTTACAAAACGAGTTTTCCCGATATGAAAAACATTATTTAGAGGGCCTATTTCCCGCATAAATTGCTTATAGATTGCGCCGTCGTCATGGAAGTCGTGATTTCCTATGCTTACGTAAACTGGGATAGGTGCGTTATTAAATGCGTCAATCGACCGTTGATAATCCCCTTCTTGATAATTGAAGTCACCTAAATGCAATAGAAATTTAGCGCCGAGTGCATAAGCTCTGTCGATACACCAATGTAGCTCTTTATCACCACCAGTGTCGCCTATTGAAGCAAATGTGTAATTGTTGTTGCTGGGTAACTGCCATTGCAATGAGACCTCTGAAGTAGCGGGTAATTCAATGTTTAAGGTTCTGATTGTTTTGTCGGCCGTTTCGCTAATTTTTACACTATCCCCTAGATGTGTGAGTTGTGCTTGTGACGCGATGTTTGAAATCGAAATAGTAAATTTTTTGCGGTTGCTGGAGGTGTTGATGATATTGAGCGCAGGCGACGGCGAAAAAGCCCTAAAACTTGCGTTGAGCCCACGGCGAGTCGAGGTTTGAATCAAGTCCACCCCGAATACATCTCGTACTTCGTCAATTTGAAACTGATTGCCGATCGCTTGCGGGTCCCAGTGAAGAGTTGGTAAGCGTATGCCTCGGCAGTAGCTATAGGCGCCCAGACCTGTGCACGCTAGTGCCGAGAGTCTAAGAATATGTCGGCGAGTGGTCATTTACTAAGTCTATATATGTGAACTTGACGCTGATCAGCACCATTAATTACTTTAGTGGCCGCTCCATAACGTTGTACGAGTGCGTTTTTCGCAACCTTTTCTTGATAGTCATCAGGACTAATTGCGAGTGCTACGTAATCGAAGTCATCTAGGCGTTTATTGTCCATGTGAGTTTTTAACTGCAATGTCGTGTAGGCATCATTTAAGCGCTTATTTGAGTCGCGGCCAGCATAATAGATGATCAGCGGGTCATTACTCAAAATGCGTGAATTTTCAGGGAGGTGTTGTTTGACCCAGAGCCCTGACTGCTTAATATAATGTTTTTTTGTTCTTACATCGAGACCTTCAATTGATGTTAGAACCAATAGCGATATGGCAAAAATAACCGATGCTCGCTTTGGAAGATTAAAATATTTAAACCCATTTATCATTCGGTCGATAACGAATGGAGATAGCAGTAGCAAGGTTAACGCTGTCGCCATAGTGTAGCGACTAACTAGAAAATTATTGTATAGACTATAGGCGGCTAGTAGGCTCAAATTCGAGATTACATAAACTAACCAGATTCGCTTTATGAGTACGCTCTTAAAATCCACATTTTTAATATATGCGTATATAGCGAAAAAGAAATAAAACACCGACATACGGCGAATTAATTCGTACAAAACGTTCCCAAGATTCGAAAGAATTACGCCAATGTAGCTCCAAGTAGTCAATTCAACGCCGCCTAACTTCTCTTGAGTGCTCATCAAGAATAAATCGAATACAGTATGTACATCTTTACCCGAGGCACGGGCGACCTCTATTAAGCCTGCATATTTGTCGGTGATATACCAAATACTCAGGCTTACTGCGATGATGATTAAGGCGGCCGATAAGCTTATTAGGGTCGTGCTGCGATGGGGTATTTTTGTAGCGGTAAACAGGAATAAAAAATACGGTGCTATAAGTAAGAATGCAATGCCCTCAAAGCGGAACAGACAACTGAGCGATGCGAATATTAGCCAGCCGATTAAGTGGCGCTTATCTAGAGTACTACAAAACCTAAAAATGAAATATAAAGACCATAGGTAGCAACTTAAGTATCCTAAATCCCGAATTATGAATGAACGGTATTTGGTAATACTTGGGAAGAACAGTATTACCAACATTGAGATAATAATGATTCTTCGATTGTTATTTGATAGTTCAGCTACAATGCATACAAATGCTAAGGTGAGCGATGTCGCGAGAAGGGTATTGAGAACAAATGCAGCTTGCTCTACTTCGAGGAAGGTGATTTTTGCGGTAGCGGCAATAAAAACCGAGTAGTATGGCCAGCTATAAGTCTCAAATGCGCTCGACCATTCTCCGTTCAACATCAATTGGGCTAGAGTTAAATAGGTAACTCCATCATTATTGATAACCGGGTCGATGGTTAAACACCATGCTGAAAGCACAATGTTGGCTAGTACCATGCATAGTACTAAAAGTGGTTGATCTCGATATAGCTGGAACATTAATGTTGTGTATTCGGATTGGTGAAGGCCTAATTGGCCGAGCTATTCGAGAAATTCGTAAGTAAGCTGTAAATATGTTTTAGCAATTATTGTGGATTAGGTATAAGCGTATTTGTTAGCTTTTTGACTTAGCTGCTATGATCATATTTATCAGTAATTACAATCGGGTTTAGTGTTCAATTATTCATCGAATCTTAGCATACACCCAATAACACAACTACATCCGCCTAGGCCGTTTGATGCAACAATTTACGAATAAAATTCTAATCACGGGTGGTGCTGGGTATATAGGAAGCCACACCGTCGTTTCACTAGTTGAGCAAGGCTTTGACGTCGTTATATTAGATAATTTTAGTAACAGTAGTGCTGAATCTATTAATAGAATTGAACGAATAACCGGTGTGGCCTTAGAGGTGATTAATGCCGATGTTCGCGATGAAACAGCATTACAGAGTGCATTCTCAGAAAACCAGTTTGATGCTGTAATTCATTTTGCGGGCCTTAAAGCCGTCGGAGAATCCGTGCTCCAGCCCTTGCGTTATTATCAATACAATGTTCAAGGTGCGTTGCAGTTGTTGCGCGTTATGAGTGAGTACAACTGTAAAAAAATAGTATTCAGTTCTTCTGCGACTGTCTACGGCGACCCCAGTTCGGTGCCAATTACCGAGCTATTTCCATTGAGCGCGACTAGTCCCTATGGCCAAAGTAAGCTAATGGTTGAAACCATATTACGAGACCTTTCCCAAGCCGATACTGATTGGCAAATCTCTATTTTGCGATACTTTAACCCCGTGGCGGCACACTCTAGTGGCCTAATCGGCGAAGATCCTAATGGTGTGCCGAATAACCTAATGCCTTTCATTGCTCAAGTAGGAGTAGGGCGATTGCCGCAATTGTCCGTCTACGGACATGATTACGATACGCCAGATGGCACAGGGGTCCGTGATTATATACACGTTGTTGACCTGGCTAACGCGCACTTAAAGGCACTGCAGGCCTTAAACAGCGAGCATGGGTGTCAAGCCTATAATATTGGCACTGGTCAGGGTTATTCGGTGCTACAAATGGTGAGTGCTTTCGAACGGGCCAGCGGTCAGACTATTAAGTATGAGGTTGTGCCTCGGCGTGCAGGAGATATTGCGAGCTGTTATGCCGATACACAAAAAAGTGCCGAGTTATTAGACTGGGTAGCTGAACATGATATTGACGCCATGATGAGAGACTTATGGCGTTGGCAGTCGAATAACCCAAATGGCTACAACTGAATTTTAATTGCTAGCGATTAAAGTTCTCGTTGTGACTTACCACGAAATAGATTTTTGCATGCAAAAAAATACCCTGCTGACTGCCGCGGGAAGTTTCATTTTTACCAATAGATAAATATATTTAAGGAACACTAGTATGACCGATGTAAGTGAGTATATACCCCCGAAAATATGGAAATGGGAGTCTGAAAATGGCGGCGCGTTTGCAAAAATTAATCGCCCGCTAGCTGGCCCTACTCATGAGCAAGAGTTGCCAGTCGGCGAACATCCATTGCAGCTTTATTCAATGGCGACGCCAAATGGCGTAAAAATCACCATTATGCTTGAGGAGCTTCTAGCTCTTGGTCATTCTGGTGCTGAATATGATGCCTACCTCATTAATATTACTGAAGGAGGCCAGTTTGGCAGTGGGTTTGTGGATCTAAATCCGAATTCTAAGATTCCTGTCTTAGCCGATCACTCAACTGAGCAACCGACACGGGTTTTTGAATCAGGTGCGATATTGCTGTACTTAGCCGAGAAATTTGATGACTTCTTGCCCAAAGGGCATAAAGAGCGTACAGAGTGTCTAAATTGGTTGTTTTGGTTGATGGGTAGTGCGCCGTATTTAGGAGGAGGCTTTGGGCATTTTTATAGTTATGCGCCTATAAAAATTGAGTATTGCATAGACCGTTTCACGATGGAGGTGAAACGTCAGATGGATGTTTTGGATCGTCACCTTGCTGACAATAAATACATGGCTGGTGATGAATATTCTATTGCGGATATGGCGATTTGGCCATGGTACGGTGGTGTAGTTACCAACGTCGTATATGAAGCCGCCGAGTTTCTACAAACTCATACCTATGTGCATTTGAATCGTTGGGTAAACGAGATTGGCGAACGTGAAGCTGTAGTGCGTGGAAAAATGGTTAATCGCGCTTGGGGAGAGTTGAGCTCTCAATTACGAGAACGGCACGATGCAAGTGATTTTGAATTACGAACTCAAGACAAACTGGAGCCTCAGAGTCAGAGTTCTGAGGTTTGATATGAACTTTTGAAAGAATCACGGATTGAGCTAACTAAGAGCCCAGATTGCTTTTTGTACTCTGGGCTTTTTTGTGTAGTTTGGGTTCGATAAGCAACCATTTTTCATAGAATTAGTTGATCATTTCTTAGATAATCAGCGGCTAAATTCATCACTCTATCGTTCTAAATGTTGTCTATTGAAAACACAATTGCCAAGGAATTAAATGTTCAGGTAAACCAAGTTAGTGCCACTATTAAATTATTAGACGAAGGCTCAACAGTGCCTTTTATCTCGCGTTACCGAAAAGAAGTTACCGGAGGGCTTGATGATACTCAACTTAGGAAGTTAGAAGAGCGGTTAAAGTACTTGCGGGAGTTAGAAGACCGCAGAGCAACGATACTCAATAGTATCGAAGAGCAAGGCAAGCTAAACGATGTCTTGAGCAAGGCGATTGTCGAGGCTGAGACGAAAAACGCTTTAGAAGACTTATATCTGCCATACAAACCGAAGCGGCGAACAAAAGGGCAGATCGCTATTGAAGCGGGCCTTGAACCGCTGGCAGATGCGCTGCTTGACAATCCTATGCTTGAGCCAGAGCTCGAAGCCGCTAATTACGTAAATAACTCAGAAGAAGCGCCAGTAGCCGATAGTAAAGCGGCATTAGATGGTGCGCGAGCTATTCTGATGGAGCGCTTTGCAGAAGATGCAAATCTTTTGGCTGATATCCGACGGTTGCTTGAGGATAGAGCGATTGTCACGGTCAGCGTGGCTAAAGATAAAGAACAAGAGGGTGTTAAGTTTCAAGATTACTTTGACTATCAAGAGCCGTATAAGAATATTCCGCCACATCGGGCACTGGCTATATTCAGAGGTAGGAATGAAGGTATTTTAATGTCGACGCTTGATTTAGAAGCTCCTGAAGGTGGTTGGTTAGGTGTGTTCGCGCACCCATGTGAAGCAATGATCGCTAAACGTTGGGGAGTCGCCAATCAGGGGCGTGCCGCCGACGCTTGGTTAGCTCAAGTTATCAGCTGGACTTGGCGCATCAAAATATTGCTTCATATTAGTGGTGATCTAATGTTCAATTTACGAGAGAAAGCTGAGGCCGAGGCGATACGAGTATTCTCCCTGAATTTAAAGGACCTACTACTTGCTGCGCCGGCAGGTGCAAAAGCGACTCTTGGGCTCGACCCAGGTTTACGTACGGGCGTTAAAATAGCCGTTGTGGATGGCACCGGACAATATTTAGATCAAGGTACGATCTACCCTCATGCACCTAAAAACCAATGGGATGCATCGATAGCTGAAATCGCAATACTGGCTAAGAAGCACAATGTTGAATTATTAGCGATCGGCAACGGCACCGCGTCGCGCGAGACTGATAAGCTAGCAGGTGATCTAATTAAGCGGCACCCTGAGTTAAAGCTCACTAAAGTCACTGTCAATGAAGCGGGTGCATCGGTTTATTCCGCTTCTGAGTTTGCAGCACGAGAATTTCCAGACTTAGATGTAACAATTCGAGGCGCTGTTTCTATCGCGCGTAGGCTGCAAGACCCATTGGCGGAGCTTGTTAAAATTGAGCCGAAATCAATTGGCGTTGGTCAGTATCAACATGATGTAAATCAATTTCAGTTGGGGCGCTCATTGGACGCTGTTATCGAGGATTGTGTTAATGATGTTGGAGTAGATGTCAATATGGCGTCCATGCCGTTACTGAAGCGAGTGTCAGGCTTGAATCAAACTATTGCTGACAATATTGTTACATACCGAAATACGCATGGCCGTTTTTCCAGTCGTGAAGAACTTAAGTCGGTTCCACGTTTGGGGGATAAAACCTTTGAACAGGCGGCAGGTTTTCTGCGTATTGTTAAGGGCAATATAAACCCTTTAGACTCCTCGGGTGTTCACCCTGAGGCTTATTCAGTCGTCGCGGCGATTGCGTCGTCTAATGCAAGAGACATCACTTCGGTTATTGGCGATAGTGCGTTTTTAAAATCGTTGAACCCTGAAGATTTCGTGACCTCGCAGTTTGGTTTGCCTACCATCACTGACATTATCAGTGAGTTAGATAAGCCAGCGCGTGACCCAAGGCCAGAGTTTAAGACGGCGAGCTTAAAGGACGGAATTGAAACCATAAAGGACCTTATTGAAGACATGATCCTCGAAGGTACGGTGACCAACGTAACTAATTTTGGGGCGTTTGTAGATATCGGTGTGCACCAAGATGGTTTAGTGCATATTTCATGCTTGTCTGACAGCTTTGTTGATGACCCACATAAAGTGGTTAAAGCTGGTCAAATCGTAAAGGTAAAAGTGCTTGAAGTAGATATTCCTCGAAAGCGCATCGCGTTGACTATGAAGCTACAAGAAACCAAGCAAGATAGAAATGATCGAGGTGATAATGTAGGTCGAAAACGAGATATGCCTAAAAGGCATAAGCAACCTCGAAACCAACCTCAAGGTAGGTCTCATGGTCAGAATGCCGCTAAGCCAATGGCCAACAATGCTATGGCCACTAAATTAGCTCAGGCGCTTAAAAAATAGACTAAGTTGAGTTTTAGTCATCAGACTTTAGTCTGATGACTAATTAATTGCACAACGAAGCATTGAGCTACTCGACTACAATTTTTGTTTGGTAAAGGTTAGGCAATGACCTATAGGCTTGATTTTCTTAAGCCATTGATAATTAAGTATTTGTTTTGATTTTTTAATTTGCTCGAACGAGCTTTTCTAGGAAGAGAAATAAATCAGAACAGAGAAGTTACGTAGAAACCTTGGTTGGGTTATCGGGTTGGGTAGGGGCCAGAGCTCCTGCGCAACCTCAATGTTCAGACTTTAGTCTAACCGATCTTAAGAATTAGAATCAATAGTTAATTTCGAATTATGGGCAAATTGTAAGAAAGTCAAATTGCCCATAATCTAACTAAATAGAGAGAATAATAACCAAATCTCTAGCTATAATTTATGTCGCCTTTATCAACCCGTTTAGCAAACTCGGTTGTTCCCCCGTCACCGAGAGTTTTGGATTGATTAACCCAATCTTCTCTCTGAATACGGCCTGGGAAAGCGAGAAAATTTTCTACCCATGAAACGTTGTTATCGTCCCACTTGGACACTTGCTCGAATTGATAGACGCCTAGGTTGTTAAGCGTTTCCTCTATAACCGACCCAATGCCCTTAATGCGTTTTAAATCGTCAATCCTGTCAGGTGGACTTGTAAAGCCGTGAGGCTTCCATGACTGATCCACTGTCTCTGTGGGTGCTGCGGTAGCGACTAAAGGCATTGCCTCGTTATTCAGTTCACCTTCGCTCTGGCTAAGATTAATTTCGGCTTGGGCTTCATCTTTTCTACGGCAACAAAAAAACCAGTGTGCTACCCAACCAAAAATGAAAGAAAGTACGATCCAAACCCATATTTGAAAAAATAAATATAGATAACCACTCATATGTGTTCTCCTGAATAATTGTTATTTCTTGAGTGTGAACTCAATACGTCGATTTTGAGCGCGGCCGGTTGCTGAATTGTTATCAGCAATAGGGCGGCTGGCGCCATAACCTATTGATTCAAATCTCGAAGCATCAAGTCCGAGAGCCGTTAAATGATCTACTACAGCCTTTGCGCGCTTCTCGCTTAGCGTTGTATTGAAACTAGGGTTGCCGACTGAATCGGTGTGACCAGATACTTCGAACCTGGCGTCGGTGCATTTTTCGGCTAACGCTTTAATAGTTTCGAGTAACGCAAAACTGTTTTCTTGAATAATGGATTTACCGCTAGCGAAATTTATTTTTTCTGCCTTTAGTAGGTCGTTTAGTTGGTTTTGGCAGACATTAATATCAACTGGCGATACTGTCTCTGCCGGAGCTGGGGGTACTTCTACCAGAGGTG
>CAZFVP010000050.1:10082-14123 GCA_964522345.1 uncultured Gammaproteobacteria bacterium | reverse complement strand
ATAGAAAATATGCTTGGTCGTCAAAGGGTTATTGGTAATCAAAATAGCCCTAGATTGATTGATATTGATCTCTTGCTCTATGGCGAACAACAAATAGATACTGAGCGTTTAAAGGTGCCCCACCCAAGAATGAAAAGTAGACTATTTGTACTTAAACCATTGCTTGAATTGAAGCAGATTGAGACTTATCGCTTGGCCCTTGATGCTGGTTATCTAAATCATGAGTTTGATGGCCAAACGCTTCATCGTTTGCGTATAAGCGATTAATTTTATCCCTCCAAATGGCACAGTACTTTCATATTCATACACGAAACCCTCAGCAACGCTTGATCCAACAAGCCGCCGAGATTGTTCGTGATGGTGGCTTAGTGGCATATCCTACTGACTCGAGTTATGCATTAGGTTGTCACTTAGACGACAAGCGTGCGGTAGATCGCATCAGGCGTATTCGCAAGTTAGATCGGCACCATAACTTTACATTGGTGGCACACGACCTAAAACAAATTGCTCAGTTTGCTAAAATTGATAATGAACAGTTTCGTCTAATAAAGACTCTCACTCCTGGACCGTATACCTTTATCTTAGCGGCGAAGCGTTTGGTGCCAAACCGTTTAGTGCACCCTAAACGTCGAACAATAGGTATTCGTATTCCTGATAACGCGATTGTACATGCATTGTTAACAGAACTGGGCGAGCCAATTATGAGTTCAAGCCTGATTTTGCCTAATACCGAGCTAGCGATGGCCGACCCTGATCAAATTAGAGAGCAGCTTGAGCATGACGTTGATTTGGTGATTGACGGGGGGTTAGGCACTCATGAGCCGTCTACAGTGATCGATTGGCACGATAAAGAGTTGAGGATTTTGCGTCAAGGCGCAGGTAATATCGCATTTCTGAGTAACTGATTAGCCACATATTTGCAGCTAAACACTGAACCTCAGCGCTAGTGTTTGAGCGCTCATAAATGTACACTTTAACTTTAAAAATAACGCGTTAAATTAATGATTTCTAAGTCTGGTCATCCTAATCGTGTCGTTTCGGGTATGCGCCCAACCGGCCGTTTGCATCTAGGTCACTATCATGGTGTGCTAAAAAACTGGTTAAACTTGCAACACGAGTTCGATTGCTACTTTTTTGTGGCTGACTGGCACGCCTTAACAACGCATTACGAGGAAGACTCGGCGACCCTTAATGATAACGTGTGGGAAATGGTAATTGATTGGTTGGCTGTGGGTGTTGATCCAAGTCGAGCGACCTTGTTCATCCAATCGCGTGTGCCAGAGCATGCTGAGTTAAACCTGCTTCTTTCAATGATAACGCCGCTTGGTTGGCTGGAACGTGTACCGACCTATAAGGATCAACAAGCAAAGTTGACTGAGAGGGACTTATCAACGCATGGTTTTCTTGGTTACCCCGTGTTACAGGCGGCTGATATTTTGTTATATCACGCGTCGCAAGTGCCTGTTGGCGAAGATCAGGTACCGCATATTGAATTAACCAGAGAAATAGCTCGTCGTTTTAATTACCTATATGGCCGTGAGCTAGGTTATGAGGAGAAAGCCGAAGAAGCAATTAAAAAATTGGGAAAGAAAGGTGCAAAGCTGTATCGCAACTTGCGAAATGCCTATACTGAGCGTGGTGATCATGAGGCACTGGAGAAAGCACATGCACTGCTGGCGAGTAATCAAAACCTGACCAATGCTGAAAATGAACGTCTTTTTGGTTTTCTCGAAGGAGGTGGTCGATCTATTTTGACCGAACCTGAAGCTATCTTAACTGAAGCATCAAAATTGCCCGGTTTAGATGGTGAGAAAATGTCAAAGTCATACCGAAATACGATTGCGTTGCGTGATGATCCTGCGCGGGTAGAAAAGGAAGTTAGAGCCATGCCAACTGACCCAGCTAGAGTACGACGCAACGACCCAGGGGACCCTAATCGATGCCCAGTCTGGGAGTTGCACCATGTTTACTCAGCGAGTGATACTAAGAAGTGGGTCGAAGAAGGTTGTCGTAGCGCAAGCATTGGTTGTGTTGACTGTAAACAACCATTGATTGATGCTCTACTAAAAGAGCAATCTGACATTGCTGAGCGGGCGCAACCATATGTTGATGATCCAACCTTGGTGCGCTCAATCATCGCAGATGGATGTGAAAAAGCACGCGATACGGCGGACGAAACGATGGAACAAGTTCGTTCGACGATGAACTTAGATTATTATTAAGCTGTTTCGATAAAGGGTAAACATGAGCGACGACAAGAATAGTGATCAGCCTCAAGAGCTCGATTCGCCTGATCAAGGAAAAGCGACTGACGCTAGCCCTGCAGCGACCTCAGAGATCGTTGACGAAAACACCGATTTAGTCGATCAAGAGCAAGCCGCTAAAGACGCGTCTTATCGAGAATCAATGCGCGCGGTGGTGATGGGCGAAGTAATGAACGAGTGGCCTCAAGACTTGTTTATACCACCAGACGCCTTAGAGGTTGTGCTTGAGAGTTTCGAAGGCCCCCTGGATTTATTGTTATATCTAATTCGTAAACAAAATTTGGATATATTAAATATCCCGGTTGCCGATATTACTCGTCAGTATATGGGCTATGTAGAGTTGATGCGCGCCGCTAATTTAGATTTGGCGGCTGAATACTTAGTTATGGCAGCGCTATTGGGAGAGATCAAGTCTCGTATGTTGTTACCTAAGCCGAAAGCCGAGCTCGACGACGAAGAGGACCCAATGGCTGCGTTAATTCGCAGACTACAAGAGTACGAACGCTTTAGTGAAGCAGCGAACCAGATGGATGATCGACCCCGGCTTGATCGAGATATTTTCAAATCGGAAGTAATTTTTGATGACCCTAATCCGCCCGAAATAAAGGCTCAGGTGACGCTTGATCAATTGGTAAAAGCATTTCAGTCGATTGTTGATCGTGCGGACGCTAATAAACATATGTTTGTCTCACGCGACACCTTGTCTCTGCGTGAACGGATGACTAACATTTTGCAGTTATTGCAAGATAAAGAGTATTTAAGTTTTGGTGAGTTGTTTAGTCAAGATGAAGGGCGTTTGGGCGTGGTGGTGTCGTTTATCGCGCTTCTAGAGTTGTTCCGCGACGATATGCTGGTTGTTGTTCAGACAGAACCGTTAGCGCCAATACATATTAAGAGAGCAGCCTAAGGCTGTGTCCGATGACGTAGAGTAAGTTAAGAAACATGAAACAGAAAGATTTGAGCATGTCTAAAGACGCTGAAACAGATCAGCTGAACGTTGATTTACGCAGCGGCCCAAATGACGGTGGTGATGGCGATTCACCGGTAGATAGTGAGCTAGAGAACATTATTGAGGCGGCTTTGTACGCTTCTAAAGAGCCATTGGGCATAAAAAAAATTGCGGCCTTGTTTCCTGAAGATGCTCAGCCGAGTAAAGTTGATATTCAAAATGTCATTATTGGTTTAGAGACTAAGTGCGAGCATCGCGGTGTCGAGCTGCGACGTATTGGCAACGGCTGGCGTTATCAGACTAAGGAAAAATACTCGCCTTGGTTACGTAAGTTAGGCGGTAATAAGACTCCTAGATACTCTCGGGCCTTGCTGGAAACCTTATCGATCATCGCCTACCGGCAACCAGTGACGCGTGGCGATATTGAAGAGATTAGGGGGGTTGGTGTGAGCAGTGACACTATTCGCACCTTAGAAGAACGCAATTGGATAGCCCAAATCGGTCACCGTGACGTACCTGGGCGTCCGGCATTATTTGGCACAACACAAGGTTTTCTCGAATATTTCAATATGACCAGTTTGCGTGAATTACCTGAGCTCATGGATAAACGCGCTCTTGGTGAAATTGCCAAAGATATGAATTTAACGCTGCCGATGGATGGCGTGCAAGACGACGATGAAGCGGCTAAGCGAAAAGAAGAGTTATCTGAGAAAGCTGACGTCATTGAACTTCACCCTGACCAAGAAGGAGTTGAAAGTACGGATGAGATTGATCAGACAGACAAAAGCGCCCAATCAGGCGAAGGCTTTGATTCCGCTGAAGGCTCTG
>CAZFVP010000050.1:0-9982 GCA_964522345.1 uncultured Gammaproteobacteria bacterium | reverse complement strand
CAGACAGACAAAAGCGCCCAATCAGGCGAAGGCTTTGATTCCGCTGAAGGCTCTGATTCCGCTGAAGGCTCTGGTTCCGCTGAAGGCTCTGAATTAGCTAAGAAGCAAAACATCGAAGACTCAGAAGAGACTCCAGAGCCTGATGAGTGATAAGCTGCAAAAACTATTGGCGCATGCTGGAATGGGCTCTAGGCGCGAGATCGAAACTTGGATTACCGACGGTCGAGTTTCCGTTAATGGTAAGCGCGCCAAACTTGGAGATCGTGCAATCGCCGCCGACCGGATTTTAGTTGATGGCAAGTTGGTTAGCCTTAGTGAGATTGGTGGTGAGCAAATCAAAGCGTTGATTTATCATAAACCTGAAGGTGAAATTTGCACTCGTAAAGATCCGAAAGGGCGGCCCACTATTTTTGAGAACCTACCGGGTATTCCGGGAGGGCGTTGGGTATCGGTGGGGCGCTTGGACATTAATACTAGCGGCCTCATATTACTTACCAATAATGGCGAATTAGCTAACAAGTTGATGCACCCCTCAACCGGTTTAGAACGTGAATATTTGGTACGTATCCGTGGAGCAGCTAGCCAAGAAACGATTACTATGCTCACGCGTGATGGCGTTGATATTGATGGTAAGCCTGCGAAATTCGAACGAATTCTTGCTTCTGACATGGCTGAAGAAGGAACTAACCACTGGTACAAAGTTGTTATTAAAGAAGGGCGTTATCGAGAGGTGCGCCGCATGTGGGATGCCGTTGGTCATACTGTCTCACGTTTAAAGCGCATTCGTTATGGGTCAATCAAGTTGACTCGCGAAGTTAAGCGGGGAAAACACACTAAGATTGCACCAAAGCAGCTTGAAAAACTGGTTGCGTCGGTAGGTATTCAAGACGAGTTCGCAACGCAGCTTTACTCCTCACGTGGCGCTGGTGCTAAACCTAAGGTTCACAGATCTCAAAGGGGAAGCCAGTCAAGTGGCCGTCCTTCAACTACGCGCGGGCGGCGAGCCAATTCGAAACCGTCTGTGAAACCGGTGCGTAAAAAAAACGCTAATAAGGGCCGAAGCCGACAGTCTGAAAGTACTAAATTTTCGAATTCTGAGTCGTCATCGAATAACGGCGCGCCAACTAGGTCACGCAAGCACTAAGCTTTCGCTTATGAAAGTCTCAGTTATTACCGTTGTGTTCAATGGCGAACACACTATTGGTGATGCATTGAAATCAGTTGCATCGCAACGCTATTCAGATATTGAACATATTGTTATTGACGGTGCCTCTACGGATGGAACTTTAGAGGTTATCAAGGCTAACGCAGACCGAGTTACCACATTGCTAAGCGAGCCGGATTCCGGTATCTACGATGCTATGAATAAAGGTGTTAAGTTAGCGACAGGAGATGTGATTGGTTTGCTTAATGCCGATGATGTGTTTCATGATGACACTATTATTTCTCAGGTAGTCGAGGCACATCGTGATGAGGATATTGACGCTTGTTATGCTGATTTAGTGTACGTTAAAGAAAATGATCTTTCGCAGGTAACTCGATATTGGCGCTCTCGACATTACAAAAAGGGGCTTTGTTTTAATGGTTGGATGCCTGCCCATCCGACACTATACTTGAAGCGCAGGGTGTATGACCAAGTGGGTTTATACAATACTGGCCTGCGCTATCAAGCGGATTTAGAGTTTTGTGCTAGAGCGTTTGATATTCACAGTATTCGCAGTAACTACGTACCAAAGCTTTGGGTACGCATGCGCTTAGGGGGCGTAACAAATAATAGTCTCAGTTCGATGGTCAACGGTAATTGGGAATCGTATCGAGCGCTCAGAAAACTTGGGCTTAAGAAAGACCCAATTAGTTATTTCGCAATTAAGTTCGGATCTAAACTGCCAAGTTTTTTTAGACGGGCTTAGACATGTTTAAATCAACTAGCACTCTAACGAGTTAGACGGTTAATTTAGCTCCGTGAAACTGATGTTGCCCTGATAATATTTTCAAATACGCTAGCGTAATACTTTGAGGTGTTGGAAGCGATTTCTGGCTTTCACCTGGATGAGAACGACGCCTAAAACTTGTTCGTACTGCGCCGGGGTCGATTGAGTTAACTTTGATATTCGAGACGTTTTCAAGTTCTTCGGCCCATATGGTCATTTGCGCCTCTAAGCCAGCGTAGGCGATGCTATAGGCTCCCCAATATGGTGCTGCATTTCGACCAACGTCAGCGGAAGTAAATAACAGGCTAGTGCTATGCTCCTGCTTTAGCAAAGGTAATAGAGCCCGAGTCAGAATATAGGGGGCTTGTAAGTTGGTGTGCATTACTGAATTCCAATAATCCATATCGTACTGATCAAGCGGGCTAGGGGAGCCCAACTCAGCTGCGTTGTGTAATATACCGTCTAGTCTGCCAATATCATTGTAAACCGCTTGCGCTAATTCTGTCGCTGACTCTGGCGTTATATCCATTAGGTCAACTGGTAAAATGATTGGTTCGGCGTAACCACGAGCGACAATGTCGTCGAACAGCTTTTCTAAATGGCGAGATTTTTTATCGAGCATTAATACCACCGCGCCTTGTTCAGCAAGAGCGATGGTAACGGCTTTGCCAATGCCGTCTGCAGCGCCGGTTACTAATATGATTTTGTCTTTAAAGTCTTTCGACTCAGCTTGAAAGTCTTGCCAATCTAGTGAGGCCATTTTGATCGTATGAATAAGTTGAGTTTGATTGTATGAATCGCCGCTTATGATGTCGATAAGGCGCTTAAACTTCAAGCATTTGAGTGCTTTTCTTTTATCAGTCTGAGCAAGCCTGTCGGCGTATTGAGCATAAAATTGGCGTTCCATTGGTCTGGCTGTTGATGGTCCGAAATATATCCCCATAATGCCGTTGCCGTATCCATACCTGCCGCATTGCCTGCTTGAATATCTCGGAAATGGTCACCAACATATAAGCATTCGCTGGGCGCTAGGCTAAGCACCATACAGGTATGTAACATTGGTACTGGGTCGGGCTTTTTAACTGGCAAACTATCGCCACCAAGTAAAATCGCGCAACGGTCCAGTAAGCCTAAGCCTTCGAGCAAATCTTTAGCGAGGTGTAGAGGCTTGTTGGTAATTACGCCCCACTTTAGGTCGTGATTTTCACAATAGTTCAAAACCTCATGCATACCGTCATATACGAAACTATCGTTGGCGACAAATTGCTTGTAGTCTAATAGAAACTCTTGCACTAGTTGTTCTGTCGAAGGAGTATCGCCCTGTTGAAGTGCATCACCGAAACCAAATTCGATTAATGCGCGACCACCGTTAGATACGAGTTTACCTGCGGCCTCGATATTCGCAGGCGGCATATCGTGATTTGCTAGAACGCGGTTTAGCGAGCCAACCATATCGGGCGCAGTGTCAACTAGCGTGCCGTCTAGATCTAATAAGACTGCTCTTAATTCCATTTCTTGACTCTTGATATTTTTATGATCTTAGATAGGTTTAGTGCAGTGAATCATATAATTTACATCAACACCTGCGGCAAGTTTATATCCTTGAGTAAACGGGTTGTAATGAAGCCCGATCATGCGTTGCATTTCTAAGCCTGCGTGACGGGCATACTGGCTAAGTTCAGATGGTTTAATTAGTTTGTCGTACTCGTGAGTCCCTTTGGGGAGCAAGTTGAGTACGTATTCTGCCCCGACAATGGCAAATAACCACGCTTTTGGATTTCTGTTTATCGTCGAGAAATACACATCGCCACCGGGTTTAACCATTGTTGCACATGCCGCTATTACTGACGCGGGGTCGGGTACGTGTTCTAACATTTCTAAACAGGTTACTACGTCGTATTGTTCGGGTCGCTGATCTGCGAGTTCTTCTGCGGTTATCTTAATGTATTCAACCTTTTCGCCACTCTCAAGCAAGTGCAATTTCGCCACGCTTAACGGTGCTTCGCCCATATCTATGCCAGTAACTTCGGCGCCGAAAGCCGACATTGCTTCACTAATTAGGCCGCCTCCACAACCCACATCGAGTACTTTTTGACCTTTAACAGGCGAGTGTAAGTTGATGTATTCGGTTCGCAGCGGGTTAATCGCATGTAGAGGACGAAATTCGCTTTCAGGGTCCCACCAGCGAGAAGCTAGGTCTTCAAATTTTTTAATTTCATTTGGGTCAACATTTGCTGACGATTCAACAGAAGGGTTAGTCATGATTGTTGAGTCTCTCGCCCCAAAGAGCGGCGTTGTTTAAAATTTGTGTTACGTCTACGTTCTGCAATACGCCGTTAACAACTCTGGAATGGCCATCAACCCATACGTCGGTTATTTGTTGGCGCGATGCGCTGTAAACAATTTGCGATATAGGATTATAAACTGGCTGGGTGGACAAATGATTCAAATCGATAGCAACAATATCGGCAGACTTACCGACCTCAAGAGAGCCAATCTCATTTTGCACGTTTAATGCGATGGCTCCGTTAATGGTTGCCATTTCAAGAGCTTGCCATGCAGGTAATGCACTGGCGTCGTTCGCCGTAGTTTTGGCGATTAAACACGCCGTTCGCATTTCACCGAGCATATCGAGATCATTATTACTAGACGCGCTGTCGGTACCTAAACATACATTCGTACCGGCATTTAATAGGTCGGTGACACGGCATTGTCCACTGGCAAGTTTTAGGTTGGATTCAGGGCAGTGAACCACATGTATACCTTGCTCAGCAGATAAGGTAATTTCCTCATCGCTAAGCTGAGTCATGTGAACCGCCATCATTCTAGGGTTTAACAAACCCAAATCATTTAGTCGGGCGAGAGGCCGCTTACCGTGCATTTTATTGGCTTCGGATATCTCATTTGCGGTTTCGTGAATATGCATATGAATAGGTACGTGCAGTTCATCAGCATAGGTGCGAACCGTTTCAAGTGGGCCGTCAGAAACAGTGTAGGGGGCATGCGGCGCCATGGTCGTATTTACTCGAGATAATGAGCGGGCCTCATCGTGGACTTGCATACCCTTGTCGAAATATTCGTCTGCATTGGCGGCCCAGGCGCTTGGGAAATCAAGCACAATCATACCGACGAATGCCCTGATTCCCATGTCTTGAGCGACTCGAGCAACGGTGTCTGAATGAAAATACATATCATTGAAGCAGGTTGTGCCGCTCAATAACATTTCAGCTATTGCTAGTTGAACGCCATCGCGCATAAAGTCTGGGCTTACCCACTTTGCTTCGGCGGGCCAAATATGACCCTCTAGCCATTCCCTCAAGGGTACGTCATCGGCGATGCCTCTAAATAAACTCATGGCCGCATGGGTGTGAGAGTTTATTAGCCCAGGGATTAGCGCGTGTGACCCTTTATTTATATGTTCAGCTTCCGTGTATTTTAGCAACGCAGACTTTGTTTCTAAAATATCGACGATACGACCGTTATCTATTACCAACGCGTGGTCCTCTAAAACAGTATTGCGCGGTATTACCGGTATAACCCAGCGAGCCGAAATGATTTTGAGCGTTGTGTTCATTAGAATTTTTCTTATTAATGAAGTTTAAAAAGTCTTCGCCCTAATGTAGAAAGAGTATTTTCGTTTGCAGAGGCTTATCGTGCGACTGACTTCAACACAGTTAATGGTTAGGCGAATGGGCTAAGATTGGTACAAATGCGTATCAGGTGTGTCATCAAGGGTCTGATTGTAATATATACTAGCGATAACTTTATAGATAAATAGATGCAGCTTGCTGCGACTACATTTAATAATGCAAATTCTTGTTACTGGTGCTGCCGGTTTTATTGGTGCCGACCTTAGTCAACGTTTACTGAGTCAAGGGCATTCCGTTGTAGGGCTGGATAATTTTAACGATTATTACGATGTCACACTCAAGCGCGCTCGTGTAGAACAAATTAATAGGCATATCAATGCATCACAATTTGCAATGCATGAACTGAGTATAGAAGACAGAAAAGCGATAAGCGATATATTCGACGCTTATCGCTTCGATGTTGTGGTTAATTTGGCGGCCCAAGCTGGTGTGCGTTATTCGATTGAAAACCCTCAATCTTACATCGATTCGAATCTGGTTGGTTTCGCAAATATTCTCGAAGGTTGTCGTCAAAGTGGTGTAGAGCATTTACTTTATGCCTCATCGAGTTCTGTTTATGGAGCAAATAAAAACTTTCCGTTTTCAGAAAGTGACCGCGTTGATAACCCTGTGTCGCTTTATGCAGCGACAAAAAAATCAAATGAGTTAATGGCGCATAGTTACGCCCATCTTTACGGAATTCGCTGTACTGGTTTGCGATTCTTTACTGTGTATGGGCCATGGGGGCGGCCAGATATGGCCCCTTTTCGTTTTGCGTCACGAATGCTTAAAGGGGAAGAAATTCCAGTCTATAACAATGGTAATATGATTCGCGATTTCACCTATATTGATGACATCACTAACGGCGTACTAAAGATTGTAGAGAGCCAAGACGACCAAGAAAAATATAAAATTTATAATATTGGAAGAGGCGAAAAAGTACAGTTAATGGAGTTTATTGACTGTATGAGCGAGCACCTGGGGGTACAAGCCAAGATCAATATGATGCCGATGCAAGATGGAGACGTGCCCAGAACGATGGCAAATACCAATGCATTACAGCGGGATTTTTCCTACCAACCCACCGTATCAGTAAACGCGGGTGTGAAACTCTTTGCAGATTGGTATAAGGAGTATTATCACTCGTGATGCCGATTTTTTTTAACCTCGAATCACATCTTTGGATCGGAGTGGTATTTGTATTAAATGGGTTGATGCTTACTTGGTTTTTGAGAGCTAAGTTTGACTCGTTTAGAGAACTCACCACTCCTATAGAGTCGCAGATTCTCAGTGCATTTTTTCTGTCCTTGAGTATCAATGGACTGATTTTACTGTTGTTGGATTTGCTCTCGTTCGAGTTTTCTCATGCTAGGTGGTTTTTGTTATTGACCGTAATTACTTTAGTCTATGCTCTCTATCGTTCGACTTTCAGGGTACGGTTTTATAGTCCGTTTAATTTTGAGCTACACATAGCTCGACTAGCATTGTATCTATTTGTGTTTGCTGTGCTGTTTTATAACGGCGGGCTAATAGAGCAAACCACCGATTCGTGGTGGCATATGTCACTAATAAATAAAATATACTTGGAGAGCACATATAGTCCAAACCCCGGTCACTTAACCGGATTGCCAACGCGTTATTACCCTCCGCTTTGGCACGGAAATATAGCCTTGATCAAGCAGTTATCCGAGATACAGATACCTGTGATTTGGAACTCTCTTACTGCCTGGGTCGGTATGTTTAAGGTAATGGCCTTTTATTTGTTTGCCTACGGGTTAAGCAAGAATAAGCTACTTGCTTTTCTTGCCGCGGTCTTGTTTTTCTTATTACCTGGCATAGGGGCGTCATTTATGCGGGTTTCGGCATGGCCGTCGCACGTGGCGTACACAGCGTGGTTTCTAATGTTCTATACATTTGCATTGATGTTCGATGACCTGCCTGATAGAACGAAGTCATTGCCCCAAGGAGTTTGGTCGTTGATATCTAAGGCTAGCAGTAAATTGGTCGTATTAGGGATATTGGCTATTTTAGTTCTCTTTATCCACAAAGCTGAAATACTATGGTTTGTTCTCGCGTGGCTTTCATACTTGATGGCGGCATCAGTGAGTCGCGTATTTTCTCGCAATGGTGAGTACATCATCGAAAGAGATCACTACCTATTGAGCGTTTTTTATAGAGCAACGTTAATTGTGGTAATCGGGTATTCATTATGGTTTGCGGTAAATCAAAACGCTTTTATGAATATAAGCGATGAATCACTCGCCTACCTACTGCCGATTATTTTATCAATATTATTACTGCTACTTGATGTGAACTATAAAGCCAAAGCAATTAGCTTTTGCTTGATATTTGTATTTCTTGCTCTAGTGCTCGCGTCGATTGATTACGTTCATTTTTATTCTCTCTTTGTTCCCGAGTTGGCGTTGCCCAATGGTTACGCTCATGAAAGCCCCGCGGTGGCGATTGGTTATTTGGGAGGTGAACTGGACGCCCCAGGTTGGCATTTACAGTTGCGCAGTGGGCTGTTGTATGCCGGTATACTTTCAATCATCGTGGCAGTAGTTGCTTTAGCAGTTAAACCTAGCAAAATATCCATATTATTAGCGGGAACTAGCTGCCTAGCTATTTTGTTCTGCTTGTCTCCATACCTATATCATTGGCTAAAAGAGATTCTCGACTACCATTCGCCGTGGCGAGTGGCGTTGATTATTTTTCACCCGATAAGCTGGGCATTAGCACTGATAGCGATCAATGATGTTCGAAAAAAATTGAGTACGGTGGACGAATGAATAAGTTAGCTCAACGTGTTTTCGTGATTGTCGCGTTTATCGCCGTCATAGGGTTGTTAGCGTACGAATCGAAACCTCATTTTGATCGCGGGCTTATCCAACTCAAACGAAACAATAACTCGGCGCAACGGAGTTGGAACCTGTTCTACGGTCAGCGCTTTGTATTTTATGACGGCAGTTTTCGATATAAGCGTGATTTTCAGCAGATAGAAAAGATGATTGCTCCAGGCCATACAGTATTAACTGACGTGGCAAGCAGTTACTATGCTGCAACGTACTTGCCGGCCTACGTGAGAAATATACATCGACATCACGGCCGCTGGCAGTCACCGCTCTGGAATAAAATGTTAGATCAGAGGGTTCATTGTAATCTGCACTTAGAGAGCTTTTTTCTAAAGTTTCAAGAGTTTCTTGATGCCGATACAGTCCTAAGCGAGAGTGAAAATCAGCCTAGGCTTAGGTATGTGCTAGTGAATAAAGATAATAACAATAAAAACGTGCGGCTAGACTGCTTAAGTAATCGACGAGCACTTTTTATGCAAAATGTTGTACGTATATTTGAACTTAAATACGAAGGAGAGTATTTAAATTTATATGAAGTGAACGATGACTTATCTGCCTCCGCGACGAAGAGTCACTAATACTGTTCGGAGTAGGATATTTAGATCCAGTAGTAGTGAATAGTTTTTAATATAGTACAAGTCATATTGTAATTTTCTCAAAGCGTCTTCGGTTGACGCGCCATATGGGTAACTTACCTGCGCCCAACCGGTTAAGCCTGGTTTTACTACATGGCGAAGGTCATAGTATGGGATGTCTTTTGCCAGTGATGAGGTAAATTCAGGCCTTTCAGGTCGTGGACCAACTATGCTCATTTCCCCTCGTATAATATTCCAACACTGTGGAAGCTCATCGATACGAGTTTTTCGGAAAAAATTCCCAAGTGGAATGATGCGACTGTCGTTGTGGGTTGCCCATTGCGCGCCTTCTTTTTCGGCTTCGGTGGTCATTGTGCGAAACTTATAAATAGTAAAAGGCTCACCATGCATGCCTACTCGGTTTTGGGAAAAAAAAACTGGACCTCTGGATACAAGTGTAATCAATAATGTGGTTAATATTGTAATAGGGAGGGTGAGTAGTAACAGCAATATTGCGAAAAGAATATCTGCAGTGCGTTTAATTCTTAAGACTACAGAGCTATGCAACATGGTAAAACCTTCGGCGCGAATAAACCAATCGTTGTTAATTTCGTTTACTGGCACAATGAATAAGAAATTTTCAAAAAAATCAGATAATGAGAAAATAGGAGTTCCCTTTAGTCGAAAATTTATGAGTATTTGTTGTTCGTTTGAATTAGGGTGATGTTCCGGTGTAATTACAATGGCGCTTATATTTTCATCGAGTAACTCTTCCTTCATAAAAGATGCATGAACAACGCGATAGTCTTTTAATCTTAAGTTTATAGCTGAATCAAATTTAGCTTTTTCTTTGATGCCTCCAAGGATTAGCAGCACCCTGTCTTCGAAATTCACTCTAAAAATTCGATTAAGAGCAACTCTCGTTATGGCTGCACTAACTCCAAATATTAATATTGCAACTGGGAACACTCCTCGACCGAATAATTCAGTAAAAC
>CAZFVP010000049.1:8437-14159 GCA_964522345.1 uncultured Gammaproteobacteria bacterium | reverse complement strand
TGATTATGATCGAGTTTGCTTAGCCATTCATCTTCCATAATTGGAGTTTATCACCGCAATTGTGCCAAGTGTTGGTCTGAATTACATCGTCTATCAACCTAAGGAGCCCTCTTAGAAGCGCCGCAGGTAGATGCTAACCTTGCCCGCGGAACTTATTTTTCAAAACTAATTTAAGAACATAGGAGATTTGTCGGTTACATCAACCAAGAGCGGGCTTTTTTCAGCTCGCGCAAAAGCATCGTCGATCGCCTTCGAGCGTTGCTGAACCGCTTCACGTTCTGCTGGATGCGTGAAGATATACAATTCTTTCGCATCAAGCGCTTCGATCACCCGCTGACCTACTAACTCTGCGGGAATCCCGTTTTCAACCAACTCGGTAGCAAAATTACGCTTTGCAGCCTTATTAGGATCTACTTGTCGATCTAGATCGAGATGCGCTTCTTGACGATTGCGCTGTGATAAATGTATTCGAGTTTTTACAAACGCAGGACATAGCGCCGACACGTGAATATTATGTTTTGCTAATTCAAAGTGCCATGACTCCGACATTGCCACGACCGCCACTTTGGTAGCCGTATAAGCCCCTGCGTATGGAACACCGAGCATACCAGCCATCGAAGCAACATTAATCACCCAGCCGCCTTCACCGTGTTGCTTGATCAACGGTACAATTGCTTGTGCACCGTTAATCACTCCTTTTAAGTTTACATCGATCACCCAGTTCCAGTCTTTATGATTAGTCGCCTCAACAGGGCCCGGAGCCGAAGCCACTCCGGCGTTGTTAACAAGCATATGAACCTTGCCAAAGTGCTGTACTGCTTGCGCACCGATAGACCGCCACTGGTCTGTATCGGTAACATCCATTTTAACCGCAAGTACCTTTATGCCTTCAGCCACTAATTTAGCTTCAGCCTTCGCCAATTGGGTTTCATCAATATCACCCAGCACGACATTCATCCCTTGGAGCCCAACCGCCCGAGCAATGCCAAAACCAATGCCTTCGGCACCACCACTAATGATCGCTGTTTTATTTTTATAATTATTCATATCTCTCTCTGTTGATGAATCTCAATTAACTATTTTAGGAACCTCTGATTCAACCTAAATTAACTCTGACTTGCAAGCATGTTCACAGTCGAGGCACCGTTTTGAAAGCATGACCAGTCATGTCAATAAACGATAACAAAGAACGTGATCCTGCTTGAGAGCCCCGAAGGGCAAGACTGTTTAGATTGAATCAGGGACTCCTGTACTAATCTTAGACGTCCTAGGCTGAAAATAGCGCGAAATAGGTCGCTTAAAATTGATCCTTCGTTGGAAAATTTTTCTTGTGTTAACGCCGAAAAAAATTAAACTAAGCGCTTAATTTCCGCCGTCGAGAATTTTATATTTAGCGATTAAGAGCGCGCTTTTGAGTTATTCTCAAATTAAATGAACCCATTACCGATTTCGCTGCGAAGGATGTTGGCACCGCCAACTGGCCTTTGCAAAACCCAAGTTGCTGAGGACTAGCTATGGACCATTTTGTTGTACGTAACGGCGTTGAGTTTGCTGGAACTCATATTATAATTGATTTGTGGGGTGCGAAATCATTAGACGATATAGAGCTTATGGAAGTCACTTTACGCAAAGCCATAAAAGCCGCAGGCGCCTCCTTACTGCATATTCACTTACATCACTTCACACCAAATAGTGGCATCTCCGGCGTCGCTGTGTTGGCCGAATCGCATATCACTATGCATACTTGGCCAGAGCGTAATTTTGCGGCCTTCGATGTATTTATGTGTGGCGACGCTAATCCTGAGGCTACTATCCCAATATTTAGAGATGCGTTTAAACCTGAAAAAATCAGCGTTTCTGAACACCTTAGAGGCATTAATATGGAAGATTACGACAGCTGATCAAACGTGACTAACAATGCTTGACACTCCATCAACCGCTAATTAGCGGCGGAGAATTTATCCAAATGTTAAATTATTACGAAGAGAAGAGGTAGCCTCTCCGAACACTAAACAATAAAAAAGCGACCTAAATGATCGCTTTTTTATTCATGAAACCCATTTTTTGACTTGGCTAGTTTAAACCCGCCATATATGCGGCCAGTTGTTTAATTTGTAGCTCTGACAAGCCAAATGCAATGTTAGACATAATTTCGTTATAACCTTTGCGGTCACCTTTCTTGTAACTCAACAGAGATTGTTCAAGATACTCTTTGTGTTGAGCTGAAACTCGAGGATAGTTCTTTGGAATGCCGTGACCACTTGGACCGTGGCAACTCATACACGCCGATATACCGCGATCTGCAAAACCTCCACGATAAATTTTAGCGCCTTCTTCGGCTAATGCTTTATCTTGATCAGTTAGCTTTACTTCTACGTTAGGCACTAATGACGCGTAATAAGCGTCAAGATCCGCCATGTCATCTTCGCTCAAGCTTATAACCTGACCCGTCATGATCGCATTATTGCGATCACCTGACTTAAATGCGGCTAACTGAGCCGCAATATAACCTGGCACTTGACCTGCTAAATTAGGATTAGCTGAAATTGAGCTAATTCCTTGCACACCATGACATGCTGCACACACGGCTGACTTGGTTTTGCCAGCGTCAACATCACCAGCCGCTAGCGCCATATCACTCGTGGCAATGCTTGAAACTAATATAGCGGCAGATAATAATAATTTTTTGAACATGTTTGGAGCCTCCAACAGTGTGCTCAAGATGCATTTCTTAGTGGTCGGTTTTATATCATGCTAACCTGTCTCCCTCAAGTGCAGGCGAGCTTTTTCACAGAATTTTAGTGTCATACTAGAGCGCGATCGAAAATCACTTTTTTGCTACAATCTCCAGATGTCAGAGATAACAGATAAGCCAAGCAACATTGCTAGCGGCTCTAAAGCCCAATTACCAGAAATATTGCGTAATCCGGAGTTTTTGCTCGGAGCTGCCGAGCCACATCAATTCCCCGATGACGACTTAATAGAAGTCGCCTTTGCCGGTCGCTCTAATGTTGGCAAATCGAGCGCTATCAATGCTATTTGCAATAGACGCAAGCTTGCCCGAACCAGTAAACAACCCGGTCGCACGCAGCAAATTAATTTTTTTTCAATGGGCGACAATGCTCGTTTAGTTGATTTACCCGGCTACGGATTTGCTCAAGTACCTCTTACCGTCAAAAAGAAGTGGCAAGAGACAATCCATAAATACCTAGCTGACCGTGAAAATTTACGAGTTCTAGTTCTGTTGATGGATATTAGACACCCCTTAACCGATTTAGACTGGCAGATGGTGAACTGGGCAAGCGATTCTGAGTTACCTACTCAAGTTTTACTAACAAAAGCCGATAAATTTAAGCGAGGAAAAGTTGCCTCAACCGTTCTTAATATTGAGAAGCAGTTAGATAATGTACCTGGACAATTTGCTGTAGAACCCTTTTCATCTCAAAGCTATATTGGCGTAAATGAAATGCGTTCTCAGTTATCAGAATGGGTTACTGGATATTAATCATTTTTTTAGGCGAAGTGTCTTGAATTAACAACACATTTGAATTATCTTTCGACTCGTAATATTTTATATATGAAAAGGCGCATAGTTATTGACTTTTGCCACTTCATTGAAAGAATTGTCTAGAGCAGGCTGTCCCCCCAAACGACATCCCCTTGGAATACCTCACACACGGTATTTCGCCTGTTCTAGGCATCTTTATCTTCCATACTACTTTCTTACTACTTCACAAGACATTTATTCTAGTATCTAGCCTTCGTCTAGCTGCATTCCGATTCTCATATAGAAAGTAAGCAAATAGCTTTCTTACCATGCCTAGCACAATCGTGTTTCTTGTTCAGATAGCATATACTTTAATAATGCGAATACGTTTGATTAAACTCTCTTTATTGTGTTGATAGTGCTCGAGGATTTTCCATGAAAGCAATAGCGACAAAAAATCGACTGATGAAGTATTCGTTGCTCATATTTATTATCATCACGGCTTCTGCTTGCAAGGATAGTAGGACCGATAGACAGACCAAACCTGAAAGTGCCGTCGATCACAATGAGCTCGTACAAATAGAAAGTAAGCCCGTTAGCGATCTACTTGATGATGGCTTTTATCAAGAGCAAAAAGCTGACCCACTTGAAGACTCAGAACAAACTAGAGAGCCTATCGTCAGCGACACCGATAGCTCAGAAACTACTATTATTAACACCCCTTCGTCGAACCATAACCAAGACACATCGCAGGACCAATCTTTGGTTGATAACAAGTCACTTGTGGAAAACTTGGGTTTTTCAGAAGCACAACAAGTTACTCCGTCAGTGGAAGAGCTCGAACAAGAACCCTTTTGTTTGAACAGCTCCAATACTTCTCAAGATCAAGAGTCTATAGAGGACGCTTGCCGAAAAATTTCAAAACGTCTCGCGAGTGTTAAATACGCTGCTTGTAAGGCAGCCAAATTGCAATTAACTGGGTGCTCTTCAGTCAAAGGGTTTCCAATATTGATGAGCGAATTCTCTCCAATAGAAGAACGAAAACCACAAGGGAAAATTTTAATCGTTGGTGGCACACATGGCGATGAACTTACGTCTGTAAGCGTTATTATTCGCTGGATTGAGAAGTTAAATCGTCACCATAGTGGTCTATTTCACTGGCATCTCGTACCAATGATGAACCCCGACGGAGTACTTAAGAGTAACGCAACTCGAACGAATGAAAACGGTGTCGATTTGAATCGCAATATGCCTTCCGACGACTGGGACCAAAATGCGATTAAATACTGGGTAGAAAAAGGCGGTAAAGACCCAAGAAAATATCCTGGCGAAGCCGCATCAAGTGAGCCTGAGACTCAATGGCTTATCGATGAAATCAAAAACTTTAAACCAGATGCAATTATTAGCGTACACGCCCCTTATGGGGTTGTGGATTTCGACTCTTTGCTGTTAAACACTGCGCCAAAGAGCTTAGGGAAGTTACATTTAAACCTCTTAGGCACTTACCCGGGATCGCTGGGGAACTATGCAGGAATTAACCTTAATATTCCCGTAATTACTCTTGAATTACCGCATTCTTGGGTAATGCCGAGCGAAAAAGAAAGCACCAAAATTTGGGAAGATATCGTCAGCTGGTTAAAGGAAAATGTCAATAATGAGGTCGCTAAAAACTAATCGTTAAGTAAGAATAAGAGTTAGTCACCGCAAACTAGCATCCTCTGCCCGTGCTCGGACAAGGCAAATACACAATATTAAATCGCTAGCCTTCGTAGATAATGCGCCAGCGACCACGTTCATCTCGCTTCCAAAGCTGTTCTTTTTCTGACTCTCCAGCGAAATTGTCACTTAAATAGCGTTGTCGGTATTTCACAACAAACATATCTTTCACACCGGGGTAGGCAAATAAACTCTGAATATCCAGGTCTACTTGAACGAAAGTCTTAAGCTCGTTAACGTCCTTTTTGCGCTTTTTCCAAGTTGAATAGTCGCCTTTGCCAAGATTAAACTCATGCACTTTGTAGTGCGACGTATACGCGCGTGTATCAAGACTTTCCCAATCGCTTCTCCATTGCTCTATCACATTAATTAGGGATTTCTTACGTACCTCTAATTGATCCAAGGTTAGCCACTCAATGGTATCGCTTAAAATAACCGGAGTACGTTTTTCGGCGCTGATGTATTTTCCAATATCGAGTAAATCGTCATTACTCAAAACAAAGCACCCCTCACTCGCCC
>CAZFVP010000049.1:0-8337 GCA_964522345.1 uncultured Gammaproteobacteria bacterium | reverse complement strand
TTTCCAATATCGAGTAAATCGTCATTACTCAAAACAAAGCACCCCTCACTCGCCCAAGGAGACCTAGCATAGGTGTCTGAAGGAGTTCCGTGTAACCAAATACCGTAACCGGTTCGCTTTAAGTAACGATCGTAACGGTTCGGATAATCAACCGGAAACGCGCCTTTCCCATAGAGGTCGGGAAGCGCTCTACCTTCGATATAACGATTAATTGAATAAACCCCGATTGGAGTTTTATTATCTCCCTCGACCTGCTTTCCGAACCCCGCCGCACCAACCGACATATAATAATCGCGGACCAACTTGGGTGAGCCTTGGTCATTTTCATATAGGTATAGACGCCCCTCGGGCATATCCGCGACCACCACGTACGGATGATCCCCCATTACTAATAGGCTCGAAGGGAATTGTCGATGAGTAACAACTTCATGCTCAGCGCGATGCTTCCAACGATTGCGAATTTGATGAGTTAAACCTTCAATATTCGCTGCGGGTAACGCCCCATTTTGTGCAATACCACCCAGTTGCCCGGTAAGCCCGCTTAGTGCATCGGCGCGAAGCAAATGGCCTACTTGGCTTTTTGGGAATTTAGCAATATGCGTATCCGCTTGCTCTATAGCACGCTCTAGCTCACCATTCTGAATAGAATCAAGTATTGCCAACACAGCTAGCTCATAATCCCCATTCGCCCGATATGCGTGCAACTCTGCTTTAACGGCATCTTGAGATGTCGATTGTGCTACAAGCTCACTTGGAACAAACACCGCTAAGCAAATTGCCGCAACAAGAGGTGCTTGCTTTATTACCTTATCGAACTTGAAAAATATAGAACTGCTAATCATCAAAACTAACCTGATACTAACCGTTCATTTACGATTTTTGATTTACTCCAATCACTCGTATTTTTATCAAAGATCAAACGTTTAGTTACTGTGTCGTCAACCGTATTAGATTGATAATATTGAGAAAATGTAACTGAAAATTGCGAACCTAAGTCTTTGACTTTGAAGGAATTAACATTAACCCTAATAAACTCTTTATTAGTCAACCTAATCCGGCGCTGCTCAAGCCACTGAGCTCTTGTAATAGACCTGCTGGACGAATAATTATCTGCATAGTGACTAACATAAGCCGATACATCTTGCGCAGACCACGATCTTGCCCAGCTCTGAACCAAGTCAATAGCTTGTCGCTCGCGAGCCTCAAAAGTTAATTTTGCATCGTCAACTTGAACAACGGTTGATGTGGAAGTTTGCGCAGCAAGGTCTCTCTCTCGACGAATATTTGCGACTTCATTCTGTGCATCTCTCAATGCTAAGGCTTGCGATTGTGACTGCTGCTGAGCTTTCGCTAGAGCACTAGATTGTTGATCCACTACGGATTGAGCATCCGACAATAAGCTTTTTTGAAGCTCTAACTCCTTGGCTATTTCGGCAACTTTAGTAGAGGCCTCTTGTTCGGCACGTACAACCCGAGCCAATGCATCACGTTCGGATGTTTGACTCTGAGACAAAGCCTGAGACTGATCGGCGAGTTGCCGTTTGAGGACACTAAGCTCTTCTTCATACGACGTTTTTTCAACCAATGTCGCAGCCTCTAACTCCCTCAATTTAACTTCTAATGCCGATACTTTTCGTACTTGAGCTTCATTTAAAGACGCGTTTGCTTGACTTTGTCTATCTTGTAATTGCTTCTCTAAGGCGGCTATTTGCTTACTCTTATCCTGTTGAGTAACTATATTTGATGCTCGAGTTAGAGTGAGTTTGGCTTGAGCTGAATTGGATGATTTAGTATCGAGTGCTTGACGGTACGAGTTCGCTGCGAGTGCTCCATGTACTTTCTTAAGATGGTCAAACAACAGGCCCGCCTTAGGATTTGCATCAAAACCCTTTAGTAGTGTTAATCTAGCTTTTTCTAGCTGTTGTTGCTCAGCGTAAACTGACGCTAAGTTCAAGTAAGGCTCAATAACACTTGGAAAATCAGTCGTTAACGCTTCTAGGCCTATTATAGCTTGCTGCAACTGCCCCTTATCAATGGCTATATTCGATTCCTCGAAACGACGTTTAAGCGTGACTAAATCAGAATCATTTAAAGCACTAGTCGTATCACGAAAATTCAAACTTCCCGAGATTACACCTTGACTGTCAAGAGAATCAGCCTTCGCATCAGAAAGAGGCTGGATCGCAGATACCAATGTTTCTTCGCCAACTTCGCCAATTTTTGTGACTTGATCGGCAGAATCATGCTCGTCTGACCCTAAAGGCAAGACAAGCCAAAGTATCGCGAGCACCACTAGCGTCGTTAAAACTGTTTTTATCGAAAGTCTACTAATCATTACTGTGAGCAGATAACCCGTTTAATTGGCCAATTACTGTCGCTTGACCTACCCCATTTTTGGGCAATTTTAAACCATTAAGTCCGAGCTGTCAGCGGTCTTAGGTCCCATTTAAAGTAGTCTAGCGCCTCAAAACGCAAATTAATGCGCCAAAGCCCAGTTTTTGCCTTTGCCTGCATCCACAATCAAGGGAACTTTTAACGCAACTACGTCTTGCATAATTTGGCAGATTTTCTCAGAACTACCCTCAATGACTGAATCTTCTATTTCAAATACGAGTTCATCGTGTACCTGCATCACCAACTTAATGTCATCGCGATCTGTAAGCCACGAATCCACCTCGATCATTGCATGTTTAATGATATCAGCCGCAGTACCTTGCATAGGCGCGTTAATCGCGGTGCGTTCTGCGTATTGGCGCATATTGTGATTCTTAGCGTTGATATCAGGCAAGTATAGGCGTCGGCCAAACACCGTTTCTACGTAACCGTTTTCTCGTGCAAATTCTCGAGTAGTCTCCATGTAGCCTTTCACTCCAGGGTATTGCTCGAAATACTGGTCAATATAGGCTTGAGCTTGCTTGCGCTCCACATGTAACTGTTTTGCTAAGCCAAACGCAGACATCCCATAGATCAAGCCGAAATTAACGGCCTTAGCGTGGCGGCGCTGTTCATCATTCACCTCTTCTAACGACGTTGAGAAAATTTCCGACGCGGTGGCTCGATGAATATCCAAATTATTATTAAACGCATGAACCAGAGTCTCATCACCCGATAAATGAGCCATAATCCGCAACTCAATCTGTGAATAATCGGCCGCCATAATTTGACTACCCGGTTCCGCGATAAAGGCCTCACGAATACGGCGCCCCTCTTGAGTTCGAATTGGGATATTCTGCAAGTTAGGGTCACTTGAGGATAGACGCCCAGTCGCGGTTACCGCCTGATGATAGGACGTATGAACTCGCCCAGTTTTAGTATTAATCATCGTTGGCAATTTGTCGGTATAAGTCGATTTTAACTTACCCAAACTACGGTGTTCTAAAATCAAACGCGGTAATTCGTGATCTATCGCTAATTCTTGGAGTACTTCCTCAGCGGTAGAGGGGGCACCTTTTGGAGTTTTCTTTAATACAGGTAAACCCATTCGGTCGTACAAAATTTCTTGTATTTGCTTCGGAGATGCCAGATTGAACTCGCCTTCAGCTAATTCATACGCAAGCTTTTCAGCCTCTTGCATACTCATATCCAACTGCTGACTTTGCTCAAGCAACATGGCATCGTCAATCAACACACCATTATCTTCAATCTTAGACAGTACCGACACCAATGGCATCTCTAATTCGGTATATATGCGATGCAAATTCGGTTGGCGCGTCAACTTTGGCATCAAAACATTGTGTAGACGCAAGGTCACATCAGCGTCTTCAGCGGCATAATATCCCGCTTTATCAATATCGACTTGGTCGAAGGTAAGCTGCGCCTTACCTTTACCGGCGACTTCACTAAACGGCACCGGTGTGTGACCAAGATGGTTTTGCGAAAGAGTGTCCATATCGTGGCGCGAGCTGACGCTGTCTAACACATAAGATTGCAGCATAGTATCGAAACTAACGCCTTTGAGTGAAATGTCATAATTCGCAAGCACACTCATATCGTATTTCAAGTTCTGACCAATTTTCGGTAACTTGGGATCCTCTAATAGAGGTTTTAGTTGTTCGAGCACCCAATCTCGACTAAGTTGTTCTGGTGCTCCCATATAACTGTGAGCAAGCGGTACATAAGCCGCTTCCCCGGCTTTTAGGGCAAACGATAAACCGACAAGTTCTGCTGCTTGGGCATTCACTGATGTGGTTTCGGTATCAAACGCAAAACCTTCACTATCAGCAAGCCGGCCAACCCATGCAAGAAGCTCTTGAGCTTCAAAAATTGTATGGTAATCACCAGGCTTAAATTCAGGAATTGAATCTGCACCAGTCACGGCTAACGCATCAGCACCGAGTTCAGCAAGCCATTTCTTAAACTGCAATGTTTGAAAAAGCTCTATCAGCGAATCTTTATCTTGCTCAACTTGCTTTAATTCAGTCAGTTTAGGCTCGACATCTAACTCACATCGAATAGTTACTAAGTCCTTGGATAAAGGCAGCTGCGGAATAAATTCTCGTAGATTTTCACCTACCTTGCCACCAATTTTGTCCGCGTTTTCGATCACAGCATCCAACGTTTCATACTTGGCAAGCCATTTCACCGCCGTTTTGGGGCCGACTTTGGGTACACCTGGAATATTATCTGAGCTGTCTCCCATCAGAGCCAAATAATCAATGATTTGGTCTGGTCTCACACCAAACTTCTCGACCACACCCGCCTCGTCCAAAATGACCTTTTTCATGGTATCGATCAAATTAACTTTATCGTTAACAATCTGAGCCAGATCTTTATCGCCGCTAGCCACCAAAACTGTCTGGCCGGCCCCGCTGGCTTGCTTGGCATACGTACCAATAACATCGTCGGCCTCAACCCCGGGAACCGCTACTAACGGTAAACCCAGAGCCTTAACCGCGCTATGAACATAATCAATCTGGCTTCGAAGTTCATCGGGCATGGATGGTCGATTAGCTTTATAATCCTGGTAAAGTTCGTGGCGAAAGTTTTTACCTTTTGCATCAAAAATCGCAACAATATTTGATTCAGGATACTCAGCCGTCAAACTCTTAATCATATTTACAACGCCAAACACCGCGCCTGTAGGCTGGCCACTCGCTGTTTGCATACGCTTTAACTGAGGCACATAAAACGCACGATAAAGATAAGATGAGCCATCGATTAATATTAGTTGAGGTTGCTTCATGAAGTAGTAATTATTGAAAAATGTTGATGTGAATTTTGTGAGTTTGCTACCTAGCGCCTTTTGTCCCAGTTCTCTTATCTAAGTCCGTTGAATTAGTATATTGTAAGACTTCAAAACCGTTCGACTAGTATGCTTTATGATACCATGAGTGGATTATCCACTAAGAGAGAGTGAGTTATGAATACGTATTTATTAAATCTTCCCGCGGCTATTAGCACGGCCATAATACTGGGCAGTACCCTAGTTATGGAACCAACGCATGCTCAAACCGCACCTCCCCCAAATTTTGGCGACGAAACCAAAGGTGCCCCTGCCGTCGAAGAGTCAGCGCCGCAGGCTGAAGCATCTGCAACACAAAACCCAAGCAATGGAGAACAGCTTACGTCAGAGGCCGAGGCCGATAAGTCAGCAAACAACGTCTTCGGCAATACCAAAGTAGTAGAATTGCGTCGAGAAAATGGTCAGGTATATTCAATCGAGTTACAACACTCTAATGCGCCAACGCAATACATAGAAGAAACCGACTCAGATGGCAATATCGAATTTGAATCGAACGACATTGAAGAAACGCCGAACCTTCCTAAATGGAAACTAGGATCTTGGTAACAAAGTATTTAGACTGTGGTCGAAGCATTATTACGAAGACCACCGAGAAGCTAGCAATCGCGAGTATGATCATTGCTCTGGCGTTAATTACATCTCCCGCATCAGCTAAAGATAGACAGAGAATTAGTTTTTATAAAGTAAATAAAGACGGCATCACTCAATCTCTTCGCTTTGTTGCTGGTAAAGCACGCAAACCTGGGTGCCATAACTTTATCAGTAAACCACGGCTCTATCAGGTGGTACAATTTCGCTATAAAGTCTGTCAAGTTTATAGCAAAAAAAGCTGTAACCCGGACTCAATTATGAAATTTTATCGGGAAAAAGAACCGGAGGTATTAAGCTCCGATTTAAGCGAAGGTTTCGCTTGGCACCCAGTTGGCGATCATGAACGCGGAGAGAAAGCTAAATCTTGGTCCTGTGAGTAACTAGCCATCGCCACCATTTCTTAGAATTATTTAGGTCTTATGGCTTAGCGCAAGATAATCGTGCGATTGCATTTCTTGCAAACGGCTAATCGTTCTCTGAAATTCGAACGCCACTCTTGTACCACTATATAAATCTGTCGCGAGCGCCTCTGCTGACACAATAAGCTTCACGTTGTGATCATAAAAAACATCAACTAAGTTTATAAAACGTCGTGCTTGATCTTCTTTCAGGCGATCCATTAAAGGTACATTTGAGAGCAATATTGAATGAAAACACCGAGCCAATTCAATGTAATCGTTTTGTGAGCGAGGTCCATCACATAACTCATTAAATTCAAACCAAATTACCCCGTCGGCACGCCGAATTGAAATTAACTCACGACCTTCAATCACAATTCCTGCATTTGGCTTTCCAGAATCAGGCGCGAGATGCCTAAAGTTATATTCCATACCATCATTTGCAGCTTGATTGATTGGGCTAAAGTACGTTTCCGCTTTATCTAAGAACCGCAGCCTATAGTCAATGCCCGAATCAATATTTACTACATCGGTATACTCATAAATCATATCGATCGCAGGAATAAAAAGGTCGCGTTGTAAGCCGTTAAGATATAAATTCTTCGGCTCTACGTTACTGGTAGCAACCAAGGTTACACCTTGATCAAACAATACTCGCATCAGCTTTACTAGGATTACCGCATCGGCTACATCGTTTACCACAAACTCGTCAAAACACAACACTCTAGCTTCGCTCGCAAGCTTCTTACCAACAATCTGCAATGGGTCTGCTTGATCTTTAAGTAACTTTCGCTCGGCGTGTACTCGATGCATGAATCGATGAAAGTGCATACGCAACTTATTTTCAAATGGTAGACACTCGTAAAAAGTATCAACCAAGTAGGTTTTGCCACGCCCGACCCCTCCCCAAAAGTACAACCCTTGGACCGGCACTTTAGGCTTATCAGCGCCGATACCCAACTTTTCTAAGAAGCTTTTCTTAGGCTCGACGTGCTTAAGTAACTCGTCATACAAGCGTTGCAAGTTTTTAACCGCAAATTGCTGCGCTTCGTCTGGTTCAAACTCAGGGTTTTCAAGGTCTTGTTGATAACGGGACAGCGGTGTATTAGGCATTTTTTAATATGATTGCGTTTCGGCGTATTTGCTATTTCTCAGCTTTCAGTTTACCGTATCAGCTCCCGCTTTTGTGATCGAATACACACATGAATCAGGCTTCAATTAATCACCCATTTCTATTTCCCTATCGAGGAAAACTGCCCGCTATATCTCCTAATGCCTTTATCGCACAAAACGCAACAATCATCGGTGATGTAGAGATAGGCGCTGGTTCTGGCATCTGGTATGGCTGTGTAGTGCGTGGTGATGTAAATGAAATTCGCATTGGCGAGCGCACTAATATTCAAGATCTGACCATGATTCATTGTGCCGAATTGGGGCAAGGTACCTATCTCGGTAATGATATAACCGTTGGACACTCGGCAGTGTTACACGCGTGCTCGGTTGAAGACAATGCATTTATTGGAATCCAATCTTGCATAATGGACGATTGTATTGTAGAGAATGGTGCCATGGTCGCAGCAGGCGCTCTAGTTACGCCTGGCAAGGTAGTCAAAGCAAATGAAGTCTGGGCTGGTAGCCCAGCTAAAAAACTGCGAGACATTAACCAAAAAGATCTCGATTTTTTTGCCGTTAATCGCAAACGTTACGAGCGACTAGCAAGCGAATACCAACGCGAACAATACGATAGTGGGAAGTCACCATCGTAATCCCTAGCTTTCGTGATAACTGGCAAAGTCTAATAGGCTTTATATTTCTTTGTGTTCTGGTTTTCGCTTTCGGAGGTTTATTTAAACCAGAAGACTGGTATGCAGGCCTTAATAAAGCGCCATGGAGCCCACCAAACATTGCGTTCCCTCTAGCGTGGTCTTTTCTATATATTTGCATTGCTATTGCTGGTTGGCAGATATTCCATAGCCGTAACCGTATATTAGGAATTCTATGGACATCACAGCTTATATTAAACGCATCATGGTCCTGGGTATTTTTTGGTCAGCACTGGGTTCTCGCTGGCCTATTAATACTGATTTCCATAGATGTATTAGTCAT
>CAZFVP010000048.1:3418-14275 GCA_964522345.1 uncultured Gammaproteobacteria bacterium | reverse complement strand
GATCTTTCGTTTTATACCTTTGATGAAGATGAGTTGATGGAAATAATTCGCAGCCTTCCTGATGAGGCAACACGAGTAGCCATCATCGCGCATAACCCTGCTATCCATCAAGTTTCGAACCGCTTGAGCGAGAATGAACTTGATAAGTTTCCAACCGCTGCGATTGCCTCATTCGAGTGTCATGTCGATGAATGGCGCGACGTAAATGAATCAAACTGTAAGTTGATATATTTCGAAACCCCTAAGCGTTTGATGAAGGCATAGTAGGCGATCGATATGGCTAAAATGGCATGCGCATCTCACATTCTGCTTGACACCGAGAAACAAGCACAGATGATTAAAAATAAACTCGATAAAGCTGCGAACTTTGCTCAACTAGCAAAACAGTATTCGAAATGTCCATCGTCTAAAAAGGGTGGCGATTTAGGCGAGTTTCGAAAAGGGGAGATGGTTGCTCAGTTTGATAAAGCCGTGTTCGCAAATGGTAGCGAAGACAAGAAATATCTTGGGCCAATAAAAACGAAATTTGGCTTTCATTTGATTCAAGTACTTTACAAAACGTAAATACTGAACCCCGGATCGAATTTGGTTACTTATACTGAGGAACTATGAAATATTTTGTAACACTATTTTTTATTCTAGCATTCGCCCCACCGAGTTTTGCCAAGGCACCCGTGTGGAAAGTAAGTAAGGGAGAAGACTTTCTTTACCTTGGTGGCACTGTTCATGTGTTGTCTAAGAGGGATTACCCACTGCCAACGGCGTTTGAAACAGCGTATAAAAATGCCGATGATATCGTATTGGAAACTGATACCGCAGCCCTTGCCGCGCCTGAGGTCCAAAGTCAGATACATGATACGATTTCTTATCAAGATCATCGAGGCCTATCCAGTGTATTAGACCGAGATGTCTATAATCAACTTGATATGTTGCTTAAATCTAAAGGCATACCGATCGCTGTCTTTGATCGCTTTACACCCGCCGGTGCGATGATGACGCTGACACAGTTTGAGCTTCAACGGCTTGGTTTAATCGATAGCGACGGTGTTGATTCTCATTTCATGCAGCGAGCTACTGAAGACGATAAAGAGTCGCTTTTTCTCGAGTCTTTTGAAGAGCAACTAGGGTTTATTCGAAGCATGAACCAGCTCGACCCAAACTTAGTCATTAAGTCGGGTATCGAAGATATCAATTCGCTTGAGAGTGTGTGGTCCGAGCTGATAGGCGCGTGGCGATCAGGCGACTTGGAGCAACTCGAGAAGATCGGTGTTACCGACATGAAACGCGACTTCCCAAGCCTCTACCAAACCATTTTAGTTAGTCGTAACAATGCATGGTTTAAAGAAATTGAGACAATGATGCTCAGCAAGGATAAAGAATTCATCCTCGTCGGTGCTTTGCATATGGCGGGTGATGACGGTTTAATTCGTCAGTTAAAAGAAGCCGGTTATACCGTAAGCCAACTTGACTAGAGTCTATCGGGTACAAACAGTTATCAGGGTTTAGTCTTCATAGGACTCAAACTCTTGTTGGAAGTCTGAATCGTCATGTTTTTGTTTGTCATTGATCTGGTTCGCTAATACAGATTCGGCTTTTTTGCGCTTCGCTGCCTCGGTTTTTTCAGCACGTCGTGATGAGCGTTGGCGTTTTACTTCTTCGAGGTTTTTGCGGCTAGCGGTCTGGCGTGTATTGGCACTTTTTTGGGTACTAATAAAGTCTGCTAAAGCCGCAGCAGCCCAAACACTCGCTTCGGCTTCGCTGTTAAATCCGTCTTGTTGTTTTGATATTAGTGATTTACGCGACGTAACTTGGCGTGTAATGCGAGCCGTCCAGTTGTCACCTTCTTGTAAAATTTCGCTTTGATATTTTTTGCTGCTCATGATTATCTCTAAATTAGTCTTTAAGTTTATAACCAGTTTTGAACATCCAAGAGACGATAATCAAGCACAACACTAGAAACACGAAAATCATTGAAAGACTGGTCCATACGTTAACGTCTGAAACTTCGAAAAAGCTCCAACGAAAGCCACTGACCAAGTAAACTACTGGGTTAAAAAGGGATACGGTTTGCCAAAATGGAGGCAACATACTGATAGAGTAAAAACTACCGCCTAAAAACACTAGAGGGGTAATTACCAAAATAGGTATGATTTGTAGTTTCTCAAAACTATCTGCCCATAAGCCGATTATAAAGCCGAATAAGCTAAAGGAGATACAAGTAAGAATTAAAAAAGTAAACATCCATATAGGGTGTTGAATTTGCAAATCAACAAAGAGATTTGCGGTGAGAAGGATGATGCACCCTATGGTAAACGACTTTGTTGCTGCTGCACCGACATAGCCAATCAGCGCTTCGAAAAATGAGAGTGGCGCTGATAATACTTCGTAGATGGTGCCACTGAACTTTGGGAAAAAAATCCCAAAACTGGCATTTGAGATACTCTGGGTGAGTATCGTTAACATGGTTAAACCCGGGACGATGAATAACCCGTAACTGACGCCATCGATCGTTTGTATGCGTGAGCCAATGGCAGACCCAAACACAATAAAATAGAGCGAGGTTGATATAACAGGAGAGGCTAATGTTTGGAATAGTGTATTGATGGCTCGCTGCATTTCAGCGCGGTAGATCACTTTAATCGCGGTTAAATTCATACGCATTCTTACTCTGGAGTTTTGCTAACAAGGTCGACAAATATGTCTTCTAAAGAGCTTTGTGATGTTTTAAGATCTTTAAGCTGCAATTCCGTTTGGCTGAGAATATTCAATAACTTAGTGATGCCAGTGGCATCAGCGCTTGCGTCAAAGGCATAGGTGAGAATTTCGCCGCTATCGGATAGCTTGACATCGAACTCGTCTAGGCCGCTAGGCAGTTCTGAAGCGGGCTCCTTGAATTCGATGATTAATTGCTTTTTGCCAAGCTTTTGCATTAGTTCATTCTTATCTTCAACTAATAAAATTTGACCGTCATTGATGACCCCAATTCGATCGGCAATACCTTCTGCCTCCTCGATGTAATGCGTGGTTAAAATGATGGTTACACCCGATTCTCTTAAATTGTTGACCATGCGCCACATATCTTTGCGTAATTCGACGTCAACGCCTGCGGTAGGCTCGTCTAAGAATAGTATTTTAGGCGAATGAGAAAGCGCCTTCGCGATCAGGACTCGGCGTTTCATACCGCCTGACAGCGTTCTTAGCTGATTATCTTTTTTATCCCATAAGGATAAATCTTTGAGAAGCTGCTCTAGGTAAGCATTATCACTCACTCCTTCATCTCCACCACCAAAAAGGCCGCGGGTAAAACGAATCGTGTTCCAGACAGTTTCAAACGCACCGACGGTAAGCTCTTGCGGCACTAAACCAATGAGCTTCCGGGCTTGACGAAACTGTTTTACGTTGTCATAGCCGTCAACAGTGATGGTGCCTGAACTCGCAGATACGATTCCCGTTACCGCGGAGATCAAGGTTGTTTTGCCAGCGCCATTGGGGCCAAGCAACGCCAAAATCTCACCGCGTTTGATGTCAAGGTTTACGCCTTTTAGCGCTTGGTAACCGTTGTCGTAGACTTTGGTTAAACCATTAATAGATATGATAGAGTTCATGACTCAATTTTACGCTTCTTTTAGGTGTGCTGTGCACCTTTTATGTGGTTATTTACGATCAATGTTTAGGAGACTCTAATATGCAAAAGCCAATACTTTATGTGTTTTTGATATCGCACTATTGCGAGAAAGCTCGTTGGGCCTTGGATTACTGTGGGGTTGATTATCAAGTTGAGTTACTGTCGCCCTTAGTGCATGCGAAAACTGTTAAGCAAGCGGGTGCGCATAGTTCCGGCTTGCCAGTGTTGAAAACACCTGATGGAGTCATTCAAGGCTCGGCAGACATCGTCGCCTGGGCTAGCGCTCAAGCCATTGATAACGGTAAAGAAGGTTTGTTGATTACTCCTGAATCTCTAGAGATTGAAAAGCGTTTAGACGATGTACTCGGTATTCATGTACGGCGCTGGTTTTATTCAGAATCACTGATAGATTGTCCTGAAATCGTGAAGCCTGTATTTTCAAGTGGAGCGAGTTTCTTCGGCCGCATGACCTTGAGCCTCGCGTGGGGGAAAGTTGTGGAAACCATGATTAAAAGAATGGACTTAGGTGCCGATCAAGAAATTGAGTCTCGAACGATCGTAGAGTCAGAACTAACATGGCTGGATTCAATGCTTGAAGATGGGCGTGATTTCTTGATTGGCGATTCACTCTCTAATGCCGATATTGCTGCAGCTAGTCTGGTAGCTCCGATATTTGGGCCACCTAAGCACCCAGCGTCAGATATTCTACGTTTACCACCCCGAGTAAGCGATTTCGTAGAGCAATTGAGGCCCCGACCATTCGCAAAGTGGTTCTTAAAACAATATCAAGAAAATAGGTAAGTAACTGAAGATAATGGCGACCGGCAACCATCGATAAGGTTTTCATGAAAATATATTTATGCTTTAGCTGTTTATCAGTTTACCTCATTCACTATCTGAACTATTTTAATAAAGGGCATTAGCATGTCAATTACCGAATTTGATGTCGTCGTTTTAGGCGGAGGAGCCGCTGGACTTATGGCGGCTTTTACAGCAGGTCAGCGCGGCAAAAGAGTCGCGTTGCTTGAGGTTTCTAACAAGCTCGGTAAAAAAATTCTAATGTCTGGCGGAGGGCGGTGTAATTTTACCAATTTAGACGTTAAGGCTGAGAACTTCATTTGTAGAAACCCTCATTTCGTCAAGTCGGCCCTCGCGCAATATTCGCAATGGGATTTTATTGGAATGGTAGCCAAGCATGGAGTTGCTTATCATGAGAAGGGTCACGGCCAATTGTTTTGTGACAACACTTCAAAAGACATTCTGAAAATCTTGGTCGATGAATGTCTACGCGTAAATGTTGATCTACGTTTAAATTGTGAAGTTACCGATGTCAGTCAGCTAGGCGCTTATCTGATTTCAAGCAACCAAGGTGATTTTAACGCGACCAGTTTGATAGTTGCTACCGGCGGTTTATCCATTCCGAGTTTAGGTGGTGCTACCGGCTTAGGCTATCGTTTGGCCACCCAATTTGGTTTGACTCTACACGAGACGCATGCGTCTTTAGTTCCATTGACGTTAAGTGGTAAGTGGAATGACTTCTCATCGGCTTTGTCTGGAGTGTCGTTACCGGTCGCTGTGTCGGTGCCTGCTATGGGTTTTGCCGAAAGTATGCTTTTTACGCATAGAGGTTTGAGCGGACCTGCAATTTTACAGTTATCAAATTATTGGGAGGCTGGTGAGTCAATTGCGATTGATTTGCTTCCCGGGGAAGACGCGCCAGAGTTGTTGTTACAACGAAAAAAAACAAACCCTAAAAGTATGCTATCCGGTGTTCTGGCAAACTATTTACCGAAATCATTGATCGCTGAACTTCAATCGCGATGGTGGCCTGAATATTCATCGTCAACCTTGCACGAAATGAAAAATGACGACTTACAACGATTAGGGGAGATATTTAATAATTGGTTATTACGGCCGTCAGGTACGGAAGGTTATCGTACAGCCGAAGTAACCCGTGGAGGCATTGATGTGGCGGCTATTTCGTCGAAGACTATGGAAGTAAATGGTCAGCCTAATTTGTTCTTTATTGGGGAAGTGTTAGACGTCACCGGCCACCTAGGAGGGTTTAATTTTCAGTGGGCTTGGTCTTCGGGGTATGTAGCTGGATTAAATGCCTAGACAACAATGGTGTTAGAAATCTTCAATGCCCATTTGAAGCTTTGCATTTTCTTGAGTTTGAAAAATTTGCATCTCATTGAGGCACAATAGCCCTGCTAATTCGCGTACTAAGGAGTTTTCGTCTTGGTCTATGATTTGATCCGCTAACGCAACAGCCCATAAGTTTTCGAGTAGTTTCATACGCTTTGCGTTGCCCCATGTTTGGCAAATTGTGCGTGTGAGTCTCTTCAAGCCATCTTGGTCTGCACGAGAGTTAGATATTTGAGAAAATAATGTGTTTATTTCTTGTTGGCTTAGATCGAATTGGTGGCGCAATATCTCGGTCATGGTAATCAACTCGACTCGTTCTACGTGGCCATCGGCTTTAACCACTTCAAGCATGAGTCTAGCGGTAGCCAGCTGAACGTCTGCATTAAGAAGTTGAACTTGATCGATGTCTTTCGGCTTGAATAACTTTTTTATTGGTTGAAACATAATGAACTCGCGGCTTAGGTTGTTTTTCTCTGAGACTGGCCATCGACTATATTCGTGATCAGCAATCGAAGAAATACGACATTAGGACTAGGCGTTTTATGAATCAGGTAGCCGGCTAAAAATCGTCTCACGATTTTTAGCCGAGATAGTTAGAGTCGCAGGGCAAGCCTCCCGAGTTTAACTATCCTTAAACTAGGTCGTTTACTACCAAGCGAGCATATCAATGATATCAGCGGCTACCTCCCTTAACCCTGAGACATAGTGCAGCGTGTATGTCCCGGCGTTAGATATATTTATCTAAAACTTACCTAACGCCTCTGCCTGCTTTACACAAGTTTTTCAAGGGTGTCTTCAAATTTAGATACGGCGGCGTCTACATCGTATAATTTGTCTAAACCAAAAAGACCTAAGCGAAACGTTTGAAAGTCTTTAGGCTCATCACATTGAAGGGGAACACCTGCTGCAATTTGCATACCTTGCTCTGAGAACTTAACGCCGTTTTGCAACCCTGGGTCTTTAGTATAACTAACCACAACTCCAGGTGCTTCAAAGCCTTGAGCTGCAACACTTGTGATGCCTTTTTTACTTAATATCGAGCGAATTTTTTTACCAAGCTCAACTTGCGCAGCGTGCACTTTGACAAAGCCATACTCTTTAGTTTCTTGCATGACCTGACTAAAACGTACTAGGGAATCTGTCGGCATTGTTGCGTGATAAGCGTGGCCGCCATTTTCATAGGCGTTCATGATCTCGGACCACTTTTTCAAATCGCAGGCAAAGCTACTGCTTTGAGTTGACTGCATCCGTTCAACAGCCTCATCATTCATCATGACTAATCCACAGCAAGGTGAGCCGCTCCAGCCTTTTTGAGGTGCGCTTATTAGCACATCAACGCCAACGTCTTTCATGTCGACCCAGATCGCGCCCGAGGCGATGCAATCTAATACAAATAGTCCACCGATTGAATGTACGGCTTGCGCAACTTCTTTAAGATAATCGTTTGGTAGGATAATGCCAGCAGATGTTTCAACGTGCGGCGCGAATACAACCGCAGGCTTTTCGGTTTTAATTTTTGCTACTACCTCTTCTATAGGCGCTGGTGCGAACGGCGCTTGGCTGTCTTGATGGGTTTGACGGGCTTTCATAACAGTGCAACTTGACGGTAATGAGGCCATTTCGAATATCTGTGTCCAACGATAGCTAAACCAACCATTACGAATGACCAAACAGTGCTTATCGTTGGCGAACTGGCGCGCTACTGCCTCCATACCGAATGTGCCGCTGCCAGGTATCACGGCAACCGCGTCAGCGTTGTACACTTCTTTCAAGGTACTGGAGATTTCGTTCATTACTGATTGGAACGATTTAGACATGTGATTTAACGAGCGGTCTGTGTAAACCACTGAGTATTCGAGTAAACCGTTCGGGTCCACTGCTTTGGGTGACGACGTCATTTCTGTCTCCTGGTGATGTTTTTTAACTTACACTATAGTTTTTATCAAAAATGAGAGGGTTACCACAATAACGATGAAGAAATACTCGTTATGTGTGTACGATGTACGATCTCAGAGGTTGTTGATTTTTGCTGTTGCAGCTGGCCTACCGCGCATGTGTGCCTATTTCATTTTATCCAGTAATACATAGACGGCACCGGTGCCGCCGTCATTGGCAGGGGTAGATACAACGGCAATGACATACTGATTTTTACTAAGCCATCCAATTAGCATGTTTTTTAACACGGGTTTGCGGCCAGCTGAATTACGGCCTTTACCATGCACAATACGGATGGCTCGAACATTGTCTCGAGCGCATTCGTTAACGAAGCCGTGTGTTTCTCGTTTAGCATCTCCTGCGATAAGGCCGTGAAGATCTAGTTCATCTTGAATTGCATAATCACCACGTCGGAGTTTTTTTAGTAAGCGGCTTGAGAAGCCCGACCTTAGAAATTTAAGTTCGTCGCCGCTTTCAAAACTAGCACTTTCATCAGATTCGTCGAGTAATTCTTGCATGACGCGTTCGTCGTCAAGCAGGCGTTGCTTAGGCGTAGGGTCTACGGGCTTGCGGTAGGGCGCAATTTTATCCTGCTTAAGTGGTTTGACACCAAGCCCGAGTAATCGCGCCATATTGTCATCTTCTGATTCCAATTTTAATGAAATCTAGCCTTTCGGTTCGATACTTTTAAGGTATTTATCGGCGTCTAGTGCTGCCATACAGCCCGAACCCGCGGACGTGATCGCTTGTCGATATACGTGATCCATAACGTCGCCACAGGCGAAGACACCAGGAACGTTGGTCGCTGTTGCATTACCTTCAGTACCGCTTTGAACTTTAATATAGCCACCAGTCATGTCTAATTGGCTTTTAAAAATATCGGTGTTGGGGCTGTGGCCAATAGCAATAAATGCACCGTCGGCGGTGATTTCTCGTGTGCTATCGTCTTTTGTGCTTTTGATGCGAACACCCGTCATGCCCATGTCATCACCGAGAACTTCGTCGAGAGTAGCGTCCCACTCAATAGTCACATTGCCATTTTCGGCTTTCTCATTTATATGATCGACTAGAATGGCTTCGGCCTTAAACTCATCGCGCCGATGAATTACGGTGACTTGCGAGGCAATATTTGAGAGGTATAGAGCTTCTTCTACAGCAGTGTTGCCGCCGCCCACGACCACCACCGGCTTGCCTCGATAAAAGAAACCATCACAGGTTGCACAAGCTGATACCCCTTTACCCATAAATGCGGTCTCTGATTCTAAGCCCAAGTACTTGGCTGACGCCCCTGTTGCAATAATTAATGCATCGCAGGTATATGTGCCACTATCACCAGTTAAGGTAAATGGTTTGCTATTAACGTCGACCGTATGGATGTGATCAAATACAATCTCGGTTTCGAAACGCTCAGCATGACGTAACATGCGAGCCATTAATTCATTGCCGTCAACACCTTGATCGTCACCTGGCCAGTTGTCCACTTCTGTTGTTGTGGTTAATTGGCCTCCTTGCTGCATGCCTGTGATTAATACTGGGTTCAGGTTAGCTCGTGCAGCATAGACCGCGGCGCTGTAACCAGCGGGACCAGAGCCCAAGATAAGAACTTTGCAATGTTTTGAGTCAGACATGAGGTGAGATTGCTCCGATGTGTAGATATTGACAATTCAGCGAGGAATTCTAATTAATTTATGCAGGGATTAACAGCTAGCAATTTGAAATTTCAACGACCAGAGCACTCAAAATCCGTATTACTCAATAAGCTCTTCATACGGAACGGTTAGGAATAGTGTTGATGGTACATTTCGCGTTAGAATAGGGCGATTAAACTGAGAGGTCTGTAATAAAATCATGCCACAGGCAAAGCGCAAGCAAATCAAAGAAACAGAACAAGAGGGAGCAGGTGTTTTATCACCACGAGTAAGAGAGCTAGGCTCCGAAATCGTGGTGGTGTTTAGTGCCTTTCTTTCTTTGTATGCTTTATTGTCGTTATTGACGTATAACTCCAATGACCCTGGTTGGTCGCATAGTGGTGGTAGTACATCCGATGTGAGTAATTTAGGCGGCCAATTTGGCGCAAATTTTTCCGATATGTTGTTGCATGGGTTCGGTTATATGTCGTTCTTAGTGCCGATAATGATATTGGTATTAGGTGTTAACTTCTTTCTCAATCGCCACGATACATCGGAGCCGTCGTACTTCAAGCGAGTGCTAATTGCCGTTGGTTTTTTAATCACGGTGATGGGTGGCTGTGGAGTTGAAAACTTACATTTTAATCATTGGGCCGAATCAAAGCATTTTATTGCTGGTGGTTACTTGGGTGGTTGGTTGAATGCTGGTCTGGGGGAGCTTTTTGGTCAAATCGGTACGACGATGCTGATGGTGATTTTATTTTTAACTGGCGTCACCATTTTCTCTGGCCTGTCATGGTTCAGTTTGATGGACTCTATCGGCGCGCGTATTTTCGGAGTTATCGAAAGTATTAAAGATCGACGTGAACAAAAAGAAGATCGTGAAATTGGCGCTAAAGCTCGAATAGTTCGCCAGGAAGTAGTCACTGAATTTAAAGAGAAGGTTAAAATCGCGCCAACCATTATGCCTAAGTTGGCAACGGTTGAGACAAAGAAAGAGGATAGTGGGCGCATGGAACGCGAAAAACAAACGAATATGTTTGATAGTATGCGCAGCTCTAATAGTGCGTTGCCAGCTTTGTCGTTACTTGACCCACCCGATGTTCAGCACGCGGGTTACTCTGATGACGAGTTGAATGCCTTAAGTGTTTTATTGGTTAAAAAACTTGCAGACTTTAATGTTGCGATTGAAGTCGTGAGTGTACACCAAGGTCCGGTTATCACTCGTTTCGAAATTGATCCGGCTCCGGGCATTAAAGCCGCAACTATTACCGGCTTAGCCAAAGATTTAGCTCGCGCGCTATCACTTGTTAGTGTACGCGTAGTCGAGAATATACCCGGTAAGGCTTACATTGGTATTGAAATTCCGAACGAATCACGCGAAATTGTTCGCCTAGTTGAAGGCTTGTCTTCTAGCCAGTTTGAGAATATGAGTTCGCCGCTAGCCCTAGTATTAGGTAAAGATATTAGTGGTAAAACCGTTATTGCTGATCTAGCTAAAATGCCTCACGTATTGATTGC
>CAZFVP010000048.1:0-3318 GCA_964522345.1 uncultured Gammaproteobacteria bacterium | reverse complement strand
GTTATTATTGATGAACTTGCCGACCTAATGATGACGGTGGGTAAAAAAGTTGAAGAGTTAATAACGCGCTTAGCCCAGAAAGGGCGTGCTTCTGGCGTTCATCTTGTGTTGGCAACCCAACGGCCTTCGGTTGACGTGATTACGGGGTTACTGAAAGCCAATATTCCGACGCGTATCGCATTTCAGGTATCATCAAAGATAGATTCGCGCACAGTTATCGACCAAATGGGCGCTGAAATGCTGTTAGGGCATGGCGACATGTTGTTCGTACCGCCAGGTACGACTCTGCCAGAACGAGTACATGGAAGCTTTGTATCAGACAAAGAGGTACACGGAGTTGTCGAATCACTTAAAGGTGATTCTGAGCCTGAGTATGATGAATCTATTCTTAGCGCACCAAAAGAAGTAAATAATGCACTGCCTAGTGCGTTTCGTGATGATGCCGTTAATGATGACCCTGAAAACGACCCTTTGTATGATCAGGCGGTAGAGTTCGTTACTCGAACTCGTAAAGCGTCTATATCTTCGGTTCAGCGTCAACTCCGAGTTGGTTATAACCGAGCAGCACGTATGATTGAAACAATGGAAATGACTGGAGTTGTTACGCCAGCCGAAGAGAACGGGCGGCGAGAAGTGCTCGCCCCCCCACCTCCTGAAGACTAAAGGGTAAATGTATTATGACTAAATTTCGAGTGCTAATTTATATTGTTTTTTTTCTAGCTTGGAGTAGCTATACCTCAGTCGCTATTGCTTCAGAAACAATGCTTAAGCGTTTTTTCTCTGAAGTGAATAGCCTGCAAGCTGATTTCAATCAGAAAATAGTTGATGAAAGCGGGGCAACGCTAGAGACTAAAAAAGGGATTTTCTCTTTTTCTCGTCCTGGTAAATTTCGTTGGAATTACATTGGTGATGAAGATTACTCATTAGGTCAGCAAATCATATCGGATGGTAATCTAATTACCTTCTATGAACCTGATTTAGAAACTGCTAATCAACGCAGTATGCAAAATGCTTTGGAACAAGTACCAACATTGTTGCTGGTTCAGTCGGGCGAAGAATTAGACGAACATTTTACTCTTACGGATTTCGGTCTAACTGATGGATTAACTTGGGTTTCGCTTAAGCCAAAAGATGAAAATGCTGGATATCAGGGGCTGATGGTTGGCTTCGCGAGAGAAGAGCTGAGCGCTATTATTCTGACTGACGGTTTAGGCAACGAAACACGTTTATCTCTGTCTAATGTCATTAATAACATTAAGCTCAACGCGTCCTTGTTTGAATTTAGTCCAAGCGACGACGTCGATGTAATCAAACAATAATATCGTGTTTTATATAGCCATCATCCTAGCCGGTGGAAGCGGAGCTCTGTTGCGCTATTTACTTGGTCGCACGACTGTCAATTTGGGTTGGGCTGCGCTACCATTTGGCACTTTAGTCGCCAATTTAATAGGGTGTTTTCTTATTGGCTATTTGTCCTGGGTTTTGATACATAAATGGCAAGTGTCGAGGGAAGTTCAAGTTGTTGTTTTAACTGGGTTTCTTGGTGGTTTTACCACTTTCTCTGCTTTCTCGCTCGAAACCGTGACAATGATTCAACAGGGGGCATCTTTTAAAGCCTTCGCCTATATTGGAATGAGCGTAACGCTTTCGATTCTTCTGTGTTTCGCAGGCATGTTTTTGGCAAAGCAAGTTTAGCCGTTTACTTAACTTATTTTAGTGTTTGAACTCAAATTGATTGAGGGCAAAAAATTTATACGCCAGATGCATGCTTTGATTAACTATCGCTATGTAACTCGCCAACAAATAAACTTAGTTTCAGATTTTAAAATTAAATAACCATGATCGACCCTCAATTATTACGTAGCGACATAGATGCGGTAGCGACCGCGTTAAAGATTAAAGGCCACGAGTTTGATGTTGCCGCTTACCAAGCATTGGAAGCTAAGAGAAAGTCCCTTCAGATAGAGTCCGAGGGGCTACAGGCAAAACGTAAATCTAAGTCCAAAGAAATAGGCAAAACCAAAGCTCAAGGCGGGGATGTTGGAGCGTTAATGAGAGAAGTGAACTCATTCGCGGATCGTATGAAAGAGGCGCAGACTGAACTCGACGAAGTTCAAGAGCAAATGCTCATGATTACGGATATCATGCCAAATATGCCTCATGAGTCTGTGCCTGCGGGTAAATCTGAAGACGATAACGTTGAGCTAATGAGATGGGGGAGTCCAAAACAGTATGATTTTGAAGCTAAAGACCATGTGGATTTAGGTGAAGAGCTTGATGCGCTAGATTTTGAGGTTGCGACAAAGATCGCGGGGCCTCGTTTTGTGGTGATGAAAGGCGCGCTTGCTCGCATGAATCGTGCGTTAATACAGTATATGTTGAATACGCATATAGAGCAGCACGGTTATCAAGAAGTGTATGTCCCTTATCTAGTAAACGAAGATAGTTTAAAGGGTACAGGCCAGTTTTCTAAATTTGCTGATCATGATTTATTTGCCACTCAAGCCGAGGACGGTTACTACTTAATACCGACAGCCGAAGTGCCTGTTACCAACATTGTTCGCAACGAAATTTTAAGGTCGATTGAACTTCCTCTCAAATTTGTTGCACACACACCATGCTTCCGTCGTGAAGCGGGCAGTTATGGCCGCGATACGCGTGGAATGATTCGCCAGCACCAATTTGAAAAAATTGAGTTGGTACAAATAGTTAAACCTGAAGATTCATACGATGCCCTTGAACAGCTAACTGGTCATGCAGAGTCTATTTTGCAAGGGCTGGAATTACCCTATAGAAAAGTCGCTCTTTGTGGTGGTGATTTAGGTTTCTCAGCGGCTAAAACTTATGATTTAGAAGTTTGGTTGCCGGGTCAAAACACCTATCGGGAAATTTCGTCTTGCAGCAATTTTGAAGCATTTCAAGCACGCCGCTTAAAAGCTCGCTATCGAGTAGAAGAGAAAAAAACTGAATTGGTGCATACATTAAATGGTTCTGGTTTGGCGGTGGGCCGCACATTATTAGCAATTATGGAGAACTATCAACAAAATGACGGTTCTATCATTGTTCCGAAGGTGCTGAGAGCATATATGGGTGGTTTGGAAAAAATCACCGCTTAGGCAACCTTGGAATGTGGGATTTAGGCGAATTAAGGTTTCTTAGTTGGTTTGTCTATTTTTTAGGTAATTTACGCTATTTCAAGTGCAACTCTTTGTTAAATTAGGCTAAATGTCTTTGACGTTGAGAAACAGATGATCTACTTTATCCAGTTATAAATGTAGTTATGCTCGGATATTTGATATCATTGTGAATTATTCGGGG
>CAZFVP010000047.1:8861-14831 GCA_964522345.1 uncultured Gammaproteobacteria bacterium | reverse complement strand
CGTTCAAATTCCGTTTTTAATAACTCGTGCCAGAGTAACCGCGCCGCTGTCTTTGCGAGTTCTGGCCGCTCACGGTATTTGAAGTCACAAATTAATTCTTTAATACTCGATTCATATTTAAATGGACAAAAACATGTATCGAATGTGGGGGGCGTGTTAATGCAGTTACCACAATAATCAGTATTTGACGCACTATGTTGACCGCAGCGCGCACAACAATGGCTTTGAAATGGGAGCGTTGGGTAACAAACCTTACACACCCTGTCGTAATGATGCTCAAGTGTTGTACCGCATTCTACGCAGTGCGCTGGCAATAACCAATTTAGCGCTTGGCTGAGCGCATTGTAAAGTGTAAAATTCATTTTGGTTTACAAGTCCTTTTATAAACAGCTTAATATAAGCGCAGTTGGCAACCCCGTCTTCCTTTTGTTCGGGTGTTGCAATCTAGGTGAAAAGTAATCTTATGTCAGCAAATCAAACAACTCAAGTGATAAACACTGAGGCTAGCGTAGCGAAAATTGTAGTGGAAAGCAGCAAGTTACGTTGGCCCGAAGAAGAAGTAGAAGCTCTATTTAATCTACCGTTTAATGATTTACTATTTCAAGCGCAACAAGTTCATCGCGAGCATTTTAATGCAAATGAGTTACAGCTTAGTAGTTTACTAAGTATTAAAACGGGAGCGTGCCCTGAAGATTGTAAATACTGCCCTCAGAGTGCGCGTTACGATACTGGCCTTGAAGTTGAACGTTTGATGCGAGTAGATGCCATTGTTAATGCGGCTAAAAAGGCGAAAGACAATGGCGCTAGCCGGTTTTGCATGGGGGCTGCATGGCGAAGCCCTAAAGATAAAGATCTGAGTGTTGTCGAAGAGGCTGTTAAACAGGTAAGTGCATTAGGTTTGGAAACCTGTGCCACCTTAGGAATGCTTAGCGGTGAACAAGCGGCGAGTTTAAAAAACGCAGGTTTGGATTATTACAATCATAATTTAGACACGTCAGAAGACTACTATAAAGAAATTATCACCACGAGAACGTATCAGGACCGTTTAGATACGCTTGAACACGTTCGTAGCGCCGGAATGAATGTGTGCAGCGGCGGTATTGTGGGTATGGGCGAAACCCGAACAGATCGGGCGGGGTTAATCGCTAACTTGGCTAATTTGCCTGTTCCCCCACAGAGTGTACCAATTAATAATTTGATACAGGTTAGCGGCACACCGATGGATAATGTTGAGCCGATTGATGAGTTTGAATTTATTCGAACCATCGCGGTTGCTCGAATTACTATGCCAACCTCGTATGTGCGCTTGTCGGCTGGCCGAGAAGCCATGAATGACCAAATGCAAGCATTATGCTTTATGGCGGGAGCTAATTCGGTGTTCTATGGCGATGAGTTATTAACCACCAGCAACGCATCTGTCGACCATGACCGTAAACTAATGAATAAACTTGGTATTAAGCCTCAATCACTTTCTTCTTGAGCGTTTATATCACTCTTTATTAGCCCCTTAAAATTATGTTTATTGTGCTTACCTAATGTTAGCTTGTGGTTAAATGAATAAATCTTGGCGTGACTCGATTAGTAATCGGCATGATCGTGCGCGTGAGCAGGGGCTTTGGCGTACACGTAGCGTTCTCTCGAGCGCGCAAGGCGTCAGTGTCTGGGTCGAGAATAAGCCAACTATTAATTTTTCAAGTAATGATTATCTTGGCCTTGCAAATCATGACGCGCTAAAACAAGCCTCTGCTGAGGCTTGTTTGAATTTTGGTGCGGGCAGCGGGGCTTCACATCTCGTTTGTGGTCACTTAAGGCCTCATCACAAACTTGAAGAGGCGATTGCTGACTTTGTTGGGGCTCAGCGGGCCCTATTGTTCTCAAATGGCTACATGGCAAACCTTTCAGTAACAAGTGCTTTTTTGTCTAAGGGCGATTTACTGTTACAAGATAAGCTTAATCATGCCTCTCTAATAGACGGGGCTAAATTGAGTGGGGCTGAGTTCAAGCGCTACGCACATTGCAACTTAAGTCACGCTGACATGCTTATCAGGAAGGCAGACTTTAATTATTGCATGATCGCTAGCGATAGCGTGTTTAGTATGGATGGAGATATTGCTCCATTAAATGAAATAAATACATTGGCTACTCAATACGAGGCTTTATTGTTGGTGGATGACGCGCACGGTTTTGGTGTGTTGGGAGATAGTGGGCGAGGTGCCCTTAACGCCGCAGAACTATCTCCAAGTGACAATGTTTTGATGATGGGCACTTTAGGCAAGGCTTTAGGGTGCTATGGCGCGTTTATCGCTGGAGATGAGGTGTATATAGAGCACCTTATTCAATCTGCTCGTCCGTACATTTACACGACGGCATTGCCCCCCGCCGTGGCCGCGTCAGCGCTTGCGGCATTAAACTTGATAGCGAAGTACGGCAAGGAATTAAGAGGCAGGCTTTTCTCCAATATAGATTACTTCAAACAGGGAGCATTTGATTTGAATTTAGCTATGCTTCCTTCGTCAACCGCGATTCAACCCATATTGATTGGTGATGCCGCTGAGGCGACACGCGTCAGCCAAGCATTATTTAATGATGGTTTTAATGTAGTCGCTATTCGACCGCCGACAGTCGCTTCGGGCACGGCACGCCTACGGGTAGCCTTATCTGCTGACCATTCGAACACTCAAATTGACCAATTATTAGAGTCTCTCGCCAGGCATATACGGAGCGTTTAAAAGTGACTAAAGTGGTTATGATTCACGGGTGGGCGCTTAACAGCGGAGTTTGGCAGAGCTTTCAAGAGCACTTGCTCAGTTTGAATGTCGGTTTAGAGATTCAATTGATAGACTTGCCAGGCTATGGAGACTCGCTAGAGATTGATGGCGCGGATGATCTTAAGGCAATGGCCCGTTACTGCTTAGCTAAAGTGCAAGAGCCCGCGATTTGGGTAGGGTGGTCACTAGGCGGGATGGTAGCAATGCAAGCGGCGTTACTCGAGCCATCTTTAGTTCGAGGAATGCAGTTAATCAGCACTTCGCCGAAATTTGTGCAGAGTGATGATTGGCCTGAAGGCGTTGATTTGAGTACATTTCAGCTATTTTCTGAGCAGTTGGCGAGTGATTATGAACGCACCTTAAATATGTTCCTATTAATGCAAGCTGGGGGGAGTACAGGTGCGCGAAGCTTGGCTCGAGCAGCGCACAAGGCGGTTTGCCAGCGCCCCAACCCAAGCGCCAATACATTAAAAGCCGGTATTGGCTGCCTAGCAAGTATCGATTTAAGAGACCAGTTGCCACTCTTATCAATGCCAATTCATATAGTAAGCGGGCTGCGAGATCGAGTCGCTAAGCCGGCTAGTAGCGCTCGGCTAGCTGACATACTTGGCGCCGAGCTTGAAGAATTAGATACAGGCCACGCCCCATTTATGACCGAGCCCGAAGCGGTTGCTTCGAATTTATTAAACTTGCTTGCTAAAATTTAGAATGAACGTAAATAAGGCCCACGTTAAACGTCAATTTAATCGTTCTGCACCTCAATACGATGGTGTTTCAACAATGCAGAGAGATATTGTCGATGTACTGTTGTCCGAGGTACCGTCTGTGCATATAAATGACTTATGTGATCTTGGCTGTGGTACTGGTTATGCTCTATCAAGGTTACGTGAGATCTACCCAACTGCGAGGGCGATTGGTGTCGATATGGCCGCTGCAATGTTAAAGGAAACCGCACATAGGCTTGGCGATGATAAGAGCCTATTAATACAAGGCGACATTGAGAATTTACCATTTATGCCCCAGAGTGTAGATCTATGCCTTAGTAGTTCGGCTATTCAGTGGTGTGACGCAGACCGTGCTATTGGGCAAATCTCGAATGTCTTAAGGCCGGGGGGCTACACACTCATAAGCTCATTTCTGACGGGCACCTTGCGCGATTGGCGAGAATTATGGGGTAGAAATGATCAGAACTTTCTTTCTTTGAGGGAGCTCAAGCGCGTGATTTCGAGTTCAGGGTTAGTGCTCGAACGTATCTGGTGTGAGCCACGTATCCAATCGTTTAATTCATTTGAACACGCTCTGAATAGTGTTCGTAGCCTTGGTGCGGGTAATGCTAGCAACCATCGCGCTAAAGGCTTAATGGGGCGCGCTACGTTGCAAAGAGTTATTGAGCAGGTTGATAGTATTATTCAAAGCAATGGGTCGATTGATATGCGCTATGAAGTCGTCTATGCCAAAGCTTATAAACAAGCTTAACGATATGAATGTGAATAAACCGGCCTTTTTTATAACAGGTACTGATACCGATTGCGGAAAAACTCGTGTATCAGCCGCACTGATTCGGCATCTAAGAGGTAGTAATCAACGGGTGGCTGGCCTTAAGCCAATTGCGAGCGGGTTTGAACTCTCTTCTGGCGAATGGAAAAATACCGATGTAGAGACACTAAAATCAGCAAGCAATGTGGTCTTAGGTTCTGAGCAGGTCAATAGGTACGCTTATCGATCGGCGATTGCCCCACATATTGCCGCTGAGAGAGCGGGTCAAGCAATTGATAGTGACCTGATTGCAAGAGATGTAGAGCACGCACTTAATCAGGTAGATGCGTTAGTCGTCGAAGCCGTAGGAGGGTGGTTAGTTCCATTGAATTCTCAGGGTATAGGTGACCCCGACGCAGAGAGTATTGAAACCTTAGCTAAAAAGTTAAACTTGCCCGTTGTTTTAGTTGTTGGAATGACACTCGGTTGCCTTAATCATGCATTGCTGACCGCTAACGCCATCGTTGAGTCTGGGGTGCCATTTGCTGGTTGGGTGGCTAATTATATTGACCCAAATTTCGAATGTGTTAGAGATAATATCTCAACCCTAGGCCGCAAAATGCCGGTGCCGAAGTTATTCGAATTACCTTACATAGAAAATAGTGTAGAATTTGGCGAGCTGAGAGTGTTTAGCGATCATTGGCATTCACTTTGTGAGAAAGCGTTCTAAAGCGATGCGAAATATTAAGTTAAATAAATTTTTCTTAACAAACAGGGCCTTAATTTGTTGAAGCAGTTGGGCCCCTGTGATACCTTTCGTGCGCCTCAACTTGGGCAAATTACCGATGACTATCAATACCGAATAAGACCTTTGCAATAGCGATTGTATCTGTCTAAGAGAGTGTTAATCTTTGGTGACAAAATCGAAATTTTAATAAGCTTTTTCATTCATTGTTAAGTTATTGAAATTAAAGATTTTTCTACGAATTAAAATTTTAATTGGAGTACCTCTAATTATGGTGTTATCTCAACACATAAAGTCTTTCGCAAAATTATCTGCGTTCGGCGCATTTATTGTAGCTACTATTTTTAGTGGTTTGGCTCAGGCGGAATACCGTTTGAACTTTCAAGACCCCGTTACTGAAGTCGCGCGCGATATCTTTGGTTTGCACATGCTTATCTTTTGGATTTGTGTGGTGATTTTCGTTCTTGTGTTCAGCGTTATGTTCTACTCTATTTTTGCTCATCGAAAGAGTAAAAATTATGAGCCCTCGCAATTTAGTCACAGTACCTCGGTTGAGATTGTATGGACGATTGTTCCGTTCATCATTTTAGTTGTTATGGCAGTGCCTGCAACTCAAGTGCTGATAAAAATGGAAGATACAACTAAGTCAGACTTAACCATTAAAATCACCGGCTATCAGTGGAAATGGGGTTACGACTATTTAGGCCTAGACCAAGATATCAGCTTCTATAGCACGCTATCGACTCCTCGCGAACAAATTGATCAATTTAATAAAGAGACCGCTGTACCACCTGGTGAGAACTATCTGCTTGAGACAGATAATGTATTAGTTGTCCCATCGGGTCGCAAAGTTCGAGCACTTATTACTGCTAATGATGTCATTCATGCCTGGTGGATCCCTGCATTTGGCGCTAAGAAAGATGCTATTCCCGGGTATATTAATGAACTTTGGTTCAACGTAGACGTTGGCAAAGAAGGCAC
>CAZFVP010000047.1:5300-8761 GCA_964522345.1 uncultured Gammaproteobacteria bacterium | reverse complement strand
CCTGCTGCGCAAGCTGGTGAAGAAGAATCATCTAAAGCTTGGACAAAGGAAGAATTGATGGAAAAGGGCGAGTCAGTTTCAGCGTCATGTTCAGCTTGCCACGGTGCCGATGGCAAGGGCATTCCTGGCGTATTTCCAGCAATTGCCAATAGCGCGATTGTGAAAGGGCCGGTCGACGAACATCTGAAGATAGTGATGTTTGGTAAAGCAGGTACAGCAATGCAAGCATTTGCAGGTCAACTAAGTGACGAAGAAATCGCCTCAGTTGTTACCTATCAACGTAATTCTTTCGGTAACGAGACTGGCGATGTTGTAACGCCAGCCGACGTTAAAGCGAAACGCAACTAATTAGATCTGGAGATTATTCATGTCACACGCAGCGACTGCTCACGATCACGACGATCACGACCATAAGCCTCCGTTTTTCCAACGTTGGTTTATGTCTACTAACCATAAAGACATTGGTACTTTATACCTAATCTTTTCATTAACGATGTTGTTTGTAGGTGGTGCGATGGCTTTGGTTATCCGCGCTGAGCTATGGCAACCGGGTCTGCAATTCGTCGACCCACACTTTTTCAACCAAATGACCACAGTGCACGCACTAATCATGGTTTTTGGTGCGGTAATGCCAGGCTTTGTAGGCTTTGCTAACTGGATGCTCCCGCTCATGGTTGGTGCGCCAGATATGGCCTTACCTCGTATGAATAACTGGAGTTTCTGGATTCTTCCTTTTGCTTTCTCGATTCTTCTCGGTAGCTTCTTTGTTCCTGGTGGGGCTCCTTCGGCTGGTTGGACCCTCTATGCGCCACTAACAATTCAGGGCGGCATGAGTGTTGACATGGGTATTGTGGCGATTCACATGATGGGCATCTCGTCAATCATGGGCGCGATTAACGTCATCGTAACCGTATTGAATATGCGTGCACCAGGTATGACCTTGATGAAGATGCCAATGTTCGTATGGACATGGTTGATCACAGCGTTCTTGCTTATCGCGGTAATGCCAGTATTTGCTGGGGCAGTAACTATGTTGCTGACTGATCGTCACTTTGGAACAGCCTTCTTCAACCCAGCAGGCGGTGGTGATCCAGTATTGTATCAGCACATCTTCTGGTTCTTCGGTCACCCTGAAGTGTACATTATGATTTTGCCAGCGTTTGGCATCATCTCGCACATCATTCCGACCTTTGCGCGCAAACCTCTGTTTGGCTATAGCTCAATGGTATTTGCTACAGCCGCAATTGCCTTTTTATCGTTCATCGTATGGGCGCATCACATGTTTACCGTGGGTATGCCGTTGCAAGGCGAGTTGTTCTTTATGTACGCAACCATGTTAATTTCGGTGCCAACCGGCGTGAAAGTATTTAACTGGGTTACTACTATGTGGCGCGGTTCAATGACATTCGAAACTCCAATGTTATACGCAATTGGCGTTGTGTTTCTGTTCACATTAGGTGGTTTGTCCGGTTTGATGCTGGCGATCACACCTGCTGACTTCCAGTACCATGACACATACTTTGTAGTAGCACACTTTCATTATGTACTATTCTCCGGTGCGGTAATGGCAATGATGGGGGGCGCGTTCTTTTGGCTACCTAAGTGGACTGGTCACATGTATAACGAGAAGTTGGGTAAGATTCATTTCTGGTTGACCTCGATCTTCTTCAATATCACATTCTTTCCGCAACACTTTTTGGGTCTTGCTGGTATGCCGCGACGTTATGCGGATTACCCTGTTCAATTTACCGAGTTTAACCAATGGTCATCGTTTGGTGCTTTCGGTTTAGGTTTATCACAGCTGCTTTTTGTTTATATCGTCGTATCAACAGTACGTGGTGGCAAGAAAGCAACGGCTGAAGTGTGGGATAACCCAGAAGGTTTAGAGTGGACAGTTCCATCTCCCGCACCATTTCATACCTTCGACGAGCCGCCTGTTGTAAAATAGGCCGCTCCGACTAGTGCGAATAACGGTTGAATAAAAAATGACTGAGCAACACAACGATAACGACAAAAAAATGAGTAATGCCAAAGTGGCATTGGTCATTGCCGCGATTCCTGTGGCGTTATTCATCGCGTCGTTTTTTATTATGCTGGACTAGATAGCATTGTAGGTCTTGAATGAATAGCAATCTTGTAGGTAAATTAGTTTTAATTACCGTCATCATGTTTGGTTTTGGTTATGCATTGGTGCCGTTGTATGAAGCGTTCTGCCGAGTCACTGGGTTTGGTGGCAAGACTGATATCATTGAAGAAGCGGCGGCTAGTTCAGCGAATGTTATTGATAGAGATGTGGCGGTAACGTTTACTTCTCATACGAACTCTAACCTTCCTTGGGAATTTAAGCCGATTACTCGAGGTCTAGACGTAAAAATTGGCGAAGTACAAGAGGCTGTTTTTTACGTAAAAAATTATTCAGACCGCCCGATTACTGGAATGGCTACATTCAATGTGACGCCACCAAGAGCGGGCTTTCATTTTAAAAAGACTGAATGTTTTTGTTTTTCTAAACAGGTATTACAGCCGGGTGAAGAACAAGAAATGGCGGTTAGGTTTCTGCTTGACTCTGAAATGCCAGATGACGTGCACGAACTAACATTGTCCTACACATTTTTCGATAACGAAAAGTACGCTGGCCAATAAACAAATACTTAAGACGGTTTATTTACGAGGAAAAATATGTCTGCACATTCTAAAGATCATTATTTCGTTCCTGATGCGAGTGCATATCCATTTCTCGCTTCAATTGCATTGTTCTGTATTGCAATTGGTGGCGCGAGCTTATTGAATGGCTATGCTTTTGCACCGACCTTGATGAACGTAGGCTTTCTGGCGATGGCCGTGCTGCTATTTATATGGTTTCGTAAAGTTATCATTGAAAGCCCCGACTACAATATGGATGTAGACAAGTCATTTCGCATGGGAATGTCTTGGTTCATCTTCTCAGAAGTCATGTTCTTCGCTGCGTTCTTCGGTGCGCTATATTACCTGCGCACCTTGGCGGTTCCTTGGTTAGCTGACACTGAATTATTATGGCCTGGTTTCGAGGCTACATGGCCATCTACCGGACCTCTAGGTGCTGAATTGCTTGCTGGCGTGCATCCCGACCAAGGCGCAATTTCAGAAGGTACACAGTATGCTCTTGTCGACCCTTGGCATTTGCCGTTGTATAACACACTTCTATTGCTTGCATCGAGTGTTACTTTAACGATCTCTCATCATGCCTTACGTGTTGGTAATCGAGGTCAGACTACGATTTGGTTGGCAATTACAGTCATTCTTGGTGTAATTTTCCTATTTCTTCAAGTCGAAGAATATATTGAAGCTTATACCCAGCTCGGTCTTACGTTGGGCACAGGTGTTTACGGGTCAACATTTTTCATGTTGACAGGTTTTCACGGTTTTCATGTATGCCTTGGTGCGTTTATCTTGTTAGTGGTGTTGATTCGTTATATGAAGGG
>CAZFVP010000047.1:1605-5200 GCA_964522345.1 uncultured Gammaproteobacteria bacterium | reverse complement strand
CTACGATAAACGTAAACAGCACCACCCAGATACCAATGCGCCAAGTAAGTGCTTTAACCACTTTATCGCCTTTATCCTGCTCATCCGGCGATTTTAATAAATGAAACAGTCCTACGCCTAAGCTGACTAGCATAGCGAGTAGTAGTACAACAATAACGATAGTGCTCATATAAGTGCCTTTTAAGAAAGAGTCTAGAGTAATAAAGCTCTAGGCGTATCAAGAATTACAGTGTCTGTGCTATGGTGCGCGCAGTTTACCTTATTTGAGTCAATGAGTTGCGAATGAGCGATGAATTATTAAAGCCAGCCCTTGTTTGGCGAAAAACGCTACTTAGTATTATCGCTGTGACGATTGTCCTAGCTATGGTGCGTTTAGGTTTTTGGCAGCTAGATCGCGCCGAACAAAAGCAGGTGATCATTAATCAGTTGGAATCTCGCGCAGAGCAAGCTGCTACTCCCATAGAGCAACTTTTTGCGGTGAAAAATGATGATGATTTACGTTTTCGAAAAGTGTCGTTTAACGGCCGTTATTTAACGAATCGCGATTTCTTTGTCGATAATCAAGTGGTAAATGGTCAGGTTGGTTATCAAGTATTTACTCCATTTCGAGTGAACGCTAGCGACCAACTTTTACTCGTTGCCCGAGGTTGGGTACCGGTAGGGGGGTCGCGTGATGTATTACCTAAGATTAGCACAAGTTCAGCTGAGTTAATGTTGCACGGGCGTTTGAACATGGCTCCGCAACAACCACCGTTATGGAATGACAAATATCCAGTTTCGAGTGGTTCGGTTTGGCAATATTTACCGATATCGGACGTTGAGAACGTTTTACAAGTGAAGTTATTTCCATTAGTGGTAGAATTGGCGCCCGATGAGAATGACAACTCGACCTTGATTAGAAAGTGGCCAGAAATCAACGATGAGTGGGTAGCCAAGCATCAAGGTTACGCCTTTCAATGGTTTGCAATGGCGTTGGCCTTTTTGGTCGCGAGTTTGGTACTTCTGATTAGAAGTAGTTCGAGAAGAAGTTAAGGCCTTGGAACGAAAGCGAGGCCCGTGGAGTATCGTAGGCTTCGGTAATAAATAGATGTAAATATTATGACTGATCAAAATCAAAACACTGAACAAACAAATTCGATTAGCAACGCCCAATTTTGGAATCGTGTACAAATGATTCTGGTGTTTGTCGTATTTGCGGCGCCTATTGCCGGTGCTTTTTTCTATAAACCGACGAGTTTTAATAATTATGGCGATTTATATCGCCCAGCTCGCCCAGTTGCAAACTTAGAGATGCAAGGCAACGACGAACTTGTTGAACTCGACTCGTTTCGCCGTCAATGGGTATTGTTGGTTAAAGCGGAGAACGAGTGCAGCACAGCGTGTGAAGAGAATATATTGAAAATTCGACAACTACGTTTTATGCAAAACAACAATATGACACGTTTGCGAACGGTTTTTATTCACACTGGTTTGAGTGATGCTGTTGCCGACGATCTACATGCTAAGTACAGTCCGATTGAAACCTATCGTATCGAAAAAGCTAAGTTTGATGATTGGACTAAAATTTTAAAGCTAGATGACGCCCCATTAGAAGCTGAGAAAGATCGGTTCTATATTATTGACCCCGCCGGAAATTTAATGATGAGTTACCCAGCGACGGCAGACCCTGGCGCAATTCAAAAAGACATCAAGCGATTACTGAAAACGTCTCAGATCGGCTAAACTCCGCTCGAAAAAATTACTTATATTAAACGATTATGTCAAACACCGACACAGCGAATAGTTCTTTAAGTGGCGCCATACAGCAGTACTACGACCTAACTAAGCCTAGAGTTGTGATGCTCATCGTGTTCACTGCTTTTGTCGGCATGTTGTTAGCTGTGCAGGGTCTACCTGATTTGTTCGTCGTCTTAATGGCATCACTTGGTATCGGCTTAGCCGCATCTTCAGGTGCCGCAATGAATCAAATAATTGATATGCGTGCCGATGCGATTATGGCGCGCACTCAAAATAGGCCATTAGCCACGGGCGGTTTAAAGGTGTGGCAAGCCATTATCTTTGCGGCCTTGTTGTGCTTTTTAGGAATGTTGGTGTTAGTGCAATGGGTCAACCAACTAACGGCACTCCTAACGTTTATCTCGATGGTTGGCTACGGCATTATCTATACGGTGTTTTTAAAACCGGCAAGCCCGCAGAATATAGTCATTGGTGGTGCCGCAGGTGCCGCTCCACCATTGCTCGGTTGGGTCGCAATGACGGGTTCTATCACCGCAGAGGGTTGTTTGTTGTTTTTGATTATCTTTGCTTGGACGCCGCCTCACTTTTGGGCATTGGCTTTGTATCGTCGAGAGGAGTACGCAGAAGCTGGTGTTCCAATGCTTCCAGTGACTCATGGTGAAGAGTTTACTCGCCTGCAAATACTGCTATATACCTATATTTTGGTTGCAGTAACTTTGATGCCGTTTAGCATTCATATGTTTGGTGGTATCTATTTGATTGGCGCGTTTTACTTGAATGCACGCTTTATGTATTACGTGTTTAAACTCTATAAAGATTACAGTGATGAACTATCACGAACCACATTTATTTATTCTATTAAGTACTTAATGTATTTGTTTGCGGTGATGTTAGTTGATCACTACGTTTGGGACAGGGTTTTGTTAGCTTTAGGCTAGCCGGTAAATAGTTTACGAGAAATCCGTCTAATCCATTGACCAAGCCCTTTAATCGCCATACCCGGTCGGCCGGCGATATCCTCAGCGACAACATCTGCATCAGTGATGAGGTCTTTAGCCACTCTGCTCTTTATCTTAGTGATTGCGGATAAATCTACTTGGCAGAACTTGTTAAACAGCCAATGGTTAGGCTTGTTCCAAGCTTGGCCTTTGCAAAAACAGGCAACCAAGTCGACCAATATAGGGTCTCCATTAGGAGTTACTAGGGTATTTGTCGGGTTGCGTAAATCATTGTGTGCAACACCTGCCTTATGAACCTCTGCGATTGCCGTGCTTAGTTTTTCAAAGAACTCAGGCCAGTCAGGTTCGTATTTTTCGAGTCGAGTTATTTGCTCAGAGGCGTGGTACGTCATTAAAAAAGAGCGAGAAGTTGGCTGACAAAGCAGGTCAGGCACACAACTGACTGAGGCAAGTTTTTTGAGCGCTTTGCATTCGCGCCAATTTAACAACGGGCCAACGATTAAGGCGAAGGCTTTATCTGCACTACTCTGATCTTTTAGCACAGCTTGTTCGCCATCAATTTCGATCAATAAAACGTCAGGCCGTGATCCTCCTCCTTCGCGAAAGGTTTGCGTAGCATGGGTTCTAAGCTGTTCTAGAGAGTAAGTGGACCAGTTGACGGACATCGAATTTCAAGCCTTATTGACACTCTAAGTATGGTAACATCTCGCCTTCGAAATAGTCACACTTTCACATTTTAGCGTATCTACCATGCTTGATTTAGAACTCTCCGCGACCACTGCATTAACTCCTTTAGATGGCCGTTATGGCAGCAAAGTGAAGGCTTTGCGCCCGATATTTAGTGAATTTGGCCTAATCAAATATCGCTCTTTGGTCGAAGTTCGTTGGCTGCAAGCATT
>CAZFVP010000047.1:0-1505 GCA_964522345.1 uncultured Gammaproteobacteria bacterium | reverse complement strand
GAGCAAGTCGTTGTGCCTACGTTTGAAAAAGTGGTGTCGGCAATCAACGAGTTGGCCAACGATAATGCGAGCTTGTCGATGTTGGCGCGCACCCATGGTCAGCCTGCCTCGCCAACAACACTTGGTAAAGAGATGCGCAACGTAGTTGCCCGTTTAGAGCGTCAAATTGAGCAAGTCAACTCAGTGTCTATATTGGGCAAAATTAATGGTGCTACGGGTAACTATAATGCCCACGTGATCGCCTATCCTGAAGTGAACTGGGAGTCATTTTCTAAGGATTTTGTCGAGTCTCTTGGCCTGACTTGGAATCCTTTAACAACCCAGATTGAGCCACACGATTACATGGCTGAGTTGTTCCACGCGGTCGCGCGTTTCAATACCATTCTTTTGGATTTCGATCGCGATATCTGGAGCTATATTTCAATCGGTTACTTTAAACAAAAGGTGATCGCAGGCGAGGTTGGCTCATCTACTATGCCTCATAAGGTAAATCCAATTGACTTTGAAAACTCAGAAGGCAATCTAGGTTTAGCTAATGCGATGTTTGATCATCTCGCGCTTAAATTGCCAGTAAGCCGTTGGCAGCGTGACCTTACTGACTCTACCGTGTTGAGAAATATTGGTGTTGGCTTTGGCTATACCATGCTTGCTTGTGCCGCCACCTTAAAAGGCATTGGTAAGTTAGACGTCAATGCAAGCGCACTAGCGGCCGATCTTGATGATAACTGGGCTGTACTCGGCGAAGCGATTCAAACCGTCATGCGTCGTTATGATATTCCTGAGCCTTATGAAAAACTAAAAGCTTTAACACGTGGTAAAGATGGTATTGATCAAGCGGCTTTAGGTGTGTTTATCGAAAACTTAGAAGTACCCGATGCGGTTAAAGTCGAGCTTAAGAAACTAACGCCAGCCAACTATATTGGCTTAGCCACCAAGTTGGCAAAAAACTAGTGTCAGAGCCTGTTCGCCTTTCAAAGCTTATGTCTGCGCGCGGCCTATGTTCGCGGCGTGAAGCCGACCGGCTGATCGAGCAGGGCCTAGTTAAGGTCAATGGTGAACGTGTTAACACACTTGGGATTAAGTTCCCTAACGATGTAAAGATTGAGCTGACACAACGCGCTCAAGCAATACAAAATGAACGTGTGACGATCATGATTAACAAGCCCGTAGGCTATGTTTCTGGTCAAGCCGAGGACGACTATATTCCTGCGGTACGTTTGATTACTCTGGAATCACACTCAGAGACCGATCAAACGCGAAAGCATTTAGAGCCTGCACACTTTAGAGGTTTAGCACCAGCAGGGCGTTTAGATATCGATTCACAAGGCCTATTAGTGTTAACGCAAGACGGCCGTATTGCCAAGCAGTTGATCGGAGAGAATACTGAACTTGAGAAAGAGTATTTAGTTCGCGTAGATGCTGATGTTACCGACCAGCAAATTGAAAAACTTACCTTCGGTCTTGAATTAGATGGCAAACCACTAAAGCGCGCTAAGGTAAAGCAA
>CAZFVP010000046.1:12682-14863 GCA_964522345.1 uncultured Gammaproteobacteria bacterium | reverse complement strand
ACATGAGGTAAACTAAAATTTATGGTCTATTCTTTGTTCTTAATATTTGTTGGTGCGGCGCTGTTTGCGACACTTGCCTTGTTGGCGCGACAATCGCTCATCATTGGCTACATTGTGCTTGGTATCGTATTGGGACAATGGGGCCTGGCTTGGCTAACCGACACCAAGCTTATTCAAGATATTTCAAATATTGGCATCATTTTTTTGCTGTTTTTGTTAGGCCTAAACCTGAGTCCGAAAAAATTATTAGTACTGCTAAAGCAGACCACCATTGTCACTATATTAACATCTGGAGTGTTCGCTGCGGTGGGTTGGGCATTTGCTGCTTTGTCAGGCTTTAATACGTTAAACGCGATCATTGTCGGGGTCTCGTGCATGTTTTCAAGCACGATTATTGGTTTAAAGCTTTTACCAACAACAGTGCTGCACCATAAGCATACGGGTGAAGTGATAGTTAGTGTGCTCTTATTACAAGACTTAATTGCGATAGTGGTATTGCTTGCGTTTCAAGCAATGTCGTCTGAGCAAAGTACTTTGATGGAGTTAGCCAAGCTAGTTGTACTTTTGCCGGTGTTAATTGGTGTCGCCTGGGGTTTGAAGAACGTCGTGCTAATAAGGCTCTTTAAGAAGTTTGATCGCATTCAGGAGTATGTCTTTCTGTTGGCATTGGCATGGTGCTTAGGCATTGCTCAGCTCGCTCATAGTATTGGTTTTTCGTATGAAACAGGTGCCTTTATTGCTGGCATTACGATCGCAACTAGTCCAATCGCGATGTTTATAGCCGAAAGCTTAAAACCACTAAGAGATTTCTTTTTAGTATTGTTCTTTTTCACCCTTGGCGCGGGCTTGAATATCTCAGCACTTGATCAAATTTGGTTGCCTGCAATTTTACTTGGTCTAGCAATGCTGCTTGTCAAACCGGTGGTTTTTCGCTTTGCGTTAAATCACGTGTCTGAGACTAATCGGCTCGGTTGGGAAACCGGTTTTCGTTTAGGACAAATGAGCGAATTTAGCTTGCTAATCGTGTTCGTTGCAGCACAGAGTGCATTAATTGATTTGAGCACCGTTTACTTTGTACAGCTCGCTACCTTAGTGACTTTTATAGGCTCAAGTTATTCGATCGTGTTGCGCTACCCTACTCCAGTAGCTGTCTCAGACCGGCTTCGAAGAGATTAAATTGTCGGCAGGCCTAATATGAGATCCATGAAAAATAAGCGCCCGCAACGCAGCCTCATATTCGGCTGCGGCGATGTTGGTCGCCGTATTGTTAAGCAATTATTTGAAAGCGGCGTTTCCTCTGCGGCTATTGATGGGTACGTGAATAGTGACCAAAGCGCAGCCTTAGCCAGCAGCGTATTAGGTGTGAAGTGTGAGCTATTAGACCTTGATAGCGCTCCGTTGAACCTTCAAGCTTGTAATGCGGTTCAATTGTATTACACGGTGGCGCCACCAAAACACGGAGTTGTAGACCTGCGTTCGCGTAGAGTCATTGAAACATTTATGGCTGATGGTATAAAGCCACTCAAAGTGGTTTTAATTAGCACCACTGGCGTATATGGAGACTGTAATGGTGACTGGGTAGACGAGCAAAGCCCCACGATGCCGAAAACAGAGCGAGGCTTACGTCGCTTGGACTCAGAGCAGATCTGGTTAAAATGGGGACAATCTCAAGGTGTGGATGTTGTTGTGTTGCGAGTGCCCGGAATTTACGCGTATAGCCGCCTGCCTCGAGAGCGATTAAAGCGTCAAACCCCTGTGGTTAAAGCCAACGAATGCGGTTTTACTAATCGTGTGCACGCTGACGATTTGGCCAAAATTTGTGTTGTGGCAATGCGAATCGCGCCAGCGAACGAAATTTATAATGCTACCGACGGTTCGCCAGGTAAGATATCCGACTATTTGCAGGCCGCAGCGCGAGCGCTAGGTTACGAACCTTTACCTGAGATCACAATGCAACAAGCGCAAAACGAATTGTCGCTAGGTATGTTGTCATATTTAAATGAGTCTCGAAAAATTAGTAATCAGAAAATGATTGATGAGTTGCAAATTGAATTGCTTTATCCAGATTTTAAACGGGGACTTCTAAAGTAAAAATACCGCGTTGCCGATTATTCAGCAACGCGATATTTTTAAACTAGAGGTTTCTTAACGACTTATGAACAGTGGTAGTGATCTTTGTGT
>CAZFVP010000046.1:2144-12582 GCA_964522345.1 uncultured Gammaproteobacteria bacterium | reverse complement strand
TTACTGTAGCTACGGTCACGGTATCGACGTTTTTTGTAGCCTCTATCACTATAGCCATTGTTGTAATATTTCTTTTTGTAATGCTTACGATAACGTTTGTGCGAGTAACTATTGCCATGAAACCCAATGGTTAGACTAGGCACATTGACATAAACACTATCACCAGCAAAAGCCGAGGTCGGCGTGACCATCAGTACGGTCAACATGCTTAGGGTTGCGAATAAATGCTTAGCGGAAAATTTCATAGGGTTTCTCCTATTTGTTACGATAACAGCACTTTAACTCTATGCACCTTAACCCAAACTGAACCAAAATGAAGCCAGTAACATCAATTGTAATACTCACAGGCGCCGGAATTTCGGCTGAATCAGGTATTAAAACGTTTCGTGCCGACGACGGGCTATGGGAAAACCACAAAGTTGAGGACGTGGCTACACCTGAGGCGTTTGAGCGGGACCCATGGTTGGTTCAAACGTTTTATAATGAACGGCGTAAACCTTTGCTCAATCATCAAGTACACCCAAATGCAGCGCATGTTGCGCTAGCCAAACTTGAACGAGAGTTTGATGGCGAATTTCTATTAGTCACCCAAAATATTGATAACCTGCATGAGCAAGGCGGTTCGAAAAGTGTGTTGCATATGCATGGTGAGGTACTGAAAATGCGTTGTAAAAAAACAGATACCGTGTTCGATTGTTATAGCGATATAGACGTTGCCGACTTATGTGATTGTTGTGGAGAGCTAAATAATTTGCGACCCCACATCGTCTGGTTTGGTGAAATGCCGCTCTATATGGATGCAATCGCGCGCGCTATCTCAAGTTGTGATTTATTTGTTTCAATTGGTACATCCGGTAATGTTTATCCGGCCGCGGGGTTTGTACAAATGGCTAAGCAATCAGGCGCCCAAACCATAGAAATAAACTTAGAGCAGTCACTTACAGCAAGTAATTTCGATAGCGGAATTTATGGTAAAGCTGGTGAGGTTTTACCGGTATGGGTAGACGAATTTTTAACTGTGTGACCTAGTTATACGATTTCATATCGGCTTATAGTTGGTGGTTTGACCTAGGGCCGCTACTATAACGAGCGCTGTGTTTTTGATCACGTGCGGGGCCACTTTTTCTCCTAAAAGAGCCTGTTTTTAGTATGAAGGCGCGTTCTATTCTGAAGAGGTGGCATGTTTCCTGCTTAGTATTTGGTATGGATACTTCGTTCTCAAATTCTAATATGCCGATTGATTCATCTTACTCGCTCCCTTCTGAGCGGTTAGTCTTGGTAGTAGAGTCACCACTTTTGAGTGGCCCAACTATGGTCGAAAAATTTTCCCAAGTAAGTAATTACCTTACTGAGCAAGCAGATCTACTTGAGTCTGCGCTCGCGATCATTGAGGTAAGTACGCCTGATGTTTTGGTGGTATCGGTAGACACACTTAGCGACATTGACCTTGCTCAATTAGCGTGGCTAACGACGGCTAAGCCGATTCCCGTGGTGATATTTGCGCGTAAAAATGTGCCAAACGCGGCTGAGCTGGTCGTTGAAGCTGGCGTTAACACGTATATCGTCGATGATGTTTCACCTCAACGTTTGCCAGTAATTTTGGATTTGGCGTTTGAGAGGTTTTCTCATATGCAGAAGGTAAACAGTGAGTTAGAGAAAACAAAAAAGAAATTGTCTGAGCGTAAGCTGATTGAAAAAGCCAAGGGCATCGTAATGCGTCAGAAGAATTATAGTGAAGACGAAGCGTATATGGAGATGCGTAAATCCGCGATGAACCAAGGTCAGTCGATGGCCGAATTGTCTGAAAAAATCATTTCATTGTTTGATCAGGTACTCGATTGAATCAAAAAAGTGCATAGATAAGTGCATCGCACAACTTTGGAACATATGGATCGAAAATGAGCTTATCAGTCAATATTTAACACCTCTAAAAAGTTGGCATGCTTCCTGCTTTATCACAAATGATAGACGACATAGGCAAATTGACAACGACGTTGTTTTGTCATCGTAGTAGCTATTACTTTTTAAAAATTGAACATCTGTATACCTAATATGCCTGGCAACGAAGCTGATCTTCTACTGATTAGTTCTCGTAGGGTTCATCCATCAGTTGTCAGTTTTAAATCTACGATGTAACTAACATAACTGAGGTTTACTTTTATGCTTCGCGCATTTACCACACTAGTCACAACACATAAAACTTTAACCTTTGGGCTAACGCTTTTACTTAGCATCAATAATGCATTTGCTGAACTTGGCGAGCCCGAGAAGGACGAGCTTACTTTTGGCTTTATTAAGCTCACCGATATGGCCCCTATCGCAATTGCCTACGAAAATGGTTATTTCGAAGACGAAGGTCTATACGTAACGATCGAAGCACAAGCGAACTGGAAGGTTCTGCTAGATGGCGTTATCGACGGTAAGCTCGATGGTGCGCATATGCTGGCAGGTCAGCCGCTGGCGGCGACGATAGGCTTTGGAACTAAAGCGCACATCGTCACCCCTTTCTCGATGGATTTAAACGGCAACGGAATTACCGTTTCAAATGATATTTGGGCGAAAATGAAGAAGCACATTCCGCTTGAAGGCGGTAAGCCAATTCATCCAATCAAAGCTGACTATCTAAAGCCCGTCGTTGAAGAGTTTGCTGATGAAGGTAAGCCTTTCAAAATGGGGATGGTTTTTCCGGTTTCTACTCACAATTATGAGTTACGTTATTGGTTAGCTTCAGGCGGGATTCACCCGGGTTTTTATGCCCCACATAAAGGCGATACAACTGGAACCATCGATGCCGAAGCACTACTTTCTGTAACACCGCCACCGCAAATGCCTGCCACGTTAGAGGCTGGCACGATTCATGGGTATTGCGTTGGAGAACCTTGGAACCAGCAAGCGGTTTTCAAAGGTATCGGTGTACCCGTAATAACCGACTATGAAATCTGGAAAAATAATCCGGAAAAAGTGTTTGGAATGACGAAGGAATTTACTGAAAAGTATCCTAATACCACCGCTAGAGTAGTAAAGGCGTTGATCAGAGCGGCAAAATGGTTAGATGAAGACAATAACGCTAATCGCCCAGCAGCCGTTAAAATACTAGCGCAGTCAAATTACGTTGGTGCAGATTACGACGTAATTGCTAATTCAATGACAGGCACGTTCGAGTACGAAAAAGGAGATAAACGAAACGTCCCCGATTTCAACGTATTCTTCCGTTACAACGCTACCTACCCTTATTACTCGGACGCCATTTGGTACCTCACGCAAATGCGTCGATGGGGTCAAATTTCACAGCCAAAATCTGATGATTGGTATAAGCAGGTTGCGGCTGATGTATATAAACCTGAAATATACTCGATCGCTGCAAAAGAGTTGATTAAAGAAGGTCTTGTAGACGCGTCAGAGTTTCCTGATTTAAATAATGAAACAGGTTTTAAGCCTGAGCAAACTGAATTTATTGACGGCATTAGCTACGACGGAAGTAAGCCCAATGAGTACCTTAACAAATTTAAAATTGGCTTGAAGCAAGACGTGCTTTAACCATTTGAAAAAGCAAACTTAATATTATTATGAGCGCTACCTCTACTACTTCAGACGCACCATTATCGTATACGAGCACGATGGTGCAAAGCGTTGCAAAGCTGATCAATGCGATCGATATCAAAAGCGTGGTTTATCCTTTGCTGGGAATCGTAGCATTTTGCCTTCTTTGGAGCTTAGCGGCGAGTCGCATTGACACGTCGCTAGGTCAGTTTCCCGGCCCTACTCAAGTTTACTCACAGGCCATCGTATTGGTGGATGAGCATCAAGCCGAACGAGTCAAAGAAACTGCTTTTTATCAACGGCAAGAGAAACGCAATGCTAAGAAGTTAGAGAAAAACCCTGATGCGGTTGTGAAGATACGCAAGTACACAGGCAAAGAGACTTTTTTCGATCAAATCTTGACTAGTCTGAAAACGGTTATGTTTGGTTTTTTAGTGGCGTCTTTGATTGCAATTCCCGTAGGCATTGCTTGTGGCTTGAGTGATGGGGTTTATAAGGCGATGAACCCTCTTATACAAATATTCAAACCGGTGTCTCCATTGGCATGGTTGCCGTTAATAACCATGGTTGTAAGTGCTACCTATGTTTCTGACTCTCCCCTTTTTGAGAAATCATTTTTAGTGTCAGCATTTACAGTGTCGCTTTGTTGCCTCTGGCCGACGTTGATCAATACGGCCGTTGGCGTAGCTAATGTAGATAAAGATCTGCTCAATGTGAGCCGAGTGATTAAATTGCCAGCGTTGATGCATATTAGAAAAATAATCTTACCTGCATCTATACCAATGATCTTTACAGGTTTACGTTTGTCGTTAGCAACTGGCTGGATGGTATTGATTGCGGCGGAAATGTTGTCGCAGAATCCAGGACTTGGAAAATTTGTATGGGATGAATTTCAAAATGGTTCATCTAATTCTCTTTCTCGCATTATGGTCGCGGTGGTGGTTATTGGTTTAATAGGCTTTGCGCTCGATAGACTGATCCTTGTTCTTCAAAAGACAGTGAGCTGGGACAAGCTCGCGGTACTCAGATAGGTATACTCGTTATGTCAAAAAAATTCTTAGAAATATCACAAGTCGGTATTGAGTTTCCTACACCTAATGGGCCTTTTTGTGCGCTAAAGGGAGTTGACTTCTCGATTGAGAAAGGCGAGTTCGTTTCTATTATCGGGCATTCTGGTTGTGGTAAGTCGACTGTATTGAATATTGTTGCCGGCTTGTATCAAGCGACGTCCGGCGGCGTTATCTTAGATGGCAAAGAAGTTGACGAACCTGGCCCAGATCGCGCTGTTGTGTTTCAAAGCCATGCGTTAATGCCATGGCTTAGTGTTTATGAAAATGTCGCTCTTGGTGTAGAACAAGTATTCAAAAGCGAAAAAACAAAGCCAGAGATGAAAGAGTGGGTCGAGCATAATCTTCGGCTCGTGAAAATGGATCATGCAATGAATAAAAAGCCGCATGAGATATCCGGCGGCATGAAGCAGCGTGTTGGTATCGCAAGGTGTTTAGCAATGCAGCCAAAGGTTATGTTGATGGACGAGCCTTTCGGAGCTCTGGATGCGTTAACGCGAGCAAATCTCCAAGATTCGGTTATGGAGATTCAAAAAGAATTAAATACCACCGTTATTCTCATTACTCACGATGTTGATGAAGCCGTATTGATGTCGGACAAGATTATAATGATGTCCAACGGACCAGAAGCGAAGGTGGGTGAGATATTGAATATCGAGCTAGATCGTCCGCGTGAGCGCGTTGCACTTGCTAAAAGCGATCAATTTAATTACTACCGTCAACAGGTTTTATCCTTCCTTTATGAAAAGAAAGGCGTGGTGGATATTGAAGAGGAGAAGCGGAAACGCGATAAGGCTCAGACTGCTTCTGTCGAACAGAAGGGGAAAATCGCGTGAAATTAATAAATAGGTTGGTTAACTAGTTACATTGCTAGCTGATCAATGGCGATCGGCTTTAATAAGCATCAAGAATTGCTTCAACGGCGAGACAACTATTGGGCTTCAAAATATATAGAGCTTACGTTTAACAAACATGAGCGTAAAATAACATGACAAACTTAATAGAGAAAAGAAATCCGAGTTTAATAGCGTGCTTACTACTAAGCACAATGATCTCATCAACTGCGAGTGCGGATGATAAAAAGAATGATGCAAAATTCTATGGTGATTTTCGCCTGCGCTATGAAACTGTATCACAAGACAATCCGTTAGAAGACGCCGACGCGCTCACACTAAGAGCTCGTTTGGGTTATAAGACCGCAGAGGTCAATGGGTTCTCTGCGGTAATTGAAGGAGAGGCTAATATTGAGTTAGTTGACGATTTCAGTGTTCCGCCAGCGGGAGTTCGCCCAGGCCAATTTTCCGTTATTGCTGACCCTGAAACAGAAGAAATTGACCAAGCCTACATCAAATACGCGGCAGAAGGCCTGAGTGTAAAAGTGGGTCGCCAGGTATTGAGCTTAGACGGTCATCGTTTTATTGGGCACGTTGGTTGGCGTCAGGACCGTCAAACATTCGATGGAGTGGTGGTTAACTATAAACCGAGTGATAAATTTTCGATAAATGCATCTTATATCGGCCAACGTAATCGTATTTTTTCTGATGAGCAAGATCTAGACAGTAGCGACACTATTCTCAATACGTCTTATCAAACTGGTTTTGGAAAGCTCACTGGCTATGCTTACCTATTCGAAATTGACAATGACATCGATAATTCTCTAGACACTTATGGCGTTAGTTTGACGGGCTCCAAAAAGTCTGGGGACACTAAATTTTTATACACCGCTGAAATCGCCACTCAAGAATCCAATGATCTATTTGATACAGAGTATGTATTTCTTGAAGGCGGTATCGCTTTCAGTGGTATTACCGCGAAGCTGGGTTATGAGTTGTTAGGCTCTGATGATGGGCAACGCGGCTTCGCAACACCATTAGCAACCTTGCATAAGTTCAATGGTTGGGCGGATGTCTTTCTTGCTACCCCTGACGCCGGTTTGGAAGATATTTATTTGAGTGTGGCAGGCAAGCTTGCGGGTGGTAAGTGGAAGGCTGTTTACCATTCTTTTTCGGCTGATGAATCGCTAAATGGTTTAGATGATCTGGGCGACGAAATTAATTTGCAATACACGCGAAAAATTACTGACAGAGTGTCCGGCGGCATTAAGCTTGCGAATTACTCTGCTGGCGATGCGGCCTTCAATAGAGTTGATACTGATCGATTCTGGCTTTGGGCGACTGCCAAATTTTAGTAGAAAAACTCCTTCTGTTCGGGTGGCGGCAACGAGGCTGCTACCCATTTTTTTGAGAATTATATGAATAAATTAAATGTGGTTGTTGTTGGTAATGGCATGGTCGGTCATCACTATGTTGAGACGCTAGCGAGTTCATCCGTCGAGGCCAAAATAACCGTCATTGGTGGTGAAACTCGCCCTGCTTACGACCGAGTTCATTTGTCAGAAGTGTTTGACGGTAAGGAACCGTCAGATTTGGCCATGACCACTCGTGAACGATACGATGAGTTGGGTGTTGACGCTCACTTTGGTGATTTTGTTGAGAGCATTGACCGAGAGGCTAAAAAGGTTGTTACCCAAGGAGGGCGCGAGTTTGCTTACGACAAATTGGTTTTGGCGACCGGCTCTTACCCCTTTATTCCACCAGTTCCGGGTCATGATCAAGCGCATTGTTTGGCATACAGAACCATTGACGACTTGGGGGAAATCAAAGCATCGGCGAAAGGTAAAAAAGTCGGCGTTGTCGTTGGCGGCGGGTTACTTGGTCTGGAGTGCGCCAATGCATTGAAAAATTTAGGCCTAGAAGCTCATGTTGTCGAATTTGCTCCTGGGTTAATGGGCGTTCAACTTGATGACGGTGGTAGCTCTATGCTACGACGTAAAATTGAAGCGCTTGGCGTGGAAGTTCACACCAGTAAAGCCACTAAGTTGATTTCTAAGGGTAGCAAGCATCGCTTGAAAATGGAGTTTGCTGACGATACCGAACTTGAAACCGATATGATCGTTTTCTCAGCTGGTATACGGCCTTACGACCAACTGGCGCGTGACGCCGATTTAAAGGTGGGTGAGCGTGGAGGCATTGAGATAGATTATCAGTGTAAAACGTCAGATGAGAACATATTTGCCATTGGTGAGTGTGCGGTGCTAGGAAATTTTATCTATGGTTTAGTTGCACCTGGGTATCGAATGGCCGAAGCTGCGGTGTCGCAGCTTGGTCAAGATAAGGTATCGTTTACCGGTGCCGACATGAGTACCAAGTTAAAGCTTCTTGGTGTGGATGTTGGCTCAATTGGAGATTCAAAAGGAGTGGCAGAAAATTCTAGAGCGTTTGTCTTCAGCGACGAACGTGATGATGTCTACAAGCGACTGAATGTGTCAGAAGATGGTAAAAAGGTTCTCGGTGCAACATTAGTTGGGGACTGTGACGACTACGATACGATTTTGCAGTATTACCTCAATGATATTGATTTGCCGGAGAACCCTGAAAATTTGATTCTCCCGGCGGTTGAAGGTGGTGCGCCGAGTTTGGGTGTTGACGCTCTGCCAGCAACGGCATCAATATGTTCCTGTCATAATGTTTCAAAAGGCGATGTGGTTAATGCGATCGAAGGCGGTTGTCAAACCGTAGCCGATGTCAAAGGCTGCACCAGTGCCGCGACAGGTTGCGGTGGTTGCGCTGCCTTATTGAAAAACGTTGTAGACTTTGAATTATCAGCACGCGGCATCGAAGTTAATACTGATATATGTGAACATTTTAAGTTTACTCGCCAAGAGTTATTTACCATTGTGCAAAGCACTCAAATAAAAACGTTTGATGAGTTGATTGAAAAACATGGGCAAGGCAAGGGCTGCGATATTTGCAAACCTGCGGTAGGCTCGATCATGGCGTCGTTGTGGAACGAGCACGTGCTTGAAAGTGATTTGGTTCCCTTGCAAGATACCAATGATACGTTCATGGCGAATATGCAAAAAGATGGTACATATTCAGTAGTGCCACGAGTCCCAGCAGGTGAAATATTGCCTGAACAATTGATTGTGCTTGGTGAAGTGGCAAAAAAATATAAACTTTACAGCAAAATTACTGGCGGCCAACGTGTCGATTTGTTCGGTGCAAAAATGAATGACCTACCTGCCATTTGGTCTGCGTTGATTGATGCAGGTTTTGAGACAGGTCATGCTTATGCTAAGGCTCTTAGAACCGTGAAATCGTGCGTAGGTAGTACATGGTGCCGCTATGGAGTTCAAGATAGCGTAGGCCAGGCGATCGATATTGAAAACCGTTATAAGGGTTTACGTGCGCCGCATAAATTCAAGATGGCAGTATCGGGTTGTACTCGTGAGTGTGCCGAAGCACAAAGTAAAGATGTTGGTATCATTGCAACTGAAAACGGCTGGAACTTATATGTGTGTGGGAACGGTGGAATGAAGCCGCGTCACGCTGACCTATTTGCAACCGACTTAGATACCGACACTCTCATTAAGTATATAGACCGATTCCTGATGTTCTATGTGCGAACAGCTGATCGTTTACAACGTACTTCAACGTGGTTTGAAAGCCTCGAAGGCGGCTTGCCCTACTTGCAAGACGTGATCATTAATGACTCACTTGGCATTGCGGATGAATTAGAAGCGCAAATGAAGCATGTGATTGAGACATATCAATGTGAATGGAAAACCGCGATTAACACCGAAGAAAAACTGAAACGTTTTCGACAATTTGTGAACTCCGACAAAGAGGATGAAAATGTGATCTTTGTTGAAGAGCGTGGTCAAGTGCGGCCAGCGACCGACGTAGAGAAGAAAAGACTGTCTTTAAAAGCGGTGAGTTAGAGATGAGTATTATTTGTAATGTAAGCGACCTGTCTAAGAATTCTGGCATTTGTGCCCTATTGACGATCAACGGTCAAGAGCAGCAAGTTGCGATTTATTATTTACCTGATACCGAACAAAAGGTATTCGCGCTCGGAAATTGGGACCCGATTGGTGAGGCAAATGTCATGTCTCGAGGCATCATCGGAAATGTCGGTGATGAATTAGTGGTTGCGTCTCCGTTGTATAAGCAGCACTTCTCGTTGGTGTCCGGTCAATGCTTAGAAGAAGACGTTAGTGTGCCGGTATTCGATGTGTCACTTGACGGTCAAGATGTTATTTTTCTCGCTAATCGTGCCTAAGACTAGACGTTCATCCAGCCGGTAAAACATTATGCCAACGGTAAAAAGTACCTGTCCCTACTGTGGAGTTGGTTGCGGGGTTAGCGTAGATATTGGCAACGAGGCTACCGCGTTAGTGTTGGGTGACGAAAGTCACCCCGCAAATCACGGCAAGCTTTGCAGTAAAGGGAGTGCCTTAGGTGAGACCCTGCTCGATACAAACCACCTTAAGCGTTTAACCCACCCCTCTATCGGCGGTGAGCGGGTTGATTGGAACGATGCAACAAAGTCCATTGCAGATAGGATTTCTTCGAGTATAGAGGAACATGGTCGAGACAGTGTCGCATTTTATCTATCTGGACAATTGCTGACTGAAGACTACTACGTTGCTAATAAATTGATGAAAGGGTTTATTGGTACTGCTAATGTTGATACTAACTCGCGCCTTTGCATGGCATCCGCTGTGGTGGCATATAAGCGTGCTTTTGGCTCTGATACCGTACCTTGTAGCTATGAAGATATAGACGCTGCTGAGCTGATTGTATTAGTAGGGTCAAACGCCGCATGGACACACCCGGTTCTCTATCAACGCATGGTTGCAGCTAAGCAAAACAACCCAAACTTAAAAGTTGTACTGATTGACCCACGTAAAACCGCGAGCTGCGATATTGCTGACTTACATCTGGCGATTAAACCCAGTTCAGATGGCTTTTTATTTCAAGGTTTACTCA
>CAZFVP010000046.1:0-2044 GCA_964522345.1 uncultured Gammaproteobacteria bacterium | reverse complement strand
TTTGCCCCCGATGATTGTGATCGAGTGCAACGTTTTTGGCAGTCACCGGAGATAGCTACGCAGGCTGGTCTTAAAGCCGTGGATTTATTTGATGCTGTATCCGATGGAAGGATAAAGGTAATTTGGATAATGGCGACCAACCCAGCGGTGAGCTTACCTAATTCAAACAAAGTGCGCGAAGCGTTGTCGTTATGCCCGACAGTAATTGTGTCTGACGTAACGCATACAGATACAAGTGAATATGCAGATATACTATTACCTGCTCAAGGTTGGAGCGAGAAAGAAGGCACAGTAACTAATTCGGAACGCAGGATTAGTCGCCAACGAAAATTTAGAAATTCGCCAGATGAGGCAAAGCCTGATTGGTGGGCACTGAGTGAGGTTGCTGGCAAGCTTGGGTTTGAGTCGCAGTTTAATTATCAAAATGCTCATCAAATATTTATTGAGCATAGCAAGCTTTCGGGCTTTGAAAACAATGATACAAGAGCGTTTGATATAAGCGGCTTGAGTCACATAACAAAAGAAGAATACCAAGATTTAAAACCGATTCAATGGCCGGTAAACAGCGCTAATCCGAATGGTTGTCAGCGCATGTTCACGCATGGCGTATTTAACACCAGTAGTGGCCGCGCAAAGTTTGTTGCAGCCAATGCTCAACTGGCTGATTGTGTTAAGGGTGAAGGTTTGGTTCTAAACTCAGGTCGATTGCGTGATCAATGGCACACAATGACACGTACGGGTCATGCGCCCTCGTTAGTCGCTCATAATGACGTACCTATTCTACAGGTGAACTATATTGATGCTGATATTCATGGTTTGAAAGATAAGCAAATGGTGGAAGTGTCGAATGACTTCGGCTCCTTTGTCGCCGTTGCAGCGTTAACCGATAAGGTATCACCCGGCGATCTATTTTGCGCAATTCATTGGAGTGAGCAGTTTGCCACTCGATCGGTGGTTACGCGCGTTATTGATCAAAAGGTTGATCCTGTTTCAGGGCAGCCTGAATTGAAAGCAAGCAATGTAACCATACGGAAATTTGATTGTAAATATTGGGTGCGAATTGCCTCAAGGCGAGAAATCAAAAAGGGTAATTTTGAGTATTGGGCACAAAGCAAGACCAAACGTGGCTATGTCACGCTTCTGGGGAGCCATGAACCAATTGATTGGCGGTGTTGGAGTGAACGTGAGTTAGGTCTAGCTGAAGATACTCAGTTTACCCAGTATTCCGATGCCACTACCCGAGCACAAACCTTATTGGCGTTAGAGCAAGACTCGATTGAACTGCTTATCTATGGTCAAGAGAGAGTTGAGCGGTTACCAAGCTTTGCTTGGCTAGCATCCGCATTTGATTCGAATGACCCTCAAGCGATTGCATATTTATTACGATCAGAAGACGGCGAGCAAGATCAACAAATCTGTAGTTGTTTTAGTGTGACAAAGAAGGCAATTGAAAGCCAAGTGGCAGGCGGTGTTAAGAGTGTCGAAGAACTTGGCTTATCGTTAGGCTGCGGTTCTAAATGCGGCAGTTGCAAACCTGAGCTTAGCGCCATTTTGCACGCGGCCTCAGTATAAATAGAATTCTATACGTTCTCGAAATCACAAACTCCTTAGTTAAGTTAGCTGTAGAAATTAGACGTGATCCGACAAACTTCATCACAAAGTTTTAACTAGATTTGTCGATCAACTAGTTTGTCCAGTAAAGCAATTTTCTGACGCAAAGCAAAGTGCTCCAAAACTTAGAGCTATAAACATGTTCTATGGCGGAGTAAAATTGAGACTCAGGTAAGAGCTCGTGATTCTTGTAAAACAGCGATTGATAGACACAAATTGGGGGCACAACGTCGCCGACTAGCTAAAAGGAGAATAGCACACCAGAGGTTTTTGCAACTGTCATTCAGTTGGCAGTTACAATGACCAAAACTTGCTACACTTTTATTAACTATCTATGCAGTGGCGTCGTGACGACAAAAACCGTGAAACGCTACGCAGCTATTTTGTAAACGACTACTAGTGAAAACATCATTATGAAAAAAATCAAATGTGC
>CAZFVP010000045.1:10513-14929 GCA_964522345.1 uncultured Gammaproteobacteria bacterium | reverse complement strand
CTTAGCGTAGGGAGGTTATATTTATAGGCCAGAAAATCGTTATAATTTCCCGCCTTGGTTGCACTTATGTGCGACCTATATGACGGAAAGTTCAAACACCCTTACAAAAAAAACATACGTGAACCCTAAATTATATAAAGTACGACTCTAATTCAGGCTTGTCTTCCCAGGCGCGCTCTTAGAGGGAATATGAATGAAAAAAGTGAAGATAATAAAACCCATTGCGGTGCCAACGGTAGGCGCTTTAAGAAAGCGATGGAGGGCTTAACACTTGTACACAGACAAATAAGAACTTAGTACTCAAGAACTAAGAACATGGCTATTTATGCCACTCTTTTCTTTGCTCTAATGAAGATCAAGATGCCGCCTAAGGTGAGTATCGAAGAAATAACCAAACGGCTAGTAAGAAGTTCGCCAGCGAATAAAACACCACCAAGTGCAGCGATAATAGGCACCAAAAGTTGCACCACTCCAGCTTGACTAGGTTTAAGGTTTCGAAGTGCTGAGTACCAAATCGCGTAACCGACACCGGAAGTTAATGCTCCCGACAAAACCGCCAAAAGCCATGCTAGAACAACTGAATCATCTTGAAAGTTCACTGATAATATCTGCTCAGAGAAGAACGCGATCAAGACAACAATGAATGGTATCGTTTTAATAAAATTCGACGCCGTATCAGCAAGTGGGTTTTGAGAGCCTTGCCCTAACACCGTGTAGATACCCCACGCAACACCAGCGAAGCTCATCATTGCAAAGCCAAAAATTGACGGCTTACTAAGCTCAGGAAAGACCAAATAAAACAAACCGGCACACGCCAGCAATAAACCGAGCCACTCCGGCAATGTCAAATAACCACCACGTGCCATGCTTATCGTCACCATTGTTATTTGCACTGATCCAAACAGAATCAAAGCGCCTACCCCAGTATCAAGAGTAATGTAAGCAAATGAAAATAGTACCGCGTATACGAATAGCATACTCGGTGCAGCCCAGCCTTTTTTTAGCCAGTTATTTTCAGCATGGGAGTTCGAGCTCTTCTCACCAAAGCTCAACAACCACACCAACAAAAATAAGGTCAACGCTCCGGACACTAACCTCACGCTAGTGAAGCTCGCTGGGTGAATCGCACCATCGCTAAGAGCAATGCGACATAGCACCGAATTGCCTGCGAACGCGACTAATGCCAATACCGACATAACCGTCGTTCTGATGCCGATCAGGGTAACCGTCAAAGCATTCATTAAAACAACCCAAGAAAAACAACAACGCCTAAGAAGGTTAGGAAGGCCCCCGCAATCTTACGTTTAGTTAAATCTTCCTTGAGAAACAACCAAGCTAATAAAACGATAAAAATGTTTGCCGTTTCGTTCAACACTGACGCCACCGACGCATCAGCATATTTGAAACCGCCTAACCAAAATAGTAACGCTAAATACGAACCAACAATGCTTGCAACTACGATATGACGCCAACGATGTTGGCCTTTGGAGATAACCTGATAAGTACTGACTACCTGTCCACGCAGGCTCAAGAAAATCAACATGCCAATAATACCTGCTAACATTCTTAAACTGACCAACCAAAAAAACCCTTCGTTAGTGAGTATTGGTTTCATCGCCACAACACCTGAAGCGGTTAAAAATACCGACGCGGCGGCCAGAACAATACCTTTTATAAGCATCGAACTTTCAACGGTTTGATAGCTACGTTGATATACAACCACCAAAATCCCTGCCAACACCATAATGAAACCTAACCATTGCCACAAAGCTAAGGTTTCATTTAAAAACACGATTGAGAGTAGTACTACAAATGGGCTATACAGGCTCGCAACAATCGCTGTACGACCTGCGCCTAAGTTACGTAAGGCTTGCAAATACCAAGTGTCGGCAACAGCAATGCCAAAATAACCACTGGCAATAAGAATTGCCCATTCCATTAACGTTAATGAAGGCAGGCTAAAACCTTCAAATATCAAGGCAGTCGGTACTAACAAAGAGAAACCTATTACATTCTTAACCAGGTTGAGCGTGTTAGCACTCATGCTTTCGCCAACATATTTGTACAGCACTACCGCGCTGGCCCACATCAAGGCACAGACAAGAGCAAATACTTCTCCAAAATTTTCTACTGCCATGGAATTACTCGAGAAAGCCTTGTAGTCATAAACACCTTATAAAATTGCTACGGTCTTGGCTTGTAAATAAACCGAATCGCCTACTTTTAATTGCATTTGGGCAGCCGATTTTTTTGTGAGTCTCGACAAAATAGGCACACCATTGGCGATCAACCGAACGGTTACTTGGGCCGGACTGGCATCTTCAATTTGATCAATTACCGCAGTAAAAATATTTAATATGCTGGTACCTCTTTGTCTGTCTAAGGTAATGCTAACGTCACGAGCTGCAATCAAAATTCTAACTTTTTCACCTACCTCTAAAGAACGTTTTAACACTGAAAAACGCCCTACTGGAGAATCTAAATACGTCAACTCATATTCGTCGTCATGCCTCGCTACAGTCGCGTCAATCAACGACTCAGCATCTACACTTTGAGCTAGTGGTAAATCAAGTTGTGTTAGCATCGCTTTAATCTCTCCACTGGCGACTACTCTACCTTGCTCAGTCAATACTAGGTGATCGGCCAACCGTGCGACTTCGTCCAAAGCATGACTGACGTAAATAATAGGGATATCAAACTTTTCGCGCAGCGATACTATCATTGGTAAAATCTGGCGTTTACTATCTCGGTCTAACGCCGAGAGCGGCTCATCCATCAACAATAATTTCGGGTTTGAGCAAATAGCCCGCGCTATGGCGACTCGCTGTTTTTCACCCCCAGAAAGTGTTTGAGAGTCCCGCTCTAGCAAGCTACTCAAATCCAACTGTTCTATAGCATGTTGAGGCGTTATTACTTGTTGTGCAATAGGGACTCGCTTGAATGCATAATTAATATTGTCTTTTACTGACAAATGATCAAACAAACTAGGCTCCTGAAATATATACGCCAAGCCTCGTTTATGTGGTGGTACAAAATTAGACTTGTCTTGCCATAGGCACCCATTAAAACGCAACTCGGTTTGAGGCGATTTAAGTAAACCTGCAATAACCCGAAGCAAGGTTGTTTTACCACTCCCCGACGGGCCATAAATAGCCGTCACACTATCCGTAGGCAAAGACTGCTCTACCTTAAGTTGGAACTCGCCGCGCTTAAGCGCTACTGTCAATTCAAGAGTTTTCAATAATTAGAACCTAAGAACGCGGGACTTTTTATTGGTCGCATAAACCAGAATCAAAAGGCAAAATGAAGTAAGCAATAAAGCGGCCGAAAGCCAATGAGCATTTACAAGTTGCATAGTCTCAACATGCTCGTATATAGCGATTGAGGCAACCTGAGTTTCTCCAGGAATATTACCGCCAATCATTAGCACAACTCCAAATTCACCCAAGGTATGAGCAAAACCCAATATTGAAGCTGACGTGAACCCAGGTTTTGCGAGTGGCACTACTACCGTCATAAAACGGTCAAAAGGAGTTGCTCCTAAGGTCGCCGCCACTTCTAAGGGGCGTCGGCCAACCGCGATAAACGCGTTTTGTAACGGCTGTATAACAAACGGCAATGAGTAAACAACTGAGCCAACCACCAAGCCCGTAAACGAAAATGCTAAAGGCTTACCCACGAGCGACTCAAGCAGGCCGCCGAAAATGCTTTGCGGGTTAAATGCCACTAGTAAATAAAACCCTAAAACGGTAGGAGGGAGTACAAGCGGCAGCGCTACCAATGCTTCGATTACAAACTTAAATCGCCAGTGCGATTTCGCCAGCCACCACGCTAAAGGGGTTCCCAATATAATCAATACAAACGTGCTTAAGCCAGCAAGTTTGAGCGTTAACAACAAAGCCGTGACGTCAGATTCGGAAAACATGATTAGTTCAGCTTATATTCAATTTAGGGTCTAAGGTATCCATGCGACTCGATTAACTCTAGTGCAGCGTCGCTTTTTAAGAAGCGCATAAAGTTGTTCGTTGAAGCGGTATTATTGAGCGCGACGGCTTGTTGCTCTATTGTTTGATGCAAATCATCAGGAACCAACCAAAAAGAGCCACTATTTAAGTTCTTTATCTGAGCATATGCGACCAGCGCTAATTCGGCACTACCGCTGCTGGCAAATTGAAAAGCCTGACCTACGCTTTCTCCATAAACTAGCATCGGCGCGACACCCAGTTTAGACAACACTTGTTTGGCCGCGACGCCATACGGGGCTATCTTCGGATTAGCAACTGCGACATGCTTGAGAGCCGGTGACATTAACGCAATTCCATTATTTTTAATTGAGGACGCGTCAGGACTCCACAAAGCTAAACGACCTACGGCGTAAGTAAATCTTGACCCCATAATAGCAAAGCCACTCTCCTC
>CAZFVP010000045.1:0-10413 GCA_964522345.1 uncultured Gammaproteobacteria bacterium | reverse complement strand
CCTAGACTAGGCATATCTAGCTTCGACAATCGCAACGCCAAGTGAATCCAAAGCATATGACCATTTAACCTTGGATCAAGGTGCCAACGCCTTTATCCGTCAATACCTCAAGCAGTAAGGCATGATTAACTCGCCCGTCAATGATGTGAGATGTCTTCACACCACTCAAAACCGCGTTCAATCCACAATCGACCTTTGGCATCATGCCTCCTTGAACCGTGCCATCGGCTTTTAGCGACTCAATTTGCGGGGCGTTCAAGCCAGTGAGCAACTCTCCTTGCTTATCTAATACACCAGATGTGTTAGTCATCAACACCAATTTCTCTGCTTTAAGTGTACTGGCTAATGCACCCGCTACAGAGTCGGCATTTATATTATAGGTGGCACCATCGGCGCCAAAGCCAATCGGCGCAATTACCGGAATAAAACCTTGGGTTTCGAGAGTTTCAACTAGCGAGCTATTTATTTCCACTACTTCGCCGACATGGCCGTAATCAACATCGGGCTTCCCAGAGCTTATTTTTTGCGCGCGAATCATATTGCCATCTTTGCCCGTTAAGCCAACTGCATTGCCTCCATGAGAGTTGATCAAATTAACGATCTCTTTGTTAACTAAGCCGCCGAGAACCATTTCAACAACGTCCATAGTTTCCGAGTCGGTTACCCGAAGACCGTCTATAAATTCCGTGGATTTTCCAACTCTGGCTAACGTACCATTGATTTGAGGGCCACCGCCATGAACCACTACTGGGTTCATGCCAACCGCTTTCATCATCACTACATCACGTGCAAAGCTTTCTTTGAGACCATCATCGATCATCGCGTTACCACCATATTTAACAACAATAGTCTTGCCCCTAAAGCGTTGAATATACGGTAGCGCCTCTATGAGAATTTGAGCGACATTTTGAGTGCTATCTGACATCTTGAATTTCGTGTTAAAGCCCGTAATTAATGATTCTAGAGTATATCACTTGAACATCAAAAGGCGTATCAATTGAGCTTTCGCAACACGTTGACATTCAAAGTGCGAATATCCGCGCTCAATTACAGCGCCGTAACAAAATTTGCGGCTAATTCAGCACTAATTGACTAGGTTATGGAGGTTATTGCTTTATAATTCGTATTAAGTGAATCCATAACGACTCCTCAGGCATCTAAAGAGAATTAAAACTGATTGAAAATAGAAGTTCTTGAGGACATGATGAAATCAACTAGCGCACAACTCCCACTGTATATAATGGAACTGAATAAAGTAAACTCGAGCAACATGGACACAAGCCAGAACGCGTTGCACCAGAGAATGAACGTTTCTTCAGCTCATAAAGCCTTTAAAATAGTGAGTCTGACGACGCTACTGTTTATTTCAGGTTGCATGTCTAAAGTTGGAAACCTTCCTGAGGAAGTGCAAGTTAAAGTACCTGAATCGTGGCAGCCGGCTATTCCCGATACTCAAGAATCATTGCCAGACACCGATGACGCACCTCAGGAAGATGCCGAAGCCAAGCCAGTTGTTGGCGGTTGGCTAAATAGCTTGAATGATGACGCGTTAGACATCCATGTTCAAAAGGCATTAATTAATAATCCCGACCTGCTTGCCTCCGCTGCAGAGTTAAAAAATGCGATTGAGCGAGTTACAATTACAGGCTCGAATTTATGGCCTCAATTACGCTTCGATGCTAATTTCAGTAACCGCGAATCAAGCGCGGCCAGCTCTTCCGGAGGGGCTGTACAAGCCGATGGCGATAATACAACTGAAATTCGAAGTATTGGCGGAGCACTTAATATTCAATGGGAGCTCGACGTTTGGCGCAAGCTAAGCCAACGCCGCAAAGCATCCGCACTTGATGCCCAAGCGCAGGTGGAGCTATACAAAGCAGCCGAGCTATCTTTGGTCGCTAATGTAAGCCGCGCTTGGTATAACTTAGCCACGAACAAGTTACAGTTAGACCTAGCGCAAAAGCGTTTAGACAGTTTCCGAAACACAGCTAAGCTGATCGAAGAAAATTACGAAAGAGGTTTACGCTCAGCACTCGACGTGTATTTGAGCAGAACCGATGTACAGCTACAAATCTCAGCATTAGCTGATTCTAAGTTTAATTACATTGAAGCCATACGTGCGCTAAAAACCTTACTTGGTGAGTACCCTGATGATTCACTAGCTCTGAACGTCAACCTACCTGAACTTGATGGAGATGTGCCGACTGGCTTACCGGCTGAACTACTTATTCGTCGCCCCGACGTACGCGCCAGTCAATTGCAATATGAAGCACAAAAAGCAAACGCTCGAGCGGCACATCGGGATCGTTTTCCTAGCATAACGTTTAGTGGGACAATTGGTGAGAGTCGAGACACCTTTAACAGCATTTTTGATAGCGACAATAGTGTTCGAAACATCATAAGCTCATTGTCCCAGCCCATATTCGCAGCAGGCGCCCTTAAAGCACAAGCAAGACAAGCTTATAACGGTGCCGAAATCGCTTATGCATCGCTAGTGAGAACTACGTTAACCGCTTTTGAAGAAGTGGAGAACTCCCTCACCCGAGAAATAGTATTATTCGAACAACATAGCGCGATCAAAGAAGCGGTTAAGTTAGCGCAAGGTGGTTTGAATTTAGCACTAGATCGTTATCAGTCTGGTATTGAGAACTACACGACGGTGTTGCAATCACAACGAAGACTATTTGACTCGCTAAGCAATGAGCTGAATTTGCGCAACGCTTTGCTGCAAAATCGTATTGGCATACATTTAGCCTTAGGTGGCGATTTCGCAACCAGCGAAGACCGCGAAGCAAACAATATTCCAGCGCCTTCAATAACGAAGACGCCGTGACACATTTTTAAAATGATAATAGTATGAGTAGTAATCAAAATAGCCATGAGTATGACTTAAACTTAGGCGATAACGCCGGTAACTCTGAAGTAGGTTTTACTAGCAACACTGCAAATTTACTTTATCGTGTTCCGCGAAAGCTGAGAATCGTTCTATGTATTTTATTAGCCACGTTCATCATTATTTTCTTACTGAACGCGTTTAAACCCCAAGCTAAGAAACGTGCAATACCAGAGACTGTGGTGCGCGTCGATGTAATCACCGCCCAGCCAAGTAATTACCCGATTGTTGTTAATGCTAACGGTACTGTAGAAGCTCAAACTCGTGGGGACCTAGTCGCGCAGATTCGAGGCGAAATCGTTGCTGTTTCTGACAATTTTAGAACAGGAGGAACCTTCAAAAAGGGTGATTTACTAATTCAAATTGATCAACGAGATTACCAAGCCGACTTAAGCCAAGCATTAGCCGTATTATCTCAAGCTGATGCAGCCTACCGCCAAGAACAAGCTAACGCCAAACAAGCTAAACTCGATTGGCAACGTTTAGGTAACACCTCACCTGCGCCTGATCTAGTATTGCGTAAACCTCAACTTACCGCTGCGAAAGCTCAATACGATTCCGCTAACGCCGCCGCTGACGGTGCAAAATTGAACCTTAGCCGCACCACTATTACCGCTCCTTATGATGGTCGAATCATCGAACGCAAGGCAGTATTAGGTCAATATTTAGGTGTCGGGGTGCCAATTGCTGAAGTATTCGCTACCGACGGTGTTGAAGTAAGATTACCAATTAGCCAAGAAGAGTTTAGCCAACTTGGTTTAGACTCGTTCTCCACCGAACCAGATGCGGTTAACCCGTACACTGTCTCAATCACCTCAACAGTTGGTAATCAAGGCTACCAATGGGACGCAGATATCACTCGTACCGATAGTACGTTTGATATTAATACACGCCAAATTGACGTTATTGCCGAAGTACAAGACCCCTTCGGGAAGATTAGTGGTCAGAGTGCATTAAAAATTGGCCAATTCGTTAGCGCTAGAATTCAAGGCAGAACAATCGAGAACGTTTTCGTTATCCCTAACAAGAGTATTCGCGAAGGCAGCTACGTGTACGTTGTGCGAGATAACAAGTTGGCTAAACAGAGCATTAACATTCTTTGGCAAGACGATCAAAATGCGTTGATAGGTTCGGGAATCACAAATGGTGAGCAAGTCGTAACAACATCTTTAAATAGCACCTTAGCTGGAGCCAGCGCTAAATTGGGCGATAACTCACCGGTTAATGAGGTTACGCCAGATACAAACAATGAAGCAATAACCGAAAACGTCGAAACAGCAACAGACAGTGATGAGCAAGCATTGCTCGATAAGAAAGCGGCTTCACTAGAAACGCAAACTGACACCTCTTCACTTATTGACCAAACGACCATTGACCAGAATGCTGAAAACATTCCTCAACCGGCTGACTCAAGCACTACTACGGCTCAAACTGCGTCACCAGATTAGATATGCGCATCATATTAATTACGCTAGAACATTTTTAACAACGCTAGGACCTTCGTTCTAGCTAAAATACTGCGATAAGAAAAGGGCGCTCACAGATATGATTGAATGGTTTGCTCGTAATCCGGTAGCCGCCAACCTATTAATGGTGACTATTGTTATTGTAGGTTTATTTTCCGCATCTAGGTCGATTCCGTTAGAAGTTTTCCCAAGCTTCGAGGTCGAGGCTGTGGATATTTCTACCGCTTATCGAGGTGCCACACCGCACTCAGTTGAAGACGGTATAACAAAACGAATTGAAGAAGCCATTTATACCATTGAAGGTATTAAGGAGATCAATTCTCGATCATCGGAAGGTTTATCGCTTGTCACTGCTCAAGTTGATGAGGGCTACGAAAAACGCGAATTACTCAACAACATAAAGCTTAAAGTTGATGCATTAAATACGCTTCCCAGAGGTGCGGAAAACCCCATTGTTTCACTTTCGCGTATCAATCCCGGAGTAATTCAAATTGCTGTGGTCGGTGAGGTCAGTGAAAAGGTGTTGCGTATCACTGCCGACAACGTCCGCAATGAATTGTTAGCTAATAACGACGTAACCTTGGTAGAACTGATTGGGGTTAGCAATTACGAAATTGGCATTGAGATCGCGCCCAGAACACTAGACGACTTTAATTTGTCTCTACAAGATGTCAGTGATGCAATTCGTCGCAGCTCTGTAGACATTTCGGCGGGTAACGTTAAAACTCGCGATGGAGACATTTTGGTTCGCGCCGACGGTCAAGCCTATGAACAACAAGATTTTGCAGCAATTCCGGTTATCACGAAACTCGGGGCAGACCCAGTTTTACTAGGTGATATAGCCACCATAAATGACGGCTTTGAAGATCAACCACTAATCACACGTTTTAACGGCAAACCGGCTATTTTGATCGACGTGGCTCGCACCGGCAAACAGTCATCACTTAATATTGCGTCTACGGTTCGTGACTATATTGAAGATAAAAACCCAACGTTAAGCAATGGCGTTAGCCTAGATTACTGGGACGATGATTCGAGAGTTCTCAAAGGTCGCTTGAACACCCTACTAAGCAGCGGCTTGTATGGAGGTCTATTAGTACTGCTTGTCTTATCCCTATTCTTGCGACCTGCAATTGCGTTTTGGGTGTTTCTAGGTGTGCCAGTCAGCTTTATGGGCGCGTTCATCTTTATGCCTTTTGTTGGCGGCACCTTTAATATGATTTCTTTATTCGCATTTATCACCGTGTTGGGCATTGTGGTCGACGATGCGATTGTCACGGGGGAAAATATCTATTCAAAGATGCGCGGCGGAATGGAACCAATAAAGGCATCGATAATTGGCACCAAAGAAATTGCCATTCCAGTAACCTTTGGCATTCTAACAACCGTTGTCGCATTTCTACCAATGTCTAACCTAGGCGCAAATAGAACCGGGTTTTTAGCCGCGCAGATTCCAATGGTCGTCATACCCGTATTGCTATTTTCTCTGATTGAGTCGAAGCTAGTGCTGCCCTCGCACTTGAGTCATGTTAAGTCACGTAAAAATGCTGATCAAGTAAACTGGCTATCGCGCATGCAAATGGGTGTTTCTCGTGGCTTTGAAAACTCAATAATTAAGTTCTATCGACCCTTCTTAATTCAGTGCTTGAATAACAAATCAGTTGCTCTTGCCACCTTGCTAGCAACCTCGGCCATCATACTCGCGTGGGCGTCTACCGGTCATACCAAGTTCACATTCTTTCCACGCGTTGAATCTGAAGAAATTCGATTTTCTTTGACCATGCCTGACACGACGGGCTTTGAGACGACTAAAGCACACATCCAAACTATTTCTGATCATGTACACGCTTTACAAGAAAAGTATCGCGACCCAGTAACAGGTGTTTCAGTCATTCGTCATACCTACAGCACCGTAGGCAGCAGCGGCACTACCATCAAACCAAGTGTCGGTGTAGTGCGTGCTGAACTAATTGGCCCAGAGGAACGACATATAAATATCAAAGCGTCTGAAATAGCGCGCGAGGTCCGAACATTAGTCGGTGATATTCCTGGAGCTGAAAAATTAAGTGTTCGTGCAGAATTAGGCCGAGGGGGCGAACCAATCAATGTAGAACTAGCTGGCGGAGACCCAAACCAAGTCCGTTTAATTGCAGATCAAGTTCGTAGAAAACTACTTCAATACCCTGAAGTTTTTGATATTCAAGATAATTATTCCGGTGGTAAAGAAGAGCTAAACATCGCTCTAACAGAGAAAGCCCATGCGCTCGGACTCGGCCTTGCCGATATCGCAAACCAGGTAAGAGGATCTATCTTTGGCCTCGAAGCCCAGCGACTTCAACGCGGACGTGAAGAAATTCGTGTTATGGTGCGTTTGCCGGAAGAAGACAGATCCTCGGCCGGCGACCTCGCACGTCTACCGATTCTTGTTGGGCCTAATAATGATGCGATACCGCTTTCCGATTTAGCCAAGATAGACCCGGTTAGTAGTCCAACGACACTTTTTAGGCTTAACCGTAGCAGCATATTAAGTATCACAGCGGATGTCGATAAAGAGCGGGCTGACGTACCTGCGATACTTCGTGATATTCGCGGCTTCTTAAATGAAAAAACTCTCCTTAACCCAGACATTAAATTTTCTTTCAAAGGCGAGTCAGAAGAACAATCTGAGAGCAACGAAGGTCTTCAATCTGGTGGTTTACTTGTTCTAATTGCCATTTACGCTTTGCTCGCAATTCCATTTAAATCTTACTTACAACCGTTGATTGTCATGTCCGTCATTCCGTTTAGCGTTGTCGGCGCCGTACTCGGGCATATTATTACGGGTTATGACTTATCTATTTTAAGCATTGTCGGCATGATGGCTTTACTAGGAGTAGTTGTAAATGACAGCTTAGTTCTAGTCGACTACGTAAACAAACAACGTGCAAAAGGCATAGAGGTTTATAAAGCCGTAGTAGAGAGTGGCACAGCCCGATTTAGACCGGTGATGCTAACGTCTATTACTACGTTTGCCGGTCTAACGCCGCTGCTTCTCGATAACAGCACTCAATCACAATTTTTGAAACAAATGGCGATATCACTCGGATTTGGCATTTTATTTGCAACCATCATCACCTTGATTATCGTACCCATAAACTATTATTTAGGTTATCAATTGAAACACGCCACGATAAGGTTGACTAAGGTAACATGGTCTAATTGGCTAGAGTTCTGGAACCGTGAGGATGTCCCTCGCAGTCGCCCTTAGGAATAACGCACACAATACTTATCATTGCGATAACACGATAATTAACTCAACTAAACAACGTTACCAAAACAAATGATGCTGGTATAAACAATGATCGAATGGTTTGCCAAGAATCCTGTAGCGTCGAACTTACTTATGTTTGGCATACTCATAGCGGGTCTCACGTCTGCTAGCAACTCCGTGCCAGTTGAAACCTTCCCGTCGTTCGAATTCGATACGGTTACCGTAAGCACATCATTTCGTGGTGCTACTCCAAAGACCGTTGAAGACGGAATTACCTTAAGGATTGAGGAAGCCATTGCCGACGTCGAAGGCATCGAGGAACTTACCGCAACTTCATCAGAAGGCAGTTCAAGCGTAATAGCCGAAGTCAACGACGCGTACGACAAGCGTGACGTACTCGACGACATAAAAGTTCGTGTTGACGCTTTAAATACACTACCAAGTGATGCTGAAAAACCGATTGTGTCGCTCAACACTCGCAACCGAACTGTAATATGGGTAGCCGTTCAAGGAAACGTTGACACTAAAGTTCTTCGGACCGTTGCCGGACAGTTCCGAGAAGGCTTACTCACCAAGAATGAAATCAGCAATGTCGATCTACAAGGTGTCGCTGAATACCAAATGAATATTGAGGTATCACCTCAAACCTTGGACGCCTATAACATCACGCTAGCGCAGATCGGGCAAGCCATTCAATCAGGCGCTCAAGATGTATCGGCAGGCAATGTGCAAACATTAAATGGAGACATATTAGTTCGCAGCGATGGCCAAGCTTATTCGAGTGCTGACTTTGCCGCAATTCCAATTCTGTCTAACTCTTCGGGCAAGCCCATCACTTTGGGCGAAATCGCTAAAATCGACGACGGCTTTGAAGAAAAATCTCTTATTACCACCTTCAATGGCACTCCCGCCATCATGGTTCAAGTACGCCGAGTTGGTGAACAAAGCGCCTTAAAGGTCGCTGAGCAAACCAAAGAGTATATGGCTAAGTTTTCCGAAAACTTACCAACCGGCATCAGTATCGCCTACTGGGATGATGACTCAAGTTATTTAAAAACACGCATTGGCGCCGTGCTTAATAGCGCTTGGCTTGGCGGCATATTAGTGATGATTTTGCTATCACTGTTCTTACGGCCTGCAGTCGCTGGTTGGGTTTTCTTAGGCATACCAGTGAGCTTTATGGGGGCCTTTCTGTTTATGCCACAAGTTGGTGGCACCTTTAACGTAGTCAGCTTGTTAGCGTTCATTATGGTGATCGGCATCGTTGTTGACGATGCTATTGTCACTGGTGAAAATATATACCGGCGAATGCGCGAAGGCATGGACCCAAAGCAAGCGGCTGTCGTAGGTACCCAAGAAATTACGGTGCCAGTTACCTTCGGGATCCTAACCACTGTCGTTGCATTTTTGCCGCTGAGTTACTTGCAAGGCACGAGATACGATTTCATTGGCAGCCAAATGCCAATGGTCGTGATACCTGTGTTATTGATGTCGCTGGTCGAGTCTAAATTAGTGTTGCCGTCTCATATGAGCCATATAAGCGCGCGCGATGAAAACAGTCATATGGGTTGGCTTGGCCGAACTCAGCAAAAGATTTCTCGAGGTCTGGAAAATTTTGTAGACAATTATTACAGCCCTTTTCTAGCGCGTTGTGTTCGTAATCAGGCCATAACATTAACAGCAATAATAGCGTTCTCTGCCATCGTGGTAACCGCTATTTCACTTGGTCATATTCGCTATACCCCATTCCCCTATGTAGAATCAGATACCGTTCGCATTAATCTTACAATGCCTGAGTCAACTGGTTTCGAAACAACCGATAAGCACATACAAACCATAGTAAAGCACTTCAAGACTATTCAAGAAAAGTACACTGACCCTGATACCGGTGAGAGTGCAATCATGAATATTTTAGCGACCAGTGGCAGTCAACGACGAACGATCAAAACAAATATAGGTTCTGTTCGCGCCGAATTACAGACGTCAGGAGAACGAGTTGGCAATATACCAACCTCGCAAATTGGTCGAGAAGTACGCGCCCTTATTGGTGAAATACCAGGCGCTCAAAGCCTAAGCGTTCGCTCACGATCGTTCGGCGACCAGGCGCCAATAAACGTTGAGTTATCAGGTGATGACCCGGCTAAGATGTATCTCATTATTGAAAAGCTCAAAGAAAAATTCAAGGCGTACCCTGGGGTTTACGATATTCAGGACAACTACAGTGGTGGTAAAGAAGAACTTAAGTTAAGCCTCAAACCGCAGGCTTATACCCTTGGACTAACATTGCGCGACGTTGCGCAACAAGTGCGCAGCGCGGTGTTTGGTTTTCAGGCGCAGCGCATCCAACGTGGCCGCGATGAATTAAGAGTCATGGTGCGCTACCCCTTGGAGTATCGTTCATCTATGCAGGATCTTAATCAACTCGCAATTCGAGTCCCCAATAGCACCGAACAGGTTTTATTGTCTGATATCGCCAATATAGATCCATTCGAGAGCCCGAGCACGCTATATCGATTAAATCGCACATCGATACTCAATGTTACTGCCGACGCAGATAAAGACGTTGCGAATTTACCTCTGATATTGAGCGAGATCGACACCTACCTGACAGAAATGCAGCAGCAACACGCCGATTTAAGATATCGGTTTGATGGTGAAGCAGAAGATGTTGCCAAGACAAACGAGCGCTTAGGAATCGGCCTAATACTTGTATTGCTCGCCATATACGCTCTGCTCGCTATACCCTTTAAATCATACGGCCAGCCCTTGATCGTAATGTCGGTCATTCCATTTGGCATTATTGG
>CAZFVP010000044.1:11789-15061 GCA_964522345.1 uncultured Gammaproteobacteria bacterium | reverse complement strand
CATCCAGCGTAAAACCGACGGCAATGAATGGTGTGGAAAAGCTGTAGACGGCTTTTGTGATGCGAGTAAAGAAGGCACCGCTGAGAAAATTTGTGGCGCGCAATACAGCTCTGCACTCTCTCTATTGGAAGCGACAAAGCAAGCGCAAAATAATGCAGCTCAAGCGGAAGAGCGAGCAAAGCGAGCTGAACAAGAGCGCGCAGAACAACGTCGTTTGGCTGAACAGCGAATTCAGCAACAACGGGCTGAGCGTGAAAGAATAGCCGCCGCGGCCGCACCTTTGAAAAGGCAGATTACGATAGAAGAAGAATTAATTCAAATTGAACAAGAAAAGTTAGACTTGCGGCGCCAAGAACTCGAATTGCAACGCAGATCGACTGAAATAGAAGCACTGCTGGATGAAAAAAATTAAAGCCTAGGACTTATGAGTTCTTAAAGCCGGAAGCGATTGCTCTCCGGCTTTTTTATTACTGGAGCAGCAATAAACGCGCTCTAACGATATACAGCTAAGCGTTCTTGCAAATAGGCTTTGGACGCAGGCCACTCTTGGTCAAGCATAGAAAAGCAATGAGTATGCCTGATGCGACCATCAGGCAAGATCATATGATTTCTTAGAATGCCTTCAAATTTAGCCCCTAATCTCATTATTGCTGTTTGTGAGCGAATGTTTTCATGATGAGTATGCCATTGCACGCTAATGCAGTTGGCCTCTTCGAACGCATGTTCTAACAACATCAATTTACATTCGGTGTTGATGCCCGTTCGTTGAGCCGATATGGATATCCACGTATAGCCAATAGAAAAATTTCTATTGGCTGGTTTTATTTGATAATACCGAGTGGTTCCAACGATACGGTTATTATCTTGGTTGCGAATCACAAATGGTAGCTCACGACCTTTATCTCTTTGCTTGAGCGCATGCTCTACAAACCTAGGCATTTGGCTAGAGGTAGGAACCGTAGTTACTTTGAGATTCCACAACTCACCATCGGCTGCGGCCGCGTTAAGATCGTCAATATGAGCCAATTGCATTGGCTCAAGCACGGCATGTCTCCCTGATAATGTTAAATTATGCCTAAGTTTGCTGCTGAATAGTTTTTTTGCAATGGGTGGTATTGAATTTTTAGGCATCACTCATGTCTGAATACGGATTATCAAAGTTTAAGTTTATCGACTGTGCAAAATTTTCGATAGACACAGATGAATCACTAACTTGTATTTCACAGTCTTCAATAATACCTTTGCCAAAATTATAGATAACGTGCAATTCACCATCGCAAGCATCTTTATCATATTGTGCGGCAACGGTCCTTACACCTGATCTCTTTTGTTTATATTGATCAAATTTTTGAGCCCCGTAGCGAGATTCCATCATTGATTCGACTTTACTTGGGGAAAGCACCGTCGCTGTTGCATTGTTGCCTCCGAAGCCTTTAGAGTTGAGAAAGGCAACGTCCATATCGGCTTCTTTATCTTCAAGAAGGATCTCTAAACGTTGGTCTATAACATCTTCCGCAACGCTTTCAACTGTCTTAATACCAGTAAGAATACCATCGGCAAACGACCCTAAGGTGTTTGCTAGTTGATCTGCACTAGCAGGCCCTAATGGGTGTCCAACAAAGGCTTTAACGGCTGTGACTGGCCAATTGTCAATACCGAAAGCCGATGCGACTTTATCGAAAATCATAGACTCTGTGACTCGGTTTTGTGGTGTACTGGAACCGTGCGCTTGCACATAGGATCGTTTACGAATTGATTCGTCACCGACGATCGCTCTGGCAGCACCAACGGCCTTCGCCATAGTAACGTAGTTACCTGCCCCAGGAGACGAAATTGATTTTTTAAAACCATCGGCATTAACAAACACATTAGGTATTGCTCCGTAGATCTCAGCGCCGAGTTCTAATGCTAATTCGTCATCCATAAGAACAAAAAATTGCCCTGATTCTCCCATCGTAAAGCCAGCGTTTTCACCAAAAGGTCGTGACGCTCTGCGATGGTCGCAAACAGTAGCTCCGTCGAGTTTCGCTAGACGGTCGTCAGTGCCTAAAGCACTCATTGCAGCAAAGCCTTCAATTACTTCAGGGGTAACTGGCGCCTCGCTAGAGCCACATAAGACAACTCGATGACGGCCAGCATTGATATCATCGACAGCTAAACGCAGATTGTATAAAAAAGTAGCACATGCACCAGATACCGCACCAGTGGTACCCACGCTACCGCAAACATAAGCATTTACGAAGTCAGCGACCATAGAATTTAAACCCAACGCCATTTGTTTAGATGTTGGTCTGCTAGATTTAAGCCGAGACTTCATGTAGCCGGCAACACCATATTCATCCGTTTGCCCCAAAGCACTAGCCGCAAATATGGCTATTTGATCGGGCTCGACTTTTGCCACTATTTCTTCCCAAGGAATCCCAATCGAGTTGATTGCATCAGACGCGGCTAACACCGTCAGCTGTAAGCCCTTAGGGTGAAAGCGTGAATTGTATTCATCGCTGGGAATAAACCCGGTTGGAAGTATGCCGCCTGATTGAACATCGAAGGTTCTGAAGCTTTCCATTTTGATTGACAAGCCTCCGCGTATGGAGACCTTAACGGTTGAATCGTCCAGTGTTTCTAGCTGCCAGTTACTCGGTAATGGCGTGGGTAGATCGCGACGGTTAAGCGTAAAAGTCGAGGTATCGTCACTACTAAGGTCTACATCATTGAAACTTGGAACCGCTTCTACGTCGAAATAAGCGTCGTGAATACGACGAATTAATGTGTTTTGTTCAATCGTTGTTTGGTATTTGTCAGCCACCTGTTCGGCCGAAAGCGCCACGCCATCTGCATCAATGTAATAGTCATCTTGATGCGTTACTAAGTTCATTAGCGTCGCTAAGCTTAATAAGGTTTTGACACGTTTATCATTGTCTAAACTACCTAAAATAGTTCTTCTATAGGCATGATGAAAAGAGCTTCGGCCTGCGGCGTTATAACCACCAAAACCAACAATAACGGGTAGACGATTCATAAAAACTCCAGCTACTTTAATAACGTTTGTAGACAAATACACAATTAGTATCTGAAGTATAAAGTGCTAAAATGTTTTTAATTATGCTATTTTAGCCATAATTAGTGTCATTAAGGTCATTTTTTGAAATCGGAGGTTTATAAATGCAAATCGCCTTTTTGGTTTTGCCAAATATGTTAGCGACCAGCCTTACCAACGCATATGAACTATTTTTTGCGGCTAAACAGGCAGCAAAAATGCGAAAAATGGATGT
>CAZFVP010000044.1:8639-11689 GCA_964522345.1 uncultured Gammaproteobacteria bacterium | reverse complement strand
TATCCTGATGTTGAGCTCAAACGCCAACATTTTATCACCTCGGCAGGCAGACTATTTTGCGCAGCGAGTATTAACGCACAAACTGATCTAAACTTGCATCATGTGCATCGCGTGTTTGGTAAAGACGTTTCGGACCATTTGGCGCAACACTTCTCGCATGAGGTTAGACAACCTTTTGATAAGCTCAGTTTTAATCAAGAAGACAATAGCAATCATCCTGATGAGGTGATCTTGCAGGCACAGCTTTGGATGCAAAATAACCTTAGTAACCATAATATTTCAATCGACGCTTTAGCGACGTTGCTCGGTATGAGTCAACGTAACTTTAACCGGCGCTTTCGAGATGCAACCAACCTTCCCCCGCTTAAATATTTACAAAGCCAACGCCTAAGTGAAGCGCGTGATTTATTGCAAAACACGAATCTAAGCATCAGTGAAATTGCCTATCGGGTTGGGTATGTTGACGTAAGCTATTTCTCAAAGTTATTTCGACGATTTTCGTCGACCACACCAAGAAAATATCGAACAACGGTAAGGGCTAAACTCTTCTCAAGCAAAAATTAGTGCCGTTGGTGTATTGTGAATTGCACGAAGTCTTTCTCTGTTTTGGTTATACTCAATAATTGTAAATTTATACTAATTTTATGAAAAATATGAAACTAATAGTCTGTATTACATTGTTATTACTATCTTCTAGCTTAAACGCTGAGACAAGCGAAGAAAAAGGGTTAGCAATAGCAAAAGAAATCAAGGCCAGAGACCTTGGTTGGGGCAATTCACAAAGCGAAATGGTGATGACTTTGAGAACGCGTAAGGGTCAGGAAATCGTCCGTCAAATGCGCAGCAAAGCATTTGAGGTTGATGGCGACGGTGATAAAGCACTTACCATTTTCGATACACCTCTTGATGTAAAAGGCACATCTTTTTTATCTTTTTCTCACATATCGGGAAATGACGACCAATGGATTTATTTGCCAGCGCTAAAGCGAGTAAAACGCATCGCATCTAAGAATAAATCTGGCCCCTTTTTGGGCAGTGAATTCGCATTTGAAGACTTGTCGTCTTTTGAAGTAGAAAAATTTAACTTCAATTACCTAGGTGAAGGCGAACTCAACGGACAAACCATGTTCATGATCAGCATGGACCCGGTAGACAAATACTCCGGTTACACTAAAGCTAATGCATGGGTAGATACCGAGCATTATCGAGTGCATAAAATCGATTTTTATGATCGACGAGATACATTGCTCAAGACACTTACTATCAGCGATTATAAACTTTACAAAGACAAGTATTGGCGTGCTGACAAGCAAAACATGACCAATCATAAAACTGGTAAGAGCACCGACATAGTCATAAAGAATCTAGAATTTGACGTTGGTCTAAAAGAAAGTGATTTCAATGAAAACCGGCTAAAGCGTGCTCGTTAAACAGGTGCAGTTTAAGCATGTCGCACTCAGGCTCAGCTTTGTAGCAAGCGGCTTGTGTGTTAGTGAGGCATCGCTCTCTCAGGCATTTAGCTATGATGGCAGTCTAGAGCTCGAGCAACGAGTTTTCATTGAAGATAACCCTCGTCCAGGGCTCACTCGATTGCAAACTAGCGGAAGATTATCTGCTGAATTTTTTACACAATGGAATGACGATAGTGATCAACTTGTTTTCGAGCCTTTTGTTCGCTTAGACTCCCAAGATAGCGAACGCTCACATGTTGATATCAGGCAACTTCTATTCACCCACTACGGTGAGAACTACGAGTTTTCAGCAGGCATTGGGCAAGTATTTTGGGGCGTTACAGAATCTCAGCATTTGGTCGATATTATCAATCAAACCGATGGTGTCGAAAACGTTGATGGAGAAGATAAACTTGGCCAACCAATGGTTCATTACTCTTACTTTAGCAACTATGGAACATTTGAGGCGTTTGTGCTGCCCTACTTTCGCGAGCGTACTTTTGAAGGCTCTGAAGGGCGTTTGACTGGAGGCCTTGTCGTTGACACCGATGGTGCACTTTACGAATCAAGTTCAGAGCAGTCACATGTAGATTTCGCTGCCCGGTATAGCAACACGATTGGCGACTGGGGCTTAGGTTTTTCATGGTTTTCGGGTACGTCTCGTGAACCCGATTTATTACGATTTGCAGATTTCTTAACTGGTTCAACAACACCATTTTACCCACAGATCGACCAATTTGGCGCAGACATACAGTTAACCACTGGTGGGTGGTCAGTTAAGCTTGAAGCTATTCAGAGGAACCATCAAGACCGCTTCTTTGAAGACTTTGCTGCAGTGACCATTGGTGCAGAATATACTCTTGTTGGAGTATTTGGTTCAGTTTACGACGTAGGCCTATTAGGCGAGTATTCTTGGGATCAACGCGACCAGTTAGCGACATCTCTTTTTCAAAACGATGCTTTTTTGGGGGCGCGATTAGCCTTCAATGATATAAGTGACTCTCAGCTATTACTGGGTCTGTCTAATGATCTTGATAACTCTGATAGTCGCGCGGTTTTTGTTGAAGCGTCTACCCGGCTTGGTTCGGTAATAACAGTGAATATCGAACTTCGTTATTTTGACTCAAATAGTCCTGCCGACCCTTTATTTCGTTTTCGAGATGACAGTTTTATTCAAGTCGGATTTGAGTACTTCTTTGATTAAATATGCCGACCGTAAGTATACGATTTAGATAGACATCTATTAATTAATATTCCGACGCTATTAACCAATTAATTTGATTTTTAAACGTCGCGATACAGTTGATTTGCCCCTTGCACTCAATACACTATAAACGGCATTAATCTTGAGGCCTACTTCAGTGAGAACCCCTATGGCTTTAAATTCGAGATTATACGACCCAGTGCTTCAAACTCCTCCTTTCTCGGTGAGTTTTTACGCCATACTAAGGCGATAGTACGACTCATGTCTTGACGAGTTTGAATGTGCCGAATTTCAGCATCGGTATCATGTGTGATATTCGCCTTAACCGCCATCTCTGGTAGTAACGTGATGCCGATATTATTTACCACCATTTGTACCAACGTGTTAAGGCTTGT